>CALMOK010000085.1:0-18650 GCA_937871825.1 uncultured Alphaproteobacteria bacterium
GCACAACTGTGATCGGCAGCAGCAGTAGGGCGAGGATGTGGCCCGGAACGTCGCGTCGGCGCGCCCCTTCCGAGAAGGCCCAGGCGGCGAGGATCACGAACGCGGGCTTGACGAATTCAGAGGGCTGAATGCCGAAGATCCAGCGCTTCGAGCCCTTCACCTCGTGGCCGAACATCAGGGCGGCGACGATCAGGCCCATGCCGACGAAATAAACCAGCAGCGCCGCGCGGCGGGTGTGGTGCGGGGACAGGAACGAGGTCGCGACAAGCAGCAGGGCGGCCGGCACCATGAACATGGCTTGGTGGCGCACGAAATAGAAGGTCGGCAGGCCGAGCCGCTCTGCGACCGGCGGGCTCCCCGCCATGGCGAGCACGATCCCGAGGATCATCAGGAGGCCGAGGGCCGCCAACAGCCAGCGGTCGACGGTCCACCACCAGTTGGCAAGGCTCGAGTTCTGGGCGCGGGAAACCATGGGCGCTTTCCTCAGGCGGAACCGGCGAGGGCCGGAAGGGCGTCGACGAGCTTGCGGAAGCGATCTCCACGCTGCTCGAAGTTCTTGAACTGGTCGTAGGACGCGCAGGCGGGCGCGAGCAGCACTACGGGCTCGACGGCCCCTGAGCGAATGGCGTCCTGCGCGGCCGCCTGCACCGCCATGTCGAGCGTGCCGCAATGTTCGATCGGCACCATTCCGGACAGTTCGGTCGTGAAGGCTTCGCTCGAAGACCCGATCAGGTAGGCCTTGGCGACGCGGGAGAACCAGGGCGCCAGGGGAGTCAACCCGCCATCCTTGGCGACGCCTCCGACGATCCAATGAATGTCGCGGTAGGTTCTCAAGGATTGTTCGGCGGCATCCGCGTTGGTGGCTTTGGAGTCGTTGACGAACAGGACGCGGCCGCGCCGGGCAACCAGCTCCATCCGGTGCGGCAGGCCGGGAAAGGTCCGCAGCGCGTCGCGCATCCGCTGCGCCCCGGGATCTTTCGGCGGCAGGGCGAGCAGCGCGGCCGTGAGGGCCGCTGCCGCGTTCTGGGCGTTGTGCCGGCCCCGCAAGCTTTCCAGGCCGGCCAGGTCCGCAAGCGGCAGGTGGTCGGGTCCATGCCGGCGCATGATCCGGCTCCCTTCCAGCACCACGTCGGCCGGGTTCTCCGTGACCGACAGGGTGACCAGCGGTCGCCCGGCTTCCGCCAGGCTCTTGGCGATGGCGCGGCAGAACAGATCGTCGACCCCCACGACGGCGATGTCCGAGCGGGCCACCAGCCGCCCTTTCAGCGCCGCGTAGGCCGCCATGGTGCCGTGCCGGTCGATGTGATCGGGCGTCAGGTTGAGCAGAACGCCGACCGATGGAGCGAGGCTCGGCGCAAGGTCGATCTGGAAGCTCGACAGCTCCAGAACGTGCACGCGATGGTCGGCGGGCGGCTCCAGCGCCAAAACCGGCACCCCGATGTTGCCGCCCATCTGCACGTCCTGGCCGGCCGCCCGCAGGAGGTGGGCCGTCAGGGCGGTCGTGGTGGATTTTCCGTTGGTGCCCGTGATGGCGACGAATGGCGCGTCCGGCGCGCGCGCCGCGCGTTCGCGGCAGAACAGTTCGACGTCGCCGATCACCTCGATGCCGGCGTCGTGGGCCAGCTTGGCGGTCCAGTGCGGCTCGGGATGGGTGAGCGGCACGCCGGGCGACAGGACGAGGGCCGAGAAGGTGGTCCAATCGACGTCGCGGAGGTCGCCGACCGCAACGCCGCGCGCCCGCGCCCGCTCGCGCGAGGGTTCAGAATCGTCCCACGCCGTCACGCGTGCGCCGCCCGCCAGGAGAGCTTCGGCGGTGGCGACCCCGGAGCCGCCAAGACCAAACAGGGCGAGATGCTTGTCGGCGCAGCAGGTGACGGGCGTCATGGTCAGCGCACCTTGAGGGTCGAAAGCCCGATCAGGGCGAGCACGAACGCGATGATCCAGAAACGGACCACGATCTGCGGCTCCGACCAGCCGAGCTGCTCGAAATGGTGATGGATCGGCGCCATGCGAAACACGCGCTTGCCGGTCAACTTGAACGAGAAAACCTGCACGATGACCGAAAAGGCTTCCAGCACGAAGAGTCCGCCCACGATGCAAAGAACCACCTCGTGCTTGACGGCGACCGCGATGGTGCCGATCAAGCCGCCCAGGGCCAGCGAGCCCGTGTCGCCCATGAAGATCTGCGCCGGGGGGGCGTTGAACCACAGGAAGCCGACGCCCGCGCCGACCAGCGCGCCCGCCACGACGGCGAGTTCACCCGTTTGCGGCACGTGGTTGATGCCGAGGTAGGTGGCGAACAGCAGGTTGCCGGCGAAATAGGCGATCAGGCCGAAGGTGGCGCCGGCCACCATGACGGGAACGATCGCCAGGCCGTCGAGCCCGTCCGTCAGGTTCACGGCATTGCCCGCCCCCACCACCACGAAGGCGCCAAAGAGAATGAAGAACACCCCGAGATCCACCACGTAGCCGTTGACGAAGGGCAGCGCGAGGCCCGTGGTGCTGGCGGGCCCGACCTTCATCATGGCCCAGACCGCGACGCCCGCGATAAGCGTTTCGAGGGCGAGGCGCAGGCTCCCCGAAAAGCCCTTGTGGGTTTGCCTCGTGACCTTCAGGAAGTCGTCGTAGAAGCCGATCATGCCGAAGCCGAGGGTCACCAGCAGCACCACCCACACGTAGGGGCTGCGCAGGTTCGCCCAGAGCAGGGTCGAGAACACGAGGCCGGACAGGATCATCAGGCCGCCCATGGTGGGCGTGCCCTTCTTGGTGAGCAGGTGCGACTGCGGGCCGTCGAGTCGGATCGGCTGCCCCTTGCCCTGCTTGAGGCGAAGGGCCGAGATGATGCGCGGGCCGAACAGGAACACGAACAACGCCGCCGTGGCGGTGGCCCCGATGGTCCGGAAGGTAAGGTAACGGAACAGGTTGAGCGGGCTGAAATATCCCGCCAGGTCCGTGAGCCAGGTCAGCATGGTCGATCCTCAGGCCGCGTCCGGGCGGGGGCATCGCCCGCCGCCACTTGGCCGTCGCCCGTCGGTGCGTCGCCGAACCGGCTTTTCAACGTGGCCACCACCGGCCCCATCCGGCTTCCGTTGGAGCCTTTCACCATCACGACGTCGCCCGCCCGGAGCGTGTCGGCCAGCGGCGCCTGGATAGCGGCCGATTGCGCCGCCCACAACCCTTGCCGGCTGGTCGGCATGGCATCGAACAAGGGCCGGGCCAGCGCGCCGGCCGCGAACAGCAGGTCGACCTCGTTGGCGGCGAGGTCCTCGGCGAGCGCCTCATGGAGTTCGGCCGAATCGGGTCCGAGTTCGCGCATTTCGCCGATCACCGCGATGCGACGTCCGTTCTCCGCCGGGCTGGTGGCCCCTAGGAGCGCGATCGCGGCCCGCATGGAGGCGGGGTTGGCGTTGTAACTTTCATCGATCAGCGTGAAGGCGCCCCCCTGGATCGGCAGCCTCGTCCGCGCCCCGCGTCCGGGCCCGGCCGAATAGCGGCCGAGCGATAGCCCGGCCAGGAAAGCCGGAATCCCCATGACGTCGGCGGCGAGCAGCACCGCGAGCGCGTTGAGGGCGAGATGCTTGCCGGGCGCGCCGAGGCGGAAGCGGATCGGGTTGCCGTTGATCGAGGCGTCGATCGTCGAGCCTTCGGCATCCATTTGGATGCCGAGCAGCCGCGCGTTCGCCTCGGGATGTTCGCCGAAGGTCAGCACCCGGCCGGCCGGGGAGGCTTCGGCGCGCCTCGCCAGTCGGCCGAAAGTGTCGATGTCGCGGTTGATGATGGCCGTTCCACCCGGCACGAGGCCGGAGAAGATTTCGGCCTTCGCGTCGGCGATATCGGACACGGAGGCGAAAAACTCGAGATGGACGGGGGCGACCGTTGTGACGATCGCGACATGCGGCCTGACCATGGCGGTCAAGGGCTCGATCTCGCCCGCGTGGTTCATGCCGATCTCGAACACGCCGAAGCGTGCCGAGGCTGGAAAGCGGGCGAGGCTCAACGGCACGCCCCAATGATTGTTGTAGGAGGCCGCCGAAGCATGGGTCTCGCCCGCGCCTTCAAGCACCAGCCGCAGGGCCTCCTTCGTGCCCGTCTTGCCGACCGAGCCGGTGACGGCCACGATCTTGGCATCCGAACGGGCCCGGGCGGCGCGGGCGAGGCTTTCCATCGCGGCCAGCGTATCCCGCACGACATAGAGTGGCCCGAGACCACGAACGGCGTCGTAATGGGCCTCGTCGACCACCGCGGCGGCCGCTCCCTTGCCGAAGGCGGCGCCGACATGGTCGTGCCCGTTGCCCGCATCCCCCGTGAGGGCGACGAAGAGGTCGCCCGGCTCAAGCGTGCGGGTATCGATGGACACGCCCGACACGGCGTCCGGCACGGGGCCGGACAGGCGGGCGTTCAGCGGTGTCACGAGGCCGAAGCCCGACCAGAGAAGCGTCATCGGCCTGTCTCCGCGATCGCCGTCCGGATGGCGTCGTGGTCTGAAAACGGCAGCACGGTCCTTCCGACGATCTGCCCCGTCTCGTGCCCTTTGCCGGCCACCACGAGCACGTCGCCCTCGCGCAGCATGGCAACGGCGGCCTCGATCGCATGCCGGCGGTCGGCGATCTCGGTCGCGCCGGGCGCCTCCGCGAGGATCGCGGCGCGGATCGCTGCGGGGTCTTCGCCGCGAGGATTGTCGTCGGTCACGATCACGACGTCGGCGCCCCGCGCGGCGATCGCGCCCATCAGCGGACGTTTGGCGGCGTCCCGGTCGCCCCCGCACCCGAAAACCACGATCAGGCGCCCGGGCGCGTAGGGACGCAAAGTCGCCAACACCTTGTCGAGCGCGTCGGGCTTGTGGGCGTAGTCGACGAAAACCGGTGCGCCGGCGTGGGTGCCGGCCCTGTCGAGCCGCCCGGGCGCGCCCTGGAGGCCGGGCAGCGCGGCCAGAACGGCCACCGGGTCGTCGCCCGTCGCGATGCAAAGCCCCGCCGCCAGCAGGGCGTTGGACACCTGGAAGGCGCCGGCCAGCGGCAGGTCGAGATCGAAGGTCCGGCCGCGGTGGACGAGTTCGAGGCGGGTTTCGAAGCGATGCGGATCGGCGGCGAGGAGGTGGATGTCCCGGCCGGCGCGCCCCGTGGTCATTACGGTGAGGCCGCGCGCCATCGCAACGGTGCCGACCGCCGACGCGGCATCCGCGTCGGCGTCGATCACGGCCGGCTGGCCGGGTCGCAGCAGGGCGTTGAAGAGGCGCATTTTGGCCGCCCGGTAAACGTCCATCGTGGCGTGGTAGTCGAGGTGGTCGTGGGACAGGTTGGTGAAGCCGCCCGCCGCCAGCCGCAGCCCGTCGAGCCGGTGCTGGTCGAGACCGTGCGAGGACGCCTCGACGGCGAGGTGCGTCACCCCGTCGGCGGCGAGTCGCTGCACGGTGTCGTGCAGGGTGATAGGGTCCGGCGTGGTGAGCGAACCGTACCGCGGCCCGCTCGGCGCCACGACGCCCAGCGTGCCGAGCGAGGCGGCCTGGTGGCCGAGAGCCGCCCAGATCTGCCGCACAAAGGCGGTGACGGATGTCTTGCCGCTGGTGCCGGTGACGGCGACGATCGTTCCAGGCTGGGCGGGGTAGAAGCGTGCCGCCGCCTCGGCGAGGGCGAGGCGGATGTTGGGTACCCCGATGCCGGAGATTCCCTCCGGAAGCGCGGTGCCCTCCTGATGCAGCACAGCCGCCGCGCCGCGCCCCAGCGCCTGTGCGGCATGGGCGATCCCGTCGGTGCGGCTGCCCTGCATGGCGAAGAACAAGGCCCCCGGCTCGACCGCGCGGCTGTCCGCAGCGAGGCTCGCGATGGCCCGCTCGGCGAGCCCGGGCGGCAGGGCCACTCCGGGCAAGAGATCGGCGAGCCTCACTGGAGCACGTCGTTCATGCCGATCCCGAGCTTGGCCACGAAGGGGAAGGGTTGCTGGGGCAGGGCGATGGCCGGCGCCATGTCGAGAAGGGGCGCCACGCGGGTCATGATGTTGCCGCACACCACGCCCGAGTTCCAGGCCGCCGTGTGGTAGCCATAGGTTTCCGGCAGGCTTTGCGGGTCGTCCATCAGGACGAGGAACAGGTATTTGGGCTTGTCGGCCGGGATGATCGACATGAAGGTGGTGAACACCTTGTCCTTGGCGTAGCGGCCGTGGATGATCTTGTCTGCGGTGCCGGTCTTGCCGCCCGCGAAATAGCCCGGGATGTTGGCCTTCTTGGCCGAGCCCACGGTCGCGTTGAGCCGCATCAGGTAACGCAGTTCTTCCGACACTTCGGGCCGCACCACGCGAGGGTATTGCGAGCGAACGTCGTCCGAGTCGCGTTTGAGGAAGCTCGGCTTGATCATGTAGCCGCCGTTCGACAGCGCCCCGACCGCCATCATGGCCTGCAACGGGGCGACGTTGAGCCCTTGGCCGAACGCGATCGTGATGGTGTTGAGCTCGCTCCAGTTCCGGGGAACCAGCGGTTCGGCGCTTTCGGGAAGTTCGGTGCGCAGCCGGTCGAGCTGTCCCATCTTTCTCAAAAAGGCCTTGTGACCGTCGACGCCGACCAGCATGGCCATGCGCGCCGTTCCGATGTTGGAGGAATATTTGAACACCTCCGGCACCGTCAGCATCTTATGCTCGGCGTGGAAGTCGTGGATGGTGAAACGGCCGTAGCGGAGGTTTTCCCGCGCGTCGAGCCGCGAGTTCAGCGTCACCTTGTTGGCCTCGAGCGCCATGGCGATCGAGATGGCCTTGAAGGTCGACCCCATCTCGTAGACGCCGACGGTGAGGCGGTTGATGTGGTCGGGATCGAGGGCGTCGACCGGATTGTTGGGGTCGTAGTCCGGCAGGGACGCGAAAGCGACGATCTCGCCCGTGTTGACGTCCATAACGGCGGCGGCGCCCGACTTCGCCTTGAAGTGCGCCACGCCCTTGGCGAGTTCGTCCCGCACCGCGTGGGTCGCCTTGAGGTCGAGCGACAGGGTGATCGGCTTGAGATCCTCCGCCGTCAGCTTGAAACCGGCGCCGTGCAGGTCGGCGAGGCCCTGGCCGTCGATGTATTTCTCGATGCCGGCGATGCCCTGGTTGTCGAGGTTGGCGAAGCCGAGCACATGGGCGGCCACCGGGCCGTTGGGGTAGACGCGCCGGTTCTCGGGCAGGAAGCCGATGCCGGGCAGGCCCAGCCGGTAAACCTCGGCCTGCTGGCTCGGCGTGATGCCGCGCTTGACCCAAACGAAGCCCTTGCGGGAGCCCAGGCGCTCGCGCAGATCGGTCGCGTTCACGTCCGGCATCACCGCCGTCAGGAGTTCGACCGCCTCGTCCTTGTCGATGATGCGGCGCGGCTCGGCGAAGACCGACATCGTCTTGATGTCGGTCGCCAGCACCTCGCCGTTGCGGTCGAGGATGTCCGGCCGGGCGCCCGACACCGCTTCGGAGGCCGCGCGCTTGAGGGTTTGCGGGGCTTCCGGCTTCAGCCCGATATAAACGAGCTTTCCCGAGATGACGCAGAACACGCCGATAAAGGCGAGCCCAACGAGCCGCAGGCGGGAGCCGCTCTTGTCGAGCCGGGTCCGCATCACGTCGCCCCACAGGCGTTTCAACCGCGTCGGTCGGGCCTGGCCCTCCGCACGCCCGGCCTTCTCGACGAACTCGACGTTGGGTTCGGCCGTCATGGGCTTATCTCGCCGAGGAGGGGGTTGCGCCGCTGCCGGTCGCATGGCGATCCTGCGGCGTGTTCGTGGGTTCGGACAGGCCCAGGGATTCGAGCTTGCGGCCGATGGTGTCGACTTTCGGGGCGGCCTTGGGGAGGTCGCCGATCTGGACGATCTGGTTCAGTGCGAGTGCACGCAACGAGGTGTGCTTCTCGGCAAGCGCCTGCAGCCGTTCGGGCCGCGTCAGCAGCGCCCATTCGGCGTGCATCCGGGCAATCTGGTCCTGCACGTCGGCGATCTGGTGCTTGGTCTTCAGGATCTGCTCGGCGAAGAGGATCGTCTCATACTTGACCGAGTAGGCGTAACCCGCCGAAGCGACCAGGATGGTGATGGCCAGGAGGTTGAGAAGCCGCCACATGGATTAGCGCCTGTTCTGAGCGGCGGGGAGACGCGCGAGATCAAGTAGACGATCCTCAAGCGCGAATGGAGGGGCGTCGGTTCGCGTGGCGAAACGCAGCTTCGCCGACCGGGCGCGCGGGTTCGTCTCGCATTCGGCTACCGACGGCGTGGTGGGCTGGCGCGAGTCGAGCGCGAAGGTCGGTGAGGTCGATCCCAGTTCGGCCGGCATGTGACGCGACCGGGCTTCTCCCCCGCGCCCCGAGCGGGCGGCCAGGAAACGCTTGACGATCCGGTCTTCGAGCGAATGAAAGGTGACCACGGCGAGGCGGCCGCCCGGCCGCAGGATGCGCTCGGCGGCGGCGAGCCCGCGCACGAGTTCGCCGAGTTCGTCGTTGACGGCGATGCGCAGGGCCTGGAAGGCCCGGGTCGCCGGATGGATGTCGCGCGGGCCGTGCGGAACCACGCGGGCGATCATGTCGGCCAGCGGCTTGGTGCGGGTGAACGGCATGATGCCCCGGTCGTGCACGATGGCGCGCGCGAGGCGGCGGGACGCCCGTTCCTCGCCGTAATGGAAGAAGATGTCGGCAAGCGTCTGCTCGTCGGCCGTGTTCACGAGGTCGGCCGCGCTGTCGCCGCGCCTTTCCATGCGCATGTCGAGCGGGCCATCCTTGCGAAACGAGAAGCCCCGCTGGGCCTCGTCGATCTGCATGGAGGACACGCCGATGTCGAGCACGACGCCGTCGAGCGGAAGGGCGCCGAGGGCGGAGGCTTCGTCGTCCATGGCGCCGAACCGCGCGAGGCGCAGGATCAGCCGTCCGGTCGAGGCGGCGACGAGGGCCGCACCCTCGGTGATCGCGCCGGGGTCGCGGTCGAGACCGATGACGCGGGTGCCCTCGTGGGCCAGCATGTCGGCCGTGTAACCGCCGGCTCCGAACGTGCCGTCGAGATAGGTGCCGCCTTCCCGGAGGTCGAGGGCGGCCAAAGCCTCTTCCCGGAGCACGGGACGATGTCGGACCAGTCCGCCTGCGGCGGGGACAGGTCCACCGCCGCGGTCCGATATCATTCCCGTGCTCCTGGAGGTAGCGACGACGGACCGGCCGTCGTCGCGGGTCGGGAACCCATATGCTGCCTCAACTCGCGCGTCTGCTGTCTGGCCTCCAGCAGGCGGGCACGAAACCGGGCGGGTTCCCAGATCTGAAATTTTTGGCCCGCGCCCACGAACGTCACCTCGTTCGTGATGCCGGCATGTTCCTTCAAGGTTTCGGTGAGGCTGATGCGACCCTCGCCGTCGATCTTCAGGATTTCGCTCTCGCCAAGCAGCGTCATGGCGATCGCGTCGCGGTCCGTCGAATAGGGGGAAAGCGGCGCGATCATCGCGTCGATCTCGTTCAGCAAGGCTTGGCCGCCGCAATCCAGCGTTTGCAGGTCCAGCGACGGATGAATGTAGAGGCCTTCGAACCCGTCCCGCGCCATCACCGCCCTGAACGAAGCCGGAATCGACAAGCGACCCTTGGCGTCGAGCTTGTTGGTGAAGTTCGAAACAAACCGATCCAACGTCCCTCCGGCATCCAGCCTGCCCGCCCCGCAATGGTCCAGCCGTCAAGGCGCGCTCCACGCCGCCGTGGATCACCCTCTCCGAACCGGAAAACCATACGCTGGACGGGATGATTTGGGATATCATGGGACCATATGGGCGTCAACGAACGGACGGGTCGGCGCGGCTGGTGGGCCGACCTGGATCTTCATTAGAAAGCGTTAAGGTTAATAGAGTGTTGAGGCCGATCGGCGGGTTGCTGCAGCCAAGGGTCGGCGCTATCTAAGCCGTGAATATATCGCTGTGGAAAAGGCCTCGAAACAGCTTGACGCAGCCGGTATCGCCTGGACCCGACGGATCGTGCAGAAACAATCAAATGCGCCGCTTTCCACGTCAGGCCGTGAACACGGACGAGGCTGGTGCGCGTTGCGCCAGTTGGGATTTTTGGGGAGGATGCCAGTCGGCCTGTAAGCCGGGTTCTGTAAGGCGCCGAGCCGAGACTCGGCACGTGACGACCATTCCTCTAGTGCGGCCGTTGCCGGCCGCCTCAAGCGACCAACCCGGACGACGACCCGGAGACGGGTGGAACCATCGCTGGTTCCGTGTCGTCCCTATTCGGTCTTGCTCCCGGTGGGGCTTGCCATGCCGCCGACGTTGCCGCCGACGCGGTGCGCTCTTACCGCACCCTTTCACCCTTACCCGTCCCTCGCGGGGCGGGCGGTCTGCTTTCTGTGGCGCTTTCCCTAGGGTCACCCCCGCCGGACGTTATCCGGCACCGTTTCTCCGTGGAGCCCGGACTTTCCTCCGCTGACGCGACGGCCGTCCGGCCGACTGGCCCCAGCGTCCTACGCAGTCGCGGCCCGAAAGGCAATGCGGGCCGCCGCTGGGCTAAAGGCCGGCCATCATGGCCCTGGCGCGGGAACAATAGGTTCTTTGAGCCGCGCTGAAGCGGTGGACGCGGTGCCCGCTCTGGTAGAAGGCCAGGGTTCGGCAAACATCGCCGCCCGATGCCCGGTAGGCTTCCGCGAGGACCTTCATGCCGTAGCGCAGGTTGGTGTCAGGGGAAAGGAGCCCGGCGGCGCTTCCGGAAAACCCATGGCTGCGGGCCGTTCCGGCCTTGATCTGCATGAGGCCGAAAGCGCCGCGGTTGCTGGCGCGCGGGTTGAAGCGGCTTTCGATGCGGATCACGGCGGTGGCGAGATTGACCGGCACCCCGTTGTCGTGGGCGTGCTGTGTCACCAAAGCTTCGATGGTGGGTGCTGGCCGTTCGTGCGCCCCGTTGGCGTCAGCGGCGGTCTCGGCGCCAAACGCGAGGGTGCCGGAAACGCTTGCGGCCAGCAGGCCGACCATGAGGCTTCGATGCAAAGTCAAACCGTGTTCCCTTCCGAGCCGTTAAACAGGCCGCCGACCTTCAGTCCCATTTTGTTCGAAACGTGATGAAGGACCCCGATCAGGGTCGATTTGACCGTTGGTCGGTTCGAGTATGGTCGTTTCCCCGCCAGTGTCGTAAAAAAACAACGCCATTATTGGTCAATGGCAAACTGGCCGATGCTTGTCGTTCAACAAGTAGGAACAATGGATCGGGCAACGATGCAGGCGAGAGATTTCCACGCGACTTGCGGCTCGACGCCGTTTGTGAGACTCACATTTTAAACGTGTTTTATGCTTCACATCGGATATGGCCCGCCGTCACCCGGGAGCGCATGTGAGATCGTCATTGTTCATCGCTGGAGTCCTCGCCCTGAGCTTGCCGATGACGGGCTGCGGCACGCCTCAAGGGTACAATGCCGGCAACGGCGCGGTACTTGGCGGCGCGACGGGCGCTTTGATCGGTGGGTTGGCATCTGGGCGAGCCGGCGGCGCTCTCGCCGGGGGCGCCGTGGGCGCGGCGACGGGAGCCCTGGTGGGCGCCGCCGCCACGCCGCCGGGCCCGCGTCCGGTGGTCTACCTCGAGCCGCCGCCCCGCACCGTTTACGTCGAGCCAGCGCCGCGCAGGGTTTGTGCCCGCCGCGCCTTTGACGAATTCGGCAATCCCGTTTGTTTGCGCAATTACAACGCTTATTGAGGTGCCCGGTGGCATGAGTGGCGAAGTCATGCCCCTGCCTAGGCCCATGGCCATCACCACACTCCACCGTCCCGAAAGCCCGTTGGCCACCGCGTTTCGGCCCTCACCCAACCATGGGGAACGCGTGGCCGGACAACGGCCGGATTGCATCGTCATGCATTATACCGGCATGGCCAGCAAAGCGTCGGCGATCGATTGGCTTTGCGATCCGGCGTCCCAGGTGTCCTGCCATTACGTGGTCGACGAGGGCGGGGCGGTGCTGCAGCTGGTGCCCGAAGAACGCCGCGCTTGGCACGCGGGCCTTTCCTATTGGCGCGGCCGCACCGACCTCAACTCGGCCTCGATCGGTGTCGAGATCGTCAACACCGGGCACGAGGGCGGCCTGCCGAGTTACCCCGACATGCAGATCGAGGCCGTGATTGCGCTCTGCCTCGATGTCGCGGGCCGGTACGGTATTCCCCGCGATGCGATCCTTGCCCATTCCGATATCGCGCCGGGACGCAAACGCGATCCGGGAGAGCGTTTCCCCTGGAAGCGGCTGCATGATCGCGGCCTTGGATTGTGGGTTCCGCCACGGCCCTGGCGCGACGGTCCCGCCCTGCGCCCCGGCGACGCCGGAGAAGGCGTGGCGGACTTTCAGTCGGCCTTGCGGCTCCACGGGTATGGGCTGGAACGCACGGGCATCTTCGATGTCGCGACCGAGAAGGTCGTGCGGGCGTTCCAGTTGCATTTTCGCCCCGAACGGGTCGATGGCGTCGCCGACGGGGGAACGCTCGACACCCTTGCCGCCCTCTCGGCCACCTATCCGACGACCGCGGATCCATTGGGCGCGGCCTGAGCCGACCCGGTTCCGGCCAGCAAGCCCTCGAGATCGCGCTTGACGGCGTCCCGCATGCCGTCGGCGGCTTGCAGGATGCGGGCCGCGTAGAAGAAGTCCAGCAGCCGAAACCCTTCTACGGCCGGCCGGACGAGAAGATCGGGCGGCTGCCACCTCAGCATGCGGGCCGTTGACGTGGTCTGCATGATCTGTGTGGCGCCGAGCATGGCGGCGAACGGCTTCGGGACGGCGCCGGTATCGTCGACCCGGCCCTGCGACACGTCGCAGGCCAACACGACGTCGGCCCCGCCGAGCAGGAGGTCGTAGGGCAGGGGGTTGACGACCCCGCCATCCACCAGCACGCGGTTGTCGCGGATGACGGGCTTGACGAGGCCCGGCAGCGCCATCGAGGCCGCCACGGCGTTTAGAAGCGGCCCCGACCGGATCACCACCTCCGCCCGCGCGTTGAAATCGGTCGCCGTCACGGCGAGTGGGATCGAAAGGTCCTCGAAGCGGGCCGGGACGGTCGCCGGCCAGAACATCGGCAGCAGCGTTTCACCGTCGATCAGGACTGGATTGACGATCCCCTGCGTGAACAGTTCGGTGAAGCGGCCGACGCGCGCCTCCAGCATGCGCCCCAGCACCAAGCGCCGGTTGCGCAGGACGCGCAGCGCGTGATGGCGGATGTCGCGGCCCGGCATCCCCGCCGCGTAGGGGGCGCCGACGATCGCGCCCATCGAGCAGCCGGCGATCGCGACTGGCCGGATCCCCATCTCGTCGAGAACCTCAAGCAGGACGATGTGGGCGAGCCCCCTTGCCCCGCCACCGCCGAGCGCCACGGCGACGCTCGGCCGCGCCATCGGGGGTGCCGCCCCTTGGATGGGCGTCATGCCTCCAGGAACTGCCGCAACGCGCCGAGCGTCGCCCCGGCGTTTTCCTCAGCGAGGAAATGACCGGAGTCGATGATTGTGCCGGTGGCGTTCGGCGCGAAGGTCCTCCGCCACACGTCGAGGGCCGGCTCCTGTCCCGGTTTCTCCAGATATGCGTCGCTCGCCAGGACGTGAACCGGGCAGGCGATGGTTCTGCCAGCTTGGTGATCCGCTTCGTCCGCCTCGCGGTCCAGCGTGGCCCCGGCCCGGTAGTCCTCGCACATGGCGTGGATGCGGGACGGCTCGTTCCAGCCGGCCCGGTAATGGTTCATTGCGCGCCGGTCGAACGGCGCCAGCGACCGGTTTTTGGTCCAACCCGCCATCAGGTCCGAGAAGGAGGCGTCCGGGTCTTTGCCGAAGGTTTCCTCGGGCCGGGGCGAGGATTCCGCCAGCGCCGGCCAGTGCGGCGCCGTGCCGGTGCCGGCCTCGATTTGTCGCCAAACCTCCATGGTGGGCATGATGTCGAGCAGGGCGAGCGCCGTCAGCCGGCCTGGATGGTCGAGGGCCAGCCGGTAGCCGACCCGTGCGCCGCGATCATGCCCGGCAAGCGAGAAGCGGGCGAAGCCAAGTTCGTCCATGACGGCCAGGAGATCGGTTCCCATGACGCGTTTGCTGTAGCCCGCCCCGTTGGCGCTGCGCGGCGCCGATGACCAGCCGTAGCCGCGCAGGTCGATGGCCACCACGGTGAACGCTTGCGAGAGTTCGGGCGCGATGCGGTGCCACATCGCCATGGTTTGCGGGAAACCGTGCACCAGCGCGAGGGGTGGGCCGGAGCCGGCGACGCGGGTGAAGATCGTTCCCGCATCGGTTGAGACCGAGCGCGCCACGAAGCCCGGGAAAAGGTCAGCCAGGTCGGTCATGGGTTCGCTCCGTTCTGAGTGAAACGCCCACGCTCCACCGGAGGTTCAGGCTTCCGGTTCGCGCGCCACCGCCCGCCAGCCGATGTCGCGCCGGCAGAACCCTTCGGGCCAGTCGATCCGGTCGACGGCCCGGTAGGCTTGCCGCTGGGCGTCGCGCGGCGTCGGGCCGAGCGCCGTCACGGTCAGCACCCGCCCGCCGTCGGCCAGGAGCCGAGGACCTTCCCGCCGGGTCGCGGCGTGAAACACCTGGATGCCGGGCAGGGCGGCGACCTCCGCGAGGTCGCGGATCTCGGTGCCGCGCAACGGGAGCGCCGGATAACCTTGCGCCGCGAGAACAACCGCCAGCGCCACTTCATCGCCGAAGCGGATCGAAGTATCCGCCAAGTCTCCGCGGGCGGCTGCCAGCAGCCAGGCGAGGAGGTCGCCCTTCAACCTGGGCAACAGCGCCTGGGCTTCGGGATCGCCGAGCCGCACGTTGTATTCGATCAGTTTCGGGCCATCGGCCGTGATCATCAGGCCGGCGAACAGCAGCCCGCGAAACGGGGTGCCCCGGGCCGCCATGGCGCGCAGCGTCGGCTCGATGATCTCGCCCATCACGCGCGCTTCAAGCGCGGCGTCGAGCCCTGGCGCTGGGGAAACCGCCCCCATGCCGCCGGTGTTCGGCCCCGTGTCGCTTTCCCCAAGGCGCTTGTGGTCCTGCGCGGACCCGAAGGCGAGCGCGCGCGACCCGTCGCACAGCGCGAAGAACGATACCTCCTCCCCCGCCAGGAAGGCTTCGACCACCACGGAAGCGCCCGCCGTCCCGAACGAGCCCGCGAACATGTCGTTCAAGGCGGCTTCGGCCTCGGCCGCCGAGGCGGCGATCACCACGCCCTTGCCGGCCGCGAGGCCGTCGGCCTTGATGACGGTGGGACGCGCATGGTTGCGCACGTAGGCCCGCGCCCGATCGGGATCGGTGAAGCGGGCGTAGGCGGCCGTCGGTATGCCGAACTCCGCGCAAAGGTCCTTCGTGAACCCCTTGGAGCCTTCGAGCCGCGCCGCCGCGGCGGTAGGGCCGAAGGCCAGAATGCCGACGGCCGCCAGCGCGTCCACCACGCCGGCGACAAGGGGCGCCTCGGGGCCGACGACGACGAAGTCGACGTTCTCGCCCTTTGCCAGGTCGATGATGGCGTCGATGGACCCGAGGGCGAGCGGGAGGGTGCGGGTCAGCGCCGCGATGCCGGGGTTGCCCGGCGCCACGAGGAGGTCCGTCACGTTCGGGTCGCGCAGCAGGGCGACCGCCAAGGCATGCTCGCGTCCCCCGGAGCCGAGCAGCAGCACCCTCACGGCTTTAACTTTCGATGCGACTGCATTCCACCGTTGTCCCGGTCAGTGCGGACGCGCCTCACGGGCGCCGTTCTCCAGGCTCTAGCATCGGACGCCCCACAACGGCCATGACGCGCGTGCTCTTTTCCGTCATCATCGGGCGGCGATGCGGTGTCGCCATTCCCATCCAACCCGAAAGTTCGTGCCTCGATGGCCATCTTGGCGGCAATCTGCGGCGTCCTGATCGTTGTTCTAGGATTGTTGAGCACCGGCAAGGCACCGACCGAAGCGCAATTCGGGATCGAGATCACCTGTCTGGTGGGCGGCCTTATCCTGTGCTTCCTTGCCGTCATCCTGGCGCGGCTGAAATCCCTGACGGCCCAAATCGGCCACCGACGCGCGGACGATGATGGCAGGCTCAGTGGGGCATAGGTGACGACAAGGCCTTCGCGCTGCGCTAAAATGAGCCCATGCTGAAGCCCAAGGTTCCTCGCCGCGCCAAGCCGTCCCTTCCCGTCGGCGGCAGGCTTTCGACGACCGGCGAGGACGTCCCACCTCGCGAGGGCGACGTCCTCAACGACGGTGAAATCAGCGTGAGCGCGCTCGCGGGCGCGTTGAAGCGCACCGTCGAGGACCGGTTCGGCTATGTCCGGGTACGCGGGGAAATCTCCAATTATCGTGGGCCGCATTCGTCCGGCCACGCGTATTTTTCGTTGAAGGACGACGCCGCCCGCATCGACGCCGTAGTCTGGAAAATGGCCCTGGCGCGAATGCGGATCAAGCCCGAGGAAGGGCTCGAGGTGATCGCCTCGGGCAAGATCACCACCTTTCCGGGCAAGTCGACCTATCAGATCGTGATCGACACCCTGGAGCCGGCCGGCGTGGGTGCCCTGATGGCGGCGCTGGAGGAGCGCCGGCGGAGGTTCGCCGTTGAGGGGCTGTTCGACGCCGACCGCAAGCGGCCGATCCCGTTCCTGCCCGAGGTCATCGGCGTGGTGACTTCGCCGACCGGCGCGGTGATTCGCGACATCCTGCACCGCATCGCCGGACGGTTTCCCCGCCGGGTCATCGTGTGGCCGGTGCGGGTGCAGGGTGAGACCAGCGCCGCCGAGGTGGCGCGCGCCATCGTGGGGCTGAACGCCATGATGGACCACGCCTCGATTCCATCCCCGCACCTCATCATCGTGGCACGGGGCGGGGGATCGCTCGAGGATCTTTGGGGGTTCAACGACGAAGCCATCGTGCGGGCGGTCGCGGCCAGCGGCATCCCGCTGATCTCGGCGGTCGGGCACGAGACCGATTGGACGCTGATCGACCACGTGGCCGACCTCCGCGCGCCCACGCCGACCGGCGCGGCCGAACTCGCAGTGCCGGTGCTGCTCGACCTGGCCCTGGCGCTCGACCGCCTCGGTCAACGGCAAACCGCCGCCGCCCTGCGGCTGCCCGATGATCGGCGCGCGGCCTTTTCCGGCATCGCCCGGGTGCTGCCCTCCGGTGCCGAACTCCTGGCTGGCCCCCGGCAACGGCTCGATCTCGCGGGCGCCCGCCTGCCGGGGGGGCTGCGCGCGGCAGTGGACGGGCGGCGATTGGCATTGGCCCGCTTAACAGGCCGTTTCGCCGCCCAGGCGCCCCGGGCGCGCCTCGCCCGTGGCACGCAGCAACTCGACGCGCTAACCCACCGGATGGTGCGGGCGCAAACCGTTGGTCGCGCCGAAAGCGTCCGCGCCCTGGAGGCGGCGGGCAAGCGTCTGCTCGCCGCCTTCGCGTCGCGGGTCCGACTGCTGATTGAAATCGAGCGCGCGCGCCGCCTTCGCGTTGCGGGGCTCGACGGCCGCCTTGTTCTGGCCATCGCGGCCCAGCGACGTCGACGAGGCGAGAAGCTGGCCGCCCTCGGCCAGTTGCTCGCCGGCCTCGGCTATCGCAGCGTCCTGGCGCGCGGCTTCGCCCTTGTGCGCGACGAGAGCGGCGGCCCCGTCCGGCGCGCCGACAGTGTCGCCCCCCGTGCGGGGCTAACCCTGGAATTCGCAGACGGACAGGTGAAGGTGGAGGTCAGCGAGGGGGAAGGCGGCCGGACCCGGCCGCGAAAAGCCGGTGCCCCGCCTCGCCAAGCGCAGGGGACGCTGTTTTGATGCTTGGCAAACAAGCGCACGGGATTGAAAAGGCCCGCCAAGGTCATACGTCAAACTCGACCAACAAAGCGGAGCCAGGATCATGAACCGTTTCGAGCGCCGGCCCACCGCCGCCGCGGAAGCCGCCGTGCATTATCTCGACGGCGAGTTCCGTGTGATCCGTCCCGGCTCCTTCGTGCGCTGCGCCGTGACGGGCGCGCCGATCCCGCTCGACGAGTTGCGCTATTGGAACGTGGCGCTTCAGGAAGCCTATGCCAACACCGACGCCAAGCTGGCTCGCCTCGGCAAGCGCGAACCGTCGAGTTAAGTTTCAAAGCGCGGCGAGCCTGGCCGTCAACGCTTCCGCGTCGTCGAGCACCAGCATGATCGGGACCGCCACCGCCGGAAAGCCGGGCGGCAGCTTGACCATGTCCTTCGCTGTCGTGACCAGAAGGGCGCCCGCCTGTTCGGCCCGATGTCGCAGGTTTTCGAGATCGACTGCCGTGAAGGCGTGATGGTCGGGAAAGTCCTGCTGCCCCACCACGGCGAGCCCCTCGGCCTTCAGCGTCGCGTAAAACTTCTCCGGCCGCCCGATGCCCGCAAAGGCATAAAGGCGTTGTCCCGACAGCGCCGCCGCGACGGCTTCATCCGGCTCCACGCGCCCCGCACAAATGGGCAATCCAGCCTTCGCCGCCCACACACTGAGCCTTTGCCCGGCCGCGCCCTCGCCGACGACGCAGAGCATCGACACGAAAGGCCATTGCCGCGCCACCGGCGCCCGCAGCGGGCCGGCCGGCACGCATAGGCCATTGCCGACGCCCACCGCGCCTTCGGCGACCGCGAGCGTGAAATCCTTGACGAGGGCGGGGTTCTGCAAGCCGTCGTCCATCACCAGGATGGTGGCGCCTCCGGCGATGGCGGCCCGGGCGGCTTCCCGCCGGTCGACCGCCACATAGGTCGGCGCCACGGCGGCAAGCAGCAGGGGTTCGTCAC
>CALMOK010000085.1:18660-21754 GCA_937871825.1 uncultured Alphaproteobacteria bacterium
CAGGATCGCGCATCGTCCCGTCCCGGCTCGACGCGGAGGACGGGATCATCCCGCGCCGCCGCCCGGTTCCGGCCATGGCCACGGCTCAGAAAGGCGGGGCTGTGCCCCAGGTGCCGGAGAATGGTCGCAACCGCGATGGAAGCCGGCGTCTTGCCGGCCCCGCCCGCCACAAGGTTGCCCACGCACACCACCGGAACAGCCGCCCGTTCGCCCGCTCGCGCCATCCGCCGTGCCGTCACGGTCCCGTAAAGCGCTCCCACCGGCCTGAGCAGGGTGGCGGCCCCGCCAGCACCCTCACGCCACCAGAAGGCCGGGGCGCGCATCAGCCGGCATCGGTGGCGAACACGCCGCGAAGGATCGGGTCGATCGCCTCCATGATCCGGTCCGTCGCCCCACCGCCGCGTGCGACGGCGTCGCTCGCCGCCTGCCCCATGCGCCGGAGTTCCGCGGCGTCTGCGAACAACTGGTCCAACATCCGCGCCAGGGCTTCCCCGTCGGCCACCATGGCGGCACCGTGGTCCTCGTCGAGCAGGCGGTAAACGTCCTGGAAGTTGCCGATCAAGGGCCCGTGCAGGATCGCGCAGCCGAGCTTGGCGGCTTCGATCGGGTTCTGTCCACCGCCCCCGGCGAGGGATTTGCCGATGAACACGGCGGTGACGAGCCGGTAGAACAGCCCGAGTTCACCCATGGTGTCGGCGACATAGACCTGCGTGTCAGGTCCAGGAGGCTGGCCGGCGGACCGGAGGTCGGCGCGCAGCCCCTCCGCGCCGGCGCGTTCGACGATGGGGCCGCCCCGCTCGGTTTGCCGTGGAACCACGATGGTCAGGAGGTCGGGATAGCGCGGCAGCAGCCGGCGATGCGCGCCCAGCACGATCGCCTCTTCCTCGGCATGGGTGGAAGCCGCCACCCAGACGGGACGCGAGCCGATCCGGCCCGCGAGGTCCTCGACGGTGGATGCGTCGGCAGGCGGCGGCGATCCGTCGAACTTGAGGTTGCCGGCAGTCGTGACCCGCGCGGCGCCGAGTTCGATCAGCCGGGTCGCGTCGTCGTCCGATTGCGCCAAGCAAAGGGTGATGCCGGCGAGCATCGCCCGTGCCAAGCTCGGCAGCCTGCGCCATGTTTTGAAGGAGCGGGGCGACATGCGGGCGTTCACCACGACGAGCGGCGGGCCGCGACGCCCCACCTCGGCGTTCAGGTTGGGCCAGAGTTCGGACTCGGCCAGGATCACCAGGTCGGGTCGCCAATGGTCAAGGAAGCCGCGCAGGAAACGCGGAACGTCAAGCGGCACGAACTGGTGGATGGCGGCGGGCGGCAGGCGGTGAGCCAGGATGGCGGCGGAGGACACCGTGCCGGTGGTGACGAGCACCGCGAAGCCGCGCCCCGTCAACCGTTCGATCAGGGGAAGAACCGCGAGACTCTCGCCGACGCTCGCCCCATGCAGCCAGATCAGCCGCCCGGTCGGCCGGGCGTGGCCGGGAACGCCCTTGCGTTCGTTGCACCGCGCCGCATCCTCCTTGCCGCGCCGAACCCGCCGCGCGAGGAACCGGTCGACACCGGGCTCGATCAGGCTGGTGACCCCACGGTAAAGCCAATAGGCCGGGTGCCGGACAAGGATCAAACGAGCGTCTCGGAAGCCCGCCGCGCCGCCCCGATGTTGCGGCCGGGATCGAGGTCGCCGACGAGGGCGTAGGCGCGCCGGTGCGCCTCGTCGAGGCCGTGTTCGACCGCCTGCCGCGCCTGTTCCAGGGCGGCGGCGTCGGCGCGGCGCTCGACACGGATCGGATCGCCGAGCACCATGGCGCCCTTGCCAAACGGCTTGCCGAGGCTTGCTCGGTCCCACGAGCGGAAATCGAACCGGCGGCTCGTCACCACGGCAACGGGGTAGATGGGGCGGCCGGACAGGCGGGCGAGCGTGACGATGCCGAGCCCGGCTTTTCGGGCCGTCTTCGGGATATCGGCCGTCATCACCACCGATTGACCATCGGCGAGGCTTCTCGCCAATCCGAGGAGGGCCGCGCCGCCGCCACGCCGGCGTGAGCTTGCCGCATCGCCGCCCGATCCGCGGATCGCCCGGACGCCGAAGCGGCGCAGGATCACGGCATTGATCTCGCCGTCCCGGTGGCGCGAAATCAGGGCCGCAATGCTGGCGCCCTTCGGCCAGGCGTAATGAGCCAGGAAATGCTGGCCATGCCACATGGCGGCGATGATGGGCAAATCAGGCCCGAGGGTGTCGAGAAAGCCGGGCGGATCCTGGACGAAGCGGTTCGTCGCCTTGACGAGCCGCAGGTAGAGGCTGGCGAACAGGCCCGCCGTTTCCTGCACCGGCCGGCTGCGGCCGAAGGCCTTCAACAAACGGGCCGACACCATGGCGTCACGCGTGGGCCGTCGTCGCCGCCAACGGGTCGAGGTAGCGATGCAGGTGGACGATGAAGTAGCGGACCATCGCGTTGTCGACCGTGGCCTGGGCGCGGCTGCGCCACACTGTCTGGGCCGTCGCGAAGCTCGGATAAATGCCGACGATGTCGATCTTGCCGGGATCGCGGAATTCCGTGCCGTCGAGCTGCTTGAGTTCGCCGCCGAACACGAGGTGCAGCAGTTGCGGCGAGGTTGCTTCTGACATTCGACCCTCCTGACGGATCATCTTCGAAATGGTCGCCATGGCGACCGACGCTCAACCGCTCGCTTGTCGCAGAAGGTCCGTCAAGGCCCGGTGCATGGCGGGCGAACCGCCGACGAGGGCCGGATGGGTGGGGCTCGCGCCGTTGTAGACCGGCACGCGGCCATCGCGGTCCGTTATCAGCCCCCCGGCCTCGTGGAGAATGAGGTCGGCGGCGGCGATGTCCCAATCATGGGCGTCGGACGCGGCGACGCAGCCGTCGAGGACGCCGGCCGCCACCTGAACGAAGCGGTAAGCCAGCGAGGGTATCTTCGGCGTGACCCGGAAGCGCACCGGCTGGCTGAAGTGCTGAAGGAGATTACCCGGCCCGGCGATGGAAGCACCGTCCAGGCTCGCACGCGTGCCCACGCCGATCGGAGCGCCGTTGCACCACGCCCCGCGTCCCGCGAGCGCCGCGTAACGCTGGTTGAGCATGGG
>CALMOK010000086.1:0-20096 GCA_937871825.1 uncultured Alphaproteobacteria bacterium
GTTCATGATCTTCGTTAGGCCGGCTTCGGGCATCGTGAAATGAAAATTCTCCCCGAAAATCCAGGTGGCATCCCGGACAAGGACGTCAAGCTCGCCGCGCTCTCTCACGGTTTGCCGGTGCTGAGGGTCAAACACCATCTCGCTGAGGACCTTTAACGCCACAATCCGATCGGCGATCAACGTGGAGGTGGATATAATGTTCGCCAACTCCGTGCGGCCGAGAAGGTTAGAAAATTCGTCTTGTCGGGCCTTTGGGAGATTGAAGACGGCCCGGAGAATACGGGAGATCGACTCGGGATTGTGGCTGACGGCCTCCTTCACGAGACGAAGGGTTATCTTCTTGAGCGGGTTGTCTGCCTTCTTGAAGTCGCGCGAGTAGGAGGAGACCGCGTGAGTCGCAATGTCGAATACCTGACGCTCCCGCTTCTCGACCTCGCTCTGGGGGTCACCATCGTATGGATAAACACCGGAATCCTTGAGTTCCTGGATCAACTCGCCCGAGCGCTCCGCTTGGCGGGAGCGGAAATAGTCACCAACTTCCTCACGGATATACTCCAGGACACGGGCGAAATCAGGGTCGGTCAGCCCGTCAAATTCTAGAAGATTAGCCTCAGCAATTTCCTGAAAAAAAGGAGAGTACGCGTACACGGAGAAGTCGAAGCCTGGGGCCGTGATATTGGCCGCCTGAGAGCCGAGCACCACGCCGCTTTCGCCGCCAAAGTACAGCTTCCGGCTGCCAACGCCCTGCTTCCACTCGATGACTTTGAGCGACAGGTCTCGGACAACCCTGCCAGGGCACACGATCGGCTTTGTCTCGATGGTGTGGTCCTTCAGGATCGTCGCCGCAGGATCGACGGAAATGCCGTCATAGAGGACGAGAGTACCCGGATACTGAATGACATACGGCGAGAAGGTCGCGTTAAAGTCCGCCCGGGCTTCTTCGCCTGTCAGCCAATCGAATCCTGCCTTGAGGCCGTCGAACTCCACAACTGTGCCCGTCGCAAACCCGTCGGGCACAGGCTCTGGCTCAGAGACCTTGCTGTTTTGAAGACTGTCAGCATCGATCTCAATTGTCAGCCGGGAGCGCTTGCCATTCTCATCCTGAACGGATTTCCAGCAAGCGCGCTGCGCTAATGAGAAAAAGCGGAGGCGGCCTTGACCCTCCTTCCCGTGAACAGCACGGGAGAAGACAGCAGTGTGGCTTGCCTTGAGCTTCCAGGATTCGCCGACGCTTTCAAAGTCATGCTCCGCGCGCACCTTGGAGATGCCGGTTCCATTGTCGCGGATCAGAATATTCTCAAGGCCGCCCAGTCGGTTGCGGACGAACTCGACTGAAACTCGCGTCGCGTCCGCGTCGAGCGCGTTCCAAACGAATTCCGCTAGCGCCTTTATATAATCGCGGGTGCTCGCAATTCGCGCGAGATGATCGTTCTTTGCCTTAAGCGTAAGGACAACCATTTATTTAACTCCCCCGTTCACGGGAGCGATTCGAGCTGACGAAGTCAATCGGATCGAGCCTCGAAGACCCATAGGTCCACAAGGGAGTCCAACCAAGCATTACTCTCAAAGTGGTCGCCGCTAAACATCTTGTCCCCCCTCCATCAAACGACTAGCCCTTCTCTACAACCTGCTCCCCAGCAGTATGCAAATCATTCCACAACCTCCCGAGTCCCCCATGCCCTCCCCCATCCTCGTCACCGGCGTGTCCGGCTTCGTCGGCTCCGCCGTCGCCCGCGCGCTTCTGGCAGTGGGCCACCCCGTCCGCGCGCTCGTGCGGGGGTCGAGCCCGCGGGGCAATTTGCAGGGGCTCGACATGGAGGTGGTCGAGGGCGACATGCGCGATCCGGCCTCGGTGGGCCACGCGCTGCGGGGGGTGAGGCACCTCTTCCACGTGGCGGCGGATTACCGGCTCTGGGCGCCGGACCCCGAGGACATCGTGCGGGCCAACGTCGAGGGCACCCGCGTGGTGATGGAGGCCGCGATGGCGGCGGGGGTCGAGCGGGTGGTCTACACGTCCAGCGTCGCCACCCTGGCGCTGCGGGAAGACGGGCGGCCCGTCGACGAGGAGGCGCCGCAGGACCCTGCCCGCGCCATCGGGGCCTACAAGCGCTCCAAGACGCTGGCCGAACGGCTGGTCGAGCGCATGGTGACGGAAGGCGGGCTGCCGGCCGTGATCGTGCTGCCCTCCACCCCCATCGGCCCGCGCGACATCAAGCCCACCCCCACGGGGCGCATCATCGTGGAAGCGGCGAGCGGCCGCATGCCGGCCTTCATCGACACGGGGCTGAACCTCGTCCACGTGGACGACGTGGCGGCGGGCCACCTCCTCGCCTGGGAGAAGGGCTTGCCGGGGCGGCGCTACATCCTGGGCGGGCAGGACGTGTCGCTGGGCGACATGCTGGCCGACATCGCCGCGCTGGTCGGCCGCAAGGCCCCCACGGTGAAGCTGCCCCGCCAGGCGATCTTCCCCCTCGCCTACGCGGCCGAGGCCGTGGCGCGGGTGACCAAGCGCGAGCCCTTCGCCACCGTGGACGCGCTGCGCATGGCCAAATACCGCATGTTCTTCTCCTCCGAGCGCGCGACCCGCGAACTCGGCTACCGCGCCCGCCCCCACGGCGAAGCGCTGGCCGACGCCGTGGCCTGGTTCCGCGCCAATGGGGCCATCCCGGCCGGCAAGGGCTGAGGGACGGCGTTCGTCGCTTCGCCGGTTTGCCCTTCTCCCCCACGGGGAGAAGGTGTCCAAAGGACGGATGAGGGTTTTTCGCGACGTCCCCTCATCCCCGCTTCGCGGACCTTCTCCCCTGTGGGGGAGAAGGGGGCATCCGGCCGGGCTAGCTTCACGGCGGCCGGGCGGGTAGAAGGGCCAGGTGAACGACGTTTCGAGGGAGGGCGCCCGCGCCCGCGCCGACAGCATGACGACTTCCGCCGACGTGGCTTCGGGCAAGACCCATGCCGACGAGAATTTCCCGGTCGCCTCGCGCCTGATCGCCCCGCGCCACCGGCCGGCCATCATGGCCTTTTACAACTTCGTGCGCGCCGCCGACGACGTGGCCGACAACGCCGTGCTGCAGCCGGGCCAAAAACTCGACCTGCTGGACGCCATGGAATCCTCCCTGCTCGGGCGCAGCGACACCGAGGCGGTCGCCCTGCCGCTGCGGCGCGTGCTCGCCGAGCGCAAGCTCTCGCCGAAACACGCCCAGGACCTCCTTGACGCCTTCCGGCTCGACGTCACCAAGAACCGCACGGCGAACTGGGGCGAACTCATCCATTATTGCAGCCTGTCGGCCATGCCGGTCGGCCGCTACGTGCTCGACGTGCACGGGGAAAGCGAGACCACCTGGCCGGCGGCCGACGCCATCTGCGCGGCGCTGCAGATCATCAACCACCTGCAGGATTGCGGGGCGGATTACCGCGACCTCGACCGGGTCTACATCCCCGCCGACGCGCTCGCCCGCGCCGGGCTCGGCGTCGAGGCTTTGGGGGCGCCGAAAGCCAGCCCGGCCCTCCGCAGCTGTTTCAGTGACATCGCGGCGCGCACCGACGCGCTGCTCGACGAGGGTGCCACCCTGCCCCGCATCGTCCGTGACCGGCGGCTCAGCCTGGAAATGGCCAGCATCTGGTCCCTGGCGCGCCGGCTCACCGGCATCCTGAAGACCCACGATCCCCTGAGCGAGCGCGTCCACCTCGGCAAGCCCGCCATGCTGGGCACCGCCCTCCTCGGCTGCCTCAAGGTCATCGGCCAGCGGATGGCGGGCGGGCCGGTGGTTGGCGGTCCGGCGCGCCCCGGGGCGCTTCCCCGGTGAGCGTCGCGGTGCAAGGCCGGCCGGCGGCGGCGCGGGCGTCCGGCTCCTCCTTCTACACCGCGATGCGGATCCTGCCGCGCGACCAGCGCGACGCCATGTTCGAGATCTACGCCTTTTGCCGCGCGGTGGACGACATCGCCGACGAGGGCGGCCCGCGCCCCGAACGCGCCCGCGCGCTCGCCGAATGGCGCACCGACATCGACGCCCTTTACGAGAACGGGCGCATCACCCCGCGCACCGCCACCCTCGCCCCCGCGGTGCGACGCTTCGACCTCGCCCGCGAGGATTTCCTGGCGGTGATCGACGGCATGGACATGGACGCCGAAGCCGACATCCAGGCCCCCGACGCGGCCACGCTCGACCTTTACTGCGACCGGGTGGCGAGCGCCGTGGGGCGGCTGTCCGTTCGCGTCTTCGGGCTGCCGCGCGAGCCGGGGGTGCGGCTCGCCCACCACCTCGGCCGCGCCCTGCAGCTCACCAACATCCTGCGCGACATCGACGAGGACGCCGGCATCAACCGGCTCTACCTGCCGAAAAACCTGCTGGCGGCGGCCGGCATCGCCAGCACCGACCCGATGACCGTCGCCGCCGACCCGCGGCTGGGGGCGGCCTGCGCGCCGCTGCTCGCCGAGGCGCGGGCCCATTTCACGGCGGCCGAGGCCATCATGGCGGGCCAGCCGAAAACCGCCACCAAGGCGCCCCGCATCATGGCGGTGGTTTACCGCATGATCCTCGACAAGCTGGAAGCGCGCGGCTTCGCGACCCCGCGCCTAAAGGCCCGCGTGCCGAAACTGCGGCTGGTGATGGCCGTGGCGCGTCACGGGCTGTTCTGATGCGAGGCACCGTTCACGTGATCGGCGCCGGGCTGGCGGGGCTCGCCGCCGCGCTGGCGATCGACCCGGCGGCGCGGCGCGTCACTGTCCACGAGGGCGCGCGCCACGCCGGCGGGCGCTGCCGCTCCTATTACGACGCGACGCTGAAATGCGTCATCGACAACGGCAACCACCTGGTGCTGTCCGGCAACCCGGCGGTGCGCCACCACCTGCGGGTGACGGGCGCCGAGGCTAAGATGACGGCGCCCGACGGCGCGGCCTTCGACTTCGCCGACCTCGCCACCGGCGAGCGGTGGCAGGTGCGGCCCAACGCCGGCCCCATCCCGTGGTGGATCTTCATGCCCTCGCGGCGGGTGCCGGGCACCCGCTGGTTCCATTACCTCGACCTCGCCAAGCTGATGCGGGCGCGGGGGGCCACCACCGTCGGGCAGGCGATGCGCTGCAGCGGCACGCTCTACGAGCGGCTGTGGCACCCGCTGCTAGTGGCGGCGCTCAACACCGAGCCGCGCGACTCGTCCGCCGTTCTCGCCGGCGCGGTGGTGCGCGAAAGCCTCGCCAAGGGCGGGAACGCCTGCCGGCCGCTGATCGCCGCCGAAGGGCTGGCGGAAGCCTTTGTCGACCCCGCGCTCGAAACCCTGCGGCGGCGCGGCGTGTCCGTTCAGTTCGACGAACGGCTGCGGCGCCTGGACATGGAGGGCGACCGGGTGGCCCGGCTCGACTTCGGCGAGGAGGCGATCGTTCTCGGCCCCGACGATCAGGTGATCCTGGCGGTGCCGGCGCCGGTGGCCGCCCTGCTGGTGCCGGGGCTCGAGGTGCCGACCGCTTTCCGCTCCATCGCCAACGCGCATTTCCTGGTCGAGCCGCCCGAAAACCTGCCCGGCATGCTGGGCCTCGTGAACGCCACGAGCGAATGGCTGTTCAGGTTTCCGGGCCGGCTGTCGGTCACCGTCAGCGACGCCGACCGGCTGCTCGACATGCCGCGCGAGGATCTGGCGAAACTGCTCTGGGCCGAAGTCGCCGCCGTCACGGGCCTGCCCGAGGCCTTGCCGCCCTGGCAGGTCATCCGCGAAAAGCGAGCGACCTTCGCGGCCCTGCCCGAGCAGGAGGAGCGCCGCCCCGGCCCCGTCACGGCGCAGCGCAACCTGTTTTTGGCGGGCGATTGGACGGCGACCGGCCTGCCCGCCACCATCGAGGGGTCGCTGCGCTCCGGCGCCAGGGCCGCCGAAGCGGCCACCCGCGCGTTGGCGGCAGGCTGACGCCAGGGCCATCTTGATTGAACGCGCGTTCGCCGGTGGCGA
Source organism: uncultured Alphaproteobacteria bacterium (assembly GCA_937871825.1). Lineage (GTDB taxonomy): Bacteria > Pseudomonadota > Alphaproteobacteria > Rhizobiales > Beijerinckiaceae > Lichenihabitans. Next base: position 5,935 of record CALMOK010000086.1, read on the forward strand.
CACGCTCGAGGGAAACACGTGATGCCGGTCACCATCGAACGAACCGAAACGGCCTACAAGGGCTGGCTGCGCCTGCTGGTCGCCCACATGCGGGACGGGAACGGCAAGGCGTTCAAGCGCGAGATCGAGGACCATGGTCCGGGCTGCGCGGTGCTGCCCTACGACCCCGCGCGCCGGGTGGCGCTGGTGGTGCGCCTGCCCCGCGCGCCCGTGCTGCATGCCGGGGAAACCGAAGACCTGATCGAGGCCCCGGCCGGCCTCGTCGACGATGGGGAGGACCCGGCGGCGGCCGCCAAGCGCGAAGCCCTGGAGGAAGCCGGCGTCGAACTCTCGATCCTGGAGGACCTCGGCACGATCTGGTCCATGCCGGGCATCTCCACCGAACGCATGTCGCTGTTCCTCGCGCCCTACGCGGCAGCCGACCGCACCGGCCCCGGCGGGGGCGTCGAGGGCGAGAACGAGAACATCACCGTGGAAGAGATCCCCCTCACCGAACTGGCGCATCTCGCCGACACCAACCGGCTGCTCGACATGCGCACCCTGGCGATGGTGCAAACGCTGCGGATCAGGCACCCTGGCCTGTTCGGCTGACGCGATGGCGGTCTACACAGACGTTTCCTCCGACGCGCTCGACGCTTTCCTGGCCACCTACGACCTCGGCAGGCTCCGGTCGTTCAAGGGCATCGCCGAGGGTGTCGAGAATTCCAACTTCCTGCTGCAGACTACGGCGGAGCGTTACATCCTCACGCTATACGAAAAGCGGGTGGACGCCGGCGACCTGCCGTTTTTCCTCGGCCTGCTCGACCACCTCGCGGCGCGCGGGCTGACATGCCCGCGGCCCGTCGCCAACGCGCGCGGCGCGGTGTTGGGCGAACTCGTCGGCCGCCCGGCTGCGATCGTCACCTTTCTCGATGGGGTGTGGATCAGGTCGCCAGAACCGCGCCATTGCGGGGCGCTGGGCAAGGCCTTGGCGGGCCTGCATCAAGCCGGGGCCGATTTTCCCCTGGCACGTCCCAACAGCCTGTCGGTCGAGGCATGGCCGGCCCTGTTCGAGGCCGCGCGCCCGCGCGCCGACAGCGTCGCCCCCCGGCTGACGGCCGACACGCAAGCCGAACTCGCCTTTCTGCGGGAGGCCTGGCCGGCCGACCTGCCGCGGGGCGTGATCCACGCCGACCTTTTTCCCGACAACGTCTTCTTCCTCGACGATCAATTGTCCGGCCTGATCGACTTCTATTTCGCCTGCACGGATGCCTTCGCGTATGACCTCGCGATCTGCATCAACGCCTGGTGCTTCGACCCGACCGGGCGTTTCCAGCCCGCGCGCGCCGCCGCCCTGGTGGAAGCCTACGGTGCCGTCCGGCCGCTCGACCCGCGCGAGATCGAAGCGCTGCCGGTGCTGGCGCGGGGCGCCGCGCTGCGCTTCATGCTGACCCGCCTCGTCGATTGGCTGAACGTGCCGCCGGGCGCCCTCGTCAAGCCGAAGGACCCGCTCGAATACTTGAACAAGCTGAAATTTCACCAGACCGTGTCGAGTGCTGCCGTTTATGGGGCGAAGCGTTGAGCGGCCGGCTGACGGTCTGGACCGACGGCGCCTGCTCGGGCAACCCGGGGCCGGGTGGCTGGGGCGCCATCCTGCAATTCGGCGACACCGAAAAGGAGCTTTGCGGCGGCGAGGCCGACACCACCAACAACCGCATGGAACTGATGGCCGCCATCTCGGCCCTGGAAACCCTGACGCGGCCCTGCGAGGTCGACGTCCACACCGACTCGCAATATCTGCGCGGCGGCGTCACGGGCTGGATCAACGGGTGGAAGCGCAACGGCTGGAAGACCGCCGACCGCAAGCCAGTGAAGAACATCGAACTGTGGCAGCGACTCGACGCCGCCGCGAACCGCCACAGGGTCGCCTGGCACTGGGTCAAGGGCCATGCCGGGCACGATATGAATGAGCGCGCTGACGAACTCGCCCGGCGCGGCATGGCGCCCTATCTCAAGAAGCGGTGAACGGGCGACGGCTGCCCAGGGTGGCCCCGGTCAAACGCTCCAGCGCCGCGTCGAGCGTCGCGTCCGCCTTGGCGAAACAGAACCGCACCGTCCGCCGCACCGCACCGGCGGCGTAGAACGCCGAAACCGGGATGGCGGCCACGCCCGGCCCGCGCACCAGCGCCTCGCAGAAAGCCACGTCGTCGGCCCCTTCCCCGAGGTCGACGGTGAGGAAATAAGTGGCCTGGCTGGGCAGCACGGTGAAGCCACGCGCCGCCAGCCCGGCACCGAGCCGGTCGCGGCTGCGCTGAAAGCCCGCCCGCATGGCTTTGAACGACGCCTCGTCCTTGCCGAGCCCGTAGGCGACGGCCGCCTGCAGGTTGGGTGGGGTCGTGAAGGTGATGAACTGGTGAGCCTTGGCCAACACCCGCAGAAGCTCGGGTTGCGCCATGACGAAGCCGACCTTCCACCCCGTCAGCGAGAAGATCTTGCCGGCGGAGCCGATCTTCACGGTCCGCTCCCGCATTCCCGGCACAGCCATCAGGGGCCGGTGAACCACGCCGTCGAACGTCACATGCTCCCATACCTCGTCGCACAGCGCGACGACATCGTGCTCCACGCAGAACCGGGCCAGGTGGGCGAGTTGCTCGCCGTCGAACATCGTACCGGTCGGGTTGAGGGGGTTGTTGAACAGCACCACCCTGGTGCGCGCCGAAAAGACGGTCGCGAGGTCGGCCTCGTTGAAACGCCAGTGCGGCGGCCGCAGGGTGACGAAGCGCGGCACGCCCCCGGCCCGCAGCACGAGCGGCAGATAGGCATCGTACATGGGCTGGAACAGCACCACCTCGTCGCCCGGCTCGATCAGGGCCAGCAATGCGCCGGCGAGGGCCTCCGTCGCCCCCGAGGTCACCATCACCTCGCGGTCGGGATCGAGGTCGAGGTTCTGCACGCGTTTGTAGTGGGCCGCGACCGCGTTCCGCAGTTCCGGCAGGCCGAGCATGGGCGGGTATTGGTTGAAGCCGTGGAGCACGGCGTCGGCGGCCCGCTGCCGCACGTCAAGCGGGCCGGGATCGTCGGGAAAGCCCTGGCCGAGGTTGATCGCGCCGGTTTCGCGCGCCAAGCGCGACATGGTTTCGAATACGGATGTTTGCGCGGCGGCGAAGATGGGGTTCATGGGATCGCGACGGCTCGGCAGGCTGGGAACGGGACGACGGAAGGGCGATACACGCGATGACGGCGGAAACACAAATCACCCGCTCGATGCTGGTGCTGGGAGGCGCGCGATCGGGCAAGAGCCGCTTCGCCCAAACCCTCGCCGAACGGTCCGGCTTCGACCTCGTTTATTGCGCGACCGCGACGCTTTACGACGATGGTGAGATGCGGGCCCGCATCGCCCGCCATCAGGCCGACCGGGACGGCCGCTGGCAAACCCTGGAGGCACCGCTGGCGCTCGCCGAACGGCTCGAAGCCGAAGCCACGCCGGGCCGGGTGATCCTGGTGGACTGCCTGACGCTTTGGCTCAGCAACGTCATGCTGGGCGGCGGCGATGTGGAGAACGAAACCGGGCGGCTGGCCGGCCTCGTGCCGAGCCTCGGCGGGCCGGTGATCTTCGTGTCCAACGAGGTCGGCTCCGGCATCGTCCCCGACAACGCGCTCGGCCGCGCCTTTCGCGACGCGCAAGGGCGGCTCAACCAGGCGATGGCGGCGGCCTGCCAGTCGGCCGTGCTGGTGGTGGCGGGCCTGCCGCTGCTGTTGAAACCCCGCCCCATGCCGGACGTGTCGATCGGGTGAGGGTCACGTCTCGGCCAGCCCGCTCGACTGGCCCGATCCCGGCGAATCCGCCCGCCCATGCGGCAGCCCGAGGTAGTCGCCCGATCGCATCTCGATGAGGCGCGATACCGTCCGGTCGAACTCGAAGGCTTCGCGCCCCTCGGCGGCCCGATAAAGCCCCGGCGGCTCCGCATCGGCGGAGGCCAGCAGCTTGACGTGGCGATCGTAGAAGGTGTCGATCAGGGTTATGAAACGCTTGGCGACGTTGCGATCGCCCGGGGCGATCGCCCGGATGCCGTCCACGATCACGGTATGGAAGCTTTGGGCGATGGCCAGAAAATCGGCGGCGCCAAGCGGCGCGTCGCACAGATCCGCGAAGGCGAAGCGCGCCACCCCGCCGGCCGCCTCCGGCACCGTCACGGTTCGGCCGAGCAGCGGCAGGCTTACGGGGCGGCCCAAAGCCGTGCCGGTCAGGGCGAGGAACATCCGGTCGAGCGCGGCGCGCGCGGAGGCGTCCGCCGGCACCAGGAAGGTGGGCGAGCCCGTCAGCTTAAGCAGGCGGAAATCCTCCCGCGCCTCTAACCGCACCACCCGCATGCGCTCCCGCAACAGCGCGATGAAGGGCAGGAACAAGGCGCGGTTCAGCCCGTCCCGGTAAAGATCGACGGGGTCCACATTGGAGGTCGCCACTACCACCACGCCGGCGCCGAACAGCGCCGTGAAGAGCCGGCCCAAAATCATGGCGTCGGCGATGTCGGTGACGGCGAATTCATCGAAGCACAGGAGGCGCGCCTCAGTCGCCACCGCCTCGGCCACGGGCGCGATCGGGTCGTCCCCCGCCACCGCGTGCCGCTTCCTCGCCTCGCGCCAGGCATGGATGCGGGCATGGACCTCGCCCATGAAAGCGTGGAAATGCACGCGGCGCTTGCGGGCCACCGGCGCGCCCTCGAAGAACAGGTCCATCAGCATGGTCTTGCCGCGCCCGACCTCGCCATGGATGTAGAGGCCGCGCGGCGCTTCGGGTTTCTTGGCGAACAAGCGCGCCAGGAGCGAGCCGGCCTCCTCGCCGGTCGCCAGTTCGGTCGCGAGGTCGTCGAGCGCGCGGGCGACCTCGCGCTGCGCCGGGTCGGGCTCGAGATGGCCGGACCCGATCCTGGCTTGAAGCGCTTCGAGAACCAGATCCGTCACCCCATCGCCCCCTTGCGGTTTCGTCCGGCGCGGATGTCGCGCGTTCGGGCACGCCGGGTCAATGCGGTCACCACCCGTCGTTCAAGGGGTGGCATCGCCCGTCAGGCCGGGCGGGCTTCCCGGTCGATCAGCGCGCGCTTGCGCTCGACGCCCCAGCGGTAACCGGACAAAGCGCCATCGTTGCGCACCACCCGGTGGCACGGGATCGCCACCGCCAGGGCGTTGGCGGCGCAGGCTCCCGCCACGGCCCGCACCGCTGCCGGAGCGCCAATCCGGGCGGCGACCTCCGTGTAGGTCGTGGTGGCGCCCGCCGGAATCTCCCGAAGCGCCTGCCAGACACGCTGCTGGAAGGCCGTGCCGCGAATGTCGAGCGGCAGGTCAAGGCCGGTGCGCGGCGCCTCGACGAAGCCGACCACCGTCGCCACGAGCCGCTCATAGGCTTCCTCGCCGCCCACGAGGTCGGCGCTCCGAAAACGATCCTGAAGGTCGCGGACTAAACCCTCGGGTTCGTCGCCGATCAGGATGGCGGCTACCCCCTTGGGGCTGGAAGCGACCAGGATGGCCCCCAGGGAGCATTGCCCGACGGCGAAGCGCAGGGTTTCCCCGACCCCGCCGGCCCGGTAGCGGCTCGGCGTCATGCCGAGCAGGCCGTCCGAGGCGGCGTAGAAGCGCCCGTTGGAGTTGAAGCCGGCATCATAGATCGCCTCCGTCACGGTTTCGCTGTTCGGCAGCCGGTCCCGCACGCGGGCCGCCCGCCGCGCGACCGCGTAGGCCCTAGGGGTCACACCCGCCACCCTCTTGAACAGGCGGTGGAAATGCGAGGGGCTGAGCCCGGCGGCCCTGGCCAACGCGGCCAGGGAGACGCCGTCGCTTCCATCGATGAACCGGCAGGCCTGCGCGACGATCGCGGTCCCGGTTTCGGCCGACAACCCGTCGGGGTCGCATCGTCGGCAGGGCCGGAAGCCCGCCGCCCTGGCGTCGGCGACCGTGTCGTGGAAGCCGACGTTCTTCGGGTTGGCGGCGCGCGACGGGCAGGACGGCCGGCAATAAACCCCGGTGGTCGCCACCGAATACCAGAACAGCCCGTCGGCGCCTCGGTCCCGGCTCAGAACACGGGCCCAGCGGGGGTCGCCCATCACGGTCGTCCCGTCATGATCCGGTTCCTGGGCCGCCAAACGGTCCTGTCCCTCGTTCAGCGATGCGTTCGTCATCGTTCCAGCCCCGTCACCATTGACCCTTCATGCCGTGGTGGTGGGCGGCCCGCACCTTGTCCCTTGCTTTCCAATCGAAAAAGGCGGCCAGTCGCGCGACTGGCACACGCCATCCAAAGTCGACCGTCAATCCTCGACATAGGGCGACGGCTTGCGCGACACCGCCGGGGTCACCCCGGTGTCAACGGGGAGCCGCGCCAACTCGATCTCCGTCAAGGTCGCCGTCAAGCCGTCGAACGATGCGTCGGCGACCCGGATGTGATCGGCCGGGGGAACAGTTTTTCTCGGCCGGCGCTGGCGCGGTTCCCGTTCCCCGTCCGCTCCTTTGATGTAGCGCACCTGTTCGACGTCGCGCCGTTCGACCCGAACGGTCGGCACCAACGCCGGGGCGTGCAAGACCGCGTTCAAACTGATCCGCATGGAACCCTCCCTCCGGACCCACGGCGAGCGCCTCGCCTCCCGTGAAACGTTGCGCTTCAAGCGTTTACACTTCGGATATGCGACCTCGCCGATCCATGAAGCGCGCCTCCAGGTCAACCCCTGGCGCACTGTTCCGTGTGGGATTTGTATGGTGACGGACGGTTCCTTAGGCGTCCCTCGTATCCGCGTACTTTGAGATCCTCTGATCCGTCGCCGTCCCGCGATCCGCCTCGGCCACCTTCCTCGGATTGGGCCCTTGCTTGGACCTTCGGCTCTTCCCCTTGGTCATTCCGCTCTCTTGCCCAAGGCATGAGCCTCTTCAGCCTCACCGCCGCAAGCATGGGCCGGCGCCCCCATCGCATTCCTGATTTCATTCCGCAGTCGCGTGATCGTGAGCCTTGAATGGGCTTTCGCGTATGCGACCCATGGCCGGTCTGCCGAGTTGATCATCGGCGACACGCATGACGCAGGCAAACTCGTTCAAACAAACAGGCAGCATGCTGGCTGACGTCGCTCACCATTCCGCATCACAAGCTCGAAAGTAAGCACCATGACTGAAACGCCCCCACCCGGCACGCCGAAAGCGCCCAGCGCCCCCGCTCTTCCCGATGCCGACCGACGGCCGAACCCGCCTTACTTCCCTGTGGTGACGGATCAACCCGCTCTCGTGACGGGCGCGAATTCGGGCATTGGCGAAGCGGTTGCGCTCGGCTTGGCCCAGGCGGGCGCCCATGTCGCCGTCAACTACGTCACCCATCCCGAAACGGCCGAAGAAGTGGCCCACAAGATCGAGGGCTACGGCCGGCGCGCCATCGTGCTCAAGGCCGATGTCAGCCAGGAGGACCAGGTCGAGGCCATGTACGCGGCCGCCATCAAGGAATTCGGCACGCTGCATATCTCGGTCAGCAATGCCGGGCTGCAGCGCGACGCGACGCTGGACAAGATGTCGCTTGAGCAATGGAACACGGTGATCGGCGTCAACCTCACCGGCCAGTTCCTTTGCAACCGGGCGGCGGCCCGCGAATTCCGGCGACGCGGCGTCGATAGGGCCGTTTCGGCCGCGGCCGGCAAGATCATCTGCATGAGTTCGGTGCATCAGCAGATCCCATGGGCCGGTCACGTCAACTACGCCTCGTCCAAGGGCGGCATCATGATGATGATGCAGAGCATGGCCCAGGAGTTGGCCCCCCACATGATCCGGGTGAACAGCATCGCGCCCGGCGCCATTCGGACGCCCATCAACACGGAAGCCTGGAGCACGCCCGAGGCCTACGAGGCCCTCATGACGCTCGTGCCCTACAAGCGCATCGGTGAACCGGACGACATCGCCCGCGCGGCGGTGTGGCTGGCTTCCGACGCTTCGGACTACGTCACGGGCACGACCCTGTTCGTGGACGGCGGCATGACGCTTTATCCGGGGTTCGCCACCGGCGGCTGAGGCGCAAGTCCAGGAGCACGCATCATGACCCCTAGCAGTCTTCTCCCGGGGCGACTTCTGCGTCGCGCCGGCGCGACGGCCGAACTGTCGGGCTTCGCGGGCGTTCAGATCGACGATCCGCGACTGGCAACCGTGCTGCCCAGGGATGCGCCGCTCCTGAACCTTTACGAGGGGGCTATCCACTCGGAGGGGCCTGTGTGGCAGCCCTCCGCGCGCCGCCTGCTGTGGTCGGACGTGCCGAACCGGCGGCTGCTCGCCTGGTACGAGGACGGCCATGTCGAGGCGGCCATCGACCTGACCTTCTTCATGAACGGCAATGCCCTCGGAAGCGACGGCAGGATCTACCATTGCGAGCACGGGCGGCGCTGCATCAGCGTGTCGACGCCCGGCCTCCAGGGTCAGCCCGAGCCGGTCGTCACGCAGTTCGAAGGTCGGCGGCTGAATTCGCCAAACGACGTTGCTGTCGCGCCCGATGGGTCGATCTGGTTCACCGACCCGATCTTCGGCATCGTGATGCCGAGCCAGGGTAGCTTGGCCGAACCCGAACTCGATCACCGCAGCGTTTACCGCTTCGACCCGCAAACGGGCGGGCTCGGCCGCATGGCGGACTTCGAGCAACCGAACGGGCTCGCCTTCACGGCCGATGGGCGCACGCTCTATGTTTCCGACACGTCCCTGTCGCTCGGCGAGGTGCCGGGCTTTTCAGCGGGGACGAAGCACGGGATCGAGGCCTTCGATGTCCGCGTTGACGGCGCGCTGTCCAACCGACGCTTCTTTTGTCACACCGATCACGGCTACCCTGACGGGCTGCTGGTCGATCCGCGCGGCTGGGTATGGACAAGCGCGGCCGATGGCGTTCACGTCTGGTCGGCGGAACGCGAAAGGCTGGGCTTCATTCCCCTGCCTGTCGTGGTCTCCAACCTGACGCTGGGCGGCACGGATGGGCGGCGCCTTTTCATCGCTGCAACCAAGCACCTCCTCGCCATCGACCTTTTGGCCTGACGCTCCGCCGCTCACCCGAGCTCCAGCTGGTGCCAATGGCCGTCCGGGTCGGCCACGAGTTCGCGGCGACCGGCCTGCCAAACGATCCGCGTCGCCGCGCTGTCGTTGGGGGCGACCGGCCCGCAGGAGCGCCCCTTGGGCCTCCAGTAGCCGAGAAGCTCGAGATGCGGCGTCGGCAGCGCGGGACGCGAAGGCGTGACATCGACCTCGACGGCGTCGAGATCGTCCAACGACACCTGGGTGGGTCCCTTGTTCACGGACCCTGGCGCCGCGACGAGCCCGTGCGCCGCGTAGAAGCGGCGGCTTGCCGTCCCGTCGGAAACAGAGATCGCGCTATGGTCGATGCCGAGCAGGCCCTGGCCGGGCCATGCCTGCGCGGCGTACCCTGCGAATTCCAGAAACTCGAGCGGGTGGCCATCGGGATCGCGGAACTTCATCGCCGTCACGCCACCCGAGGCGGGCGGCAGCGTCACCGCACCGTGCCGGCTGATGGGGGTGCCGCCCGCCCGCCTGGCGCCCTCCCAGGCCGCAGCCGCGTCGTCGGTCACCAGCGCGAGATGCTGGAAGCAAAGCGCGGCCGCGTCGGCCCCGGCGGGGTAAGGACGGCCCGGACGATCGAAACGGTCGAGGTCAACACGGGCGGCCCCGAGCCGCATGGGCTGCCGCGTGCCTCCACCGTCCAATCCCAGCATGGCCATCTCGTCCTGCGGGATCGGGTGCCGCGCCTCGAGACCGAACCCCAGCGCCTCGTAGAAGGCCGAAAGCCGGTCGAGATCGGCGGTGACGAGCCGAAAGCCGGCGATGGCGCGCCAGCTCATGTGAGGTGACACGGCTCGCGCTTCGGTTCGCGGTGGAGTTGCACGGTCATTAGGCAGCAGGGCTCGTCGCCGACCGTGCCCGAGCGGTGGCCCTTGCGACCCCCGGTTTCGGTACAGCCCTGGTCCTCGCCAAACGAGAACTCACCCGGGCCCTGCTCGATCCGGGTGCCGTCCATGCTTTCGATCCACCACCGACCCGACAGCACGACGATCCATTGCGGCGCGGGATTCTCGTGCCAGTCCCCGACCCACCCGACCGGCTGGACCGTGAACACCACCGTGGCTTCGCCGCGCTCCATCTTGTTATTCCATTGCGGGTCGGCGGGGCCGACACCTTTCAGCGCGTAGTCGGTGAGCGCGCATTGCGTTTGTCGGCTGACGCCATCGCGGTCGACGTAAAGGTGCCAGTAGGGGACGCGGGGCTTGGGACCGGGTTCGCTCAAGGGTGGCCTGCATAGGGTTGGGTGGAAGCGAAGGGATGGTGAAGGAACGTTTCGAGACCCAGGCCGTCCGCGCCGACCACCACGAGGAGGAAGCCGGCGCCGAGCGAAAGGTTCTTGAGGAAATCCCAGAACAAGCTCCGGCCCTTGCCGTTCGGGTCCGACCAGAAGTCACCCGCGGCCCAGAAGCGCTTGAACAGCACCGCAGTGGCGGCGCAATAACCCGCGATGATGAACGCGCAGAGACGGTCGGCCACACCGGTCACGACGCCCAGGGTGCAAACAACCTCGATGGCGAGCCCGATCAGCAGCACCGTCGTGGCGAGGGCTCGCGGCCGGAACACCTCCTCGGCCTGCTTCACCGCGCCGCCGAAACCCAGGACCTTGTCGAGGGCGCTGAACGGCAGGAACAGCAGCACCATGCCGCAGCGCACCAGCAGGGCCACGATCGCGGCCCCGCTCACAGCCGGTCCTTCAGGATGTCGGCGACCCGCAGCGCGTTGGCGACGATCGTGAGCGTGGGGTTCACTGCGCCGATGGATGGAAAGAAGCTCGCGTCCGTCACGTAAAGGTTGTCGACCTCATGGGCACGACAATCGAGGTTGAGCACGGACGTCGCCGGATCCGTTCCGAAGCGGCAGGTGCCGGCCTGGTGCGCGGTTCCCGACAAGGGGACGTTCTTGCCGAGGTAGAGCGAGCGCTCGAGCAGGACCGCGGGCCAGCCGATCTTGGTCAGCACCTCCTCCAGCTTCGTCTTGAGGCGCTTCAAGGCTTCCGCGTTGGTTTCCGTCAGGTCGAGGTGCACCTTGCCGTCCTTGTAGTAGACCCGGTTGTCGGGGCTGGGCAGGTCCTCGCTTTGCAGCCAGAAATCCATGGAGTGTCGCGCCAACTGGTCGAAGGGCATGTCCGGCAGCCAGTCGAGAGCCGTCGACAGCGTTTCTCCCTTGATCTGGTCGGCGTGGCTGGTCGCGCACATCTGGATCAGGCCAAGCGGATAGTCCCAGTCGTCGCTGCCAAAGTAGAAGTCGCTGAAGGCGAGCGTCTTCTGGAAAACAGTTTCGTTGACCGACTTCATCACCGCCATGACGATGGACATCTCATGCCGCATGTAGTTGCGGCCGACCTGGTCCGACCCATTGGCGAGGCCGTTCGGATGCCGCTCGTTGGCCGAGCGCAGCAGGAGCAGGGCCGATGAGAGCGATCCGCAAGCCACCACCACGGTGCCGGCCGCATAGGTTTCCTTACGGCCCTCGATCGTGACGTGAACGGTTTCGACGCGGCGCCCGCTCGCGTCGGTGTCGAGCCGCGACACATAGGCTCCCGTCAGCAGGGTGACGTTGCTGTGGGCGGCGAGCATCGGATCGATGCACATCACCTGCGCGTCCGCCTTGCCGTTCAGCAGGCACGGAAAGCCGTCGAAGTAGGAGCACCGCATGCAGGTGCTCGTGGGGGTCGCAAAGCCATCCGCCTTCTGGTCGAGCCGAATGCCGAGCGGCAAATGGAAGGGATGCAGGCCGATCCCCGCAAGCCGGTCGGACAGATCCTGAACCTTGGGCTCGTGCTTGACCGGAACAAAGGGGTAAGGCTTGGCGGTCGGCGGTTCGAGGGGGTCTTCGCCCCGTTGTCCGTGCACATGGAACAGCGCCTCGGCTTCGTCGTAGTAGGGCGCGAAAGCCTCGTACTTGAGCGGCCACGCCGGCGAAATGCCGCCCTTGTGGATGACCTCGTCGAAGTCACGTTCCCGGAGCCGGAACAGCGCCGCTCCATAAACCTTCGAGTTGCCGCCGACATAATAGTGAAGTGCGGGACTGAACGTGTCGCCCTTGCTGTTGGTCCAGGTTTCCTCGGCCTGATAGCGCCCATGGACAAAGACCGCTTCGGCGCTCCAGTTCGCCTCCTCCCGCGGCAGGTAATCGCCGCGCTCGAGGATCAGGATGCGCTTGCCGGTCTGGGCGAGGCGTTGGGCCAGCGACGCCCCGCCAGGGCCGCTGCCGATTACGATAAGATCAAACACGTCAGCCATCAAAACATCCTGCATCCCGCCTTTCTCACAAAGCCAGACGGTGTGGATGAGTTCACCATTCGCGGAAGGATTTTTTCGCGCACGCCAGGTCGACGGTTTTGCCATTCATGCGCGATGCATATTGGCTTCTGAGCGGTTCAAGTGACTGTTTGAACTCAATGGTTGGCCGCGACCCGGGCGGCTGGTTGCGACGATGGCTGATCGATCGGCGACGTTCCTGTTCAGCTTGTGCTTCGGCTCACCATCGCTGTCGCATCCCTTCTCGCACAGGAACCTTCCCAAGGTCTTCCAAGTGTCGACGTGACGCCGGGATGATGCGCACCGGAACGCTCTTGGCGGATGGCGTCTTCGCCTCGCCCCCGTCTTCGAAGCTCGTTCGGGGATACCCTGCCCGTCGCCTTGCCGGCCGTATTGAGGTTCTCCGACCTTTTCCCCGCGCCCTGTCCAGAGCACGTCGTTCATCGATTGAATGAGCCACTGGCGCGCCCAAGGGGAATCGAACCCCTGTTTTCGCCGTGAGAGGGCGACGTCCTGGACCGCTAGACGATGGGCGCGGGCGCACTGAGCGCATCCGAATTTCCGCGTGGCGCCGAGGGCGGGCACCGGAAACCGGACTGTCCGTTTCCTAGCGCGAAACGATCAATGGCACAAGAAGAACCGGTAGTCGGGGCCGGCGCGCGGCTTGCGGCCGGGAACCGATTATGAGACACTTGTGTTGTCGAAATCGACGATGCGGGAGAGATCGCCAAGGGCCGGCAGGCTTGCGGTGGCGCCGACGGAGCAACCCCCCGGAAACTCTCAGGCAAAAGGACCGCATCGAAGGACAATCTGGAGAGAGGCGCTTTGGCGCGCCCGCCGAAGGGGAATCCCGTTGCCGCCAGGCTGGCGCCTTGCCAGACCGGAAACGGGGTAAGCTCTCAGGTACCCGTGACAGATGGGGGATCACAACCGGCGAAAGCCGGTCCTTTGGTCCACGCTTCACGGGAGTAGATGTTCATGCGCCACGTCGCCGTCATCGGAGCCGGCATCACCGGCATCACCACAGCCTATGCGCTCCTCGATCGGGGTTACGCCGTCACGGTGTTCGACCGCCAGCGCTATGCCGCGATGGAAACGTCCTTCGCCAACGGCGGCCAGTTGTCGGCCAGCAACGCGGAAGTCTGGAATGGCTGGTCCACGGTCCTCAAGGGCATCCGATGGATGCTGAACCGCAGCGCGCCGCTGCTGATGAACCCCAAGCCGACCTGGCACAAACTGTCCTGGATGGCCGAATTCGTCGCCGCCATCCCGCATTACGAACGCAATACGGTCCAAACCGTCCGGCTCGCCATGGCGGCGCGCGAGGAACTGTTTGCCATGGCGCGCCGCGAGCGGATCGATTACGACGCCGTCACCCGCGGCATCCTGCACATCTACCGCGACCGGGCCGGCCTCGATCACGCCACCCGGGTCAACGGATTGCTGAAGCAGGGCGGGCTCGACCGGCATACCGTGTCGCCGTCCGACATCAGGGCGCTGGAGCCGGCGCTTCACGGCGATTACGTCGGCGGCTTCTTCACCCCGAGCGACACCACGGGTGACATCCACAAGTTCACCACCGGCCTCGCGGACGCTTGCGAGCGGCGCGGTGCCACCATCCATTACGAGGCCGATGTCCGGCGCGTGGCGACGGAAGCCGGCGGCGTCACCGTGGAATGGACGGGTACCCCCGCCCATGTGGGACCTGCGTCGCTCGAAAGCCTGCGGGTGGATGCCGTGGTGGTTTGCGCGGGCGTCGGCAGCCGCGCCCTGGCGGCTGGCCTCGGGGACCGGGTCAACATTTATCCGGTGAAGGGCTATTCGATCACGGTCCACCTCGACGACGAGGCG
>CALMOK010000086.1:20106-23897 GCA_937871825.1 uncultured Alphaproteobacteria bacterium
ACGAGTCGAGCCGGCGGGCCGCCCCCATGGTGAGCCTGCTCGACGACGAAACCAAGATCGTGTCGAGCCGCCTCGGCGAGGGCCGGTTCCGCGTTGCCGGGACGGCCGAGTTCAACGGCCACAACCGCGACATCCGGGCCGACCGGATCAAGCCCCTGGTGGATTGGACACGGCGACACTTCCCCGGTGTGGACACCGAAACCGTGGTGCCCTGGGCCGGCCTGCGCCCCATGCTGCCCGACATGCTGCCGCGCGTCGGCCCGGGCAAGCGCCCCGGCGTGTTCTACAACACCGGCCACGGCCACCTCGGCTGGACGCTGTCGGCCGCGACCGCGCGCATCGTCGCCGAAGCGGTGGCCGAACAATTGCCCGTCGAAGCGCGCGAGGCTGCCTGAACGGTCAGCCGATCCGGTCGCGCCATGGCGGCCGCGGGCGCGCGATGTTTCGCGCCGGCGATCACGTAGCAGAACACGGCGCGACCGCGCGGCTTGGCGAAGGCCTTCAGCCGGGCGGCCCGCTCGTCGAGCGCGACCGCCGGATAACCCGCCTCCTCCTCGTCGACCGTGCCCTGCAGGCGAAGGTAGACGTGGTCGGCCGTAATTTCCTCCTGCGCGGCGACGCCCTGCTTTTCGAGGATCACGCGGGCGATGCCCCGCTCGCCGAGCAGGCGCCCGGCCGCGCCGTCGTTGAAGCTTTCATGTTCGGCCTCGACGGCGTGGCGCAGCCGCACTCCTTGATGGGACGGCGGCAGCAGGTCGATGAAGCGGGCGAAACCGTCGGGGTCGAAGCGGCGGCCGCCCGGCAGTTGCCACAGGATGACGCCGAGCTTGTCGCCAAGCTCGATGAGACCGGAATCCAGGAAATGCGCGATGGCGGGCTTGGCTTCGGCGGCGTCCTTGCGGATCGCGGCGGCCCGCGCGGCCTTGACGGAGAACACGAAACCGTCGGGCGTGGCGTCATGCCAGGCACGGAAGGTGGCGGGCGTCTGGGTGCGGTAGAACGTGCCGTTGATCTCGATCGAGGTCAGGTGCGTCGACGCGTAGCCGAGCTCATCTTTCTTGCGCAGCCCTTCCGGATAGAAGAGGCCGCGCCAGGGCGCGTAGTCCCACCCGCCAATACCGATCCGGACCGTGGTCATACCCATCCCGCTCGCGCGCCTGAACCCTCTTCATACCGGGCAGGCGTTACGGATTCGCCAAGGCGGCCTCGCCGGTGAGCAGTACCGCATAGGCGTCGTCGACCTCGATGTCGGTATTCCCCTCGAAGGTGAGCTCGAACCGCGCCTTGGCGTCGCCCCCCTGCCAGGGGACCTCGA
Organism: uncultured Alphaproteobacteria bacterium; assembly: GCA_937871825.1. Taxonomy (GTDB): domain Bacteria; phylum Pseudomonadota; class Alphaproteobacteria; order Rhizobiales; family Beijerinckiaceae; genus Lichenihabitans. The sequence continues at coordinate 21,422 of CALMOK010000086.1, forward strand.
AGGTGAAGCCCTTCGCGGCGGGGCCGACCGGAACCGCATGTTCGATCCGCTGCGGGTCCTGCCCGTCGCGTGAGATGGTCAGCGCCAGCTTTCCGGGTCCGCCGGTCCCGGCCAGCGAAACGCCCCAGCGCAGGAGACCCGGCCCTCCACCGGCCGGCACGTCGATGTCCTGCGCGATCCCCTGCCCCGAACAAGGCGCGCAGGCGAGCCGCAACAGGCTGTTGTTGCCCTGCCCATGGGTGGGCTGCAGTTTCACGGCCGGGCCCGTGGCCTGCCATTGGGACGCGCCATCGAAGAAGGTGCCGTTGGTCACGAGGCTGCGGTCGGCGATGTCGCCCGGCGCGGCGGCGTTCACCAGGGGGTTGAAGGGCGGCTCGGCCGGCACCACGAAGGTGGAATCGCGGCAATCCAGCCGCAGGTAGGTTTTGCCGAAGAAGCTGGCGGTGTTGGGCCCGTTGCAGATCTTTTGCGGCGAGGGCCGGCACCGTTCGCGGGCTTCGGCGGCACCGACGCGGGCCTCGCAGCCCGATTGGGTTTGCCAAGCTTCCCAGCGGGTGAAGCCGTATTCCCGGGTGAAGTAGAATTTCTCCATGCTGTCGTTGGTGTGCGAGGGGTCGGCCGGGTCGCCGTAGGCGAAGTGCATGCTCAGGACCGTGTCGAGGCGCTTGCCGCTCGTGTAGGTGGTCGGCTCAACCGGCCGGTCCCACACCGTGAAGTCGGGCGCGATGTGGAACAGCCACGGGCAGGCGACGGACGGGCCCTTGGTGATCTTCAGGGTCGAGCGGGTTTCGCCGTGCCCGCCGGGTTGCAGGCCCGGCGGAAAGAAGATCCAACCGTTGGCGCGCTGGCAATCCGTGGTGCGCCAGAAGATCTGGTCGCCGCCGCCCGAATCGCTGGTGCGGATGCCCGAAACGTAATCGGCCCCGACTTCCAGAAGGTCGAACCCCGCCCGGTGGCCGAGGTCGCCGAAGAATCCCGACGTGTCGTTGCCGCCGAACACCTTGACGGCCATCGCCCGCCGCTCGCCGGCCGGCCCCCGCACCGGGTAGGAATAAAGCGCCTGCCAGCCTCCCGCGTCGAGGCGCCGGTAGGGAATGGCTTCGCCAAGCCGCAGCTTGCGGCGCGACGCGCAGGTGACCGGGTCGCCCGGCACGGCCGCGCCGGCCGCGTTGGTGCAAACCTCCTGGATGACGAATTCGTCGGGCTCGGACGCCGCAAAGGCGGGCGGGGCGAAAACCCAAGCGGCGAACCACGCGGCGAAAACCCATCGAAACGCCATGTCGCCTCCCATCCTGGCCGGTCGCCGACGTTCGGCGACGCAAACCCTATACCCCGGCGGCGTGCTTCGGGGTAAGCCTGTGGCGAACCCGCAAACGGCCGCATCCCTCGACGGCCGCCTGGAGCCTATCGCCATGCAGACCCGCGCCGCCGTCGCCTGGAACGCCAACATGCCGCTGACGGTGGAGACCGTCGACCTCGAAGGCCCAAAGGCCGGCGAGGTGCTGGTGGAGATCATGGCCACGGGGGTGTGCCACACGGACGCCTACACGCTGTCCGGGCTCGACTCGGAGGGGTTGTTCCCCGCCATCCTGGGCCACGAGGGCGCCGGGATCGTGCGCGAGGTCGGCGCGGGGGTCACCTCCGTCAAGGCGGGCGACCACGTGATCCCGCTCTACACGCCCGAATGCCGCAACTGCAAAAGCTGCCTCAGCCAGCGCACCAACCTGTGCACCGCCATCCGCTCCACCCAGGGCAAGGGCGTGATGCCGGACGGCACGAGCCGCTTCTCCTGCGAGGCCACCGGGACGGGACCGGGCAACAAGCCGCTGTTCCACTATATGGGCTGCTCGACCTTCTCGAACTTCACGGTGCTGCCGGAGATCGCGGTCGCCAAGGTGCGCGCCGACGCCCCCTTCGACAAGATCTGCTACATCGGCTGCGGGGTGACGACGGGCATCGGCGCGGTGATCTACACCGGCAAGGTCTGGCCCGGCGCCAACGTGGTGGTGTTCGGGCTCGGCGGCATCGGGCTCAACGTCATCCAGGGCGCCCGGATGGTTGGCGCCAACAAGATCATCGGCGTCGACATCAACCCCGGCAAGGTCGAGATCGCCAGGAAATTCGGCATGACGGACTTCATCAACCCGCAGGAGGTGGGAACCGACAAGGTGGTGGCCGCCATCGTGGACGCCACCGACGGCGGCGCGGATTTTTCCTTCGATTGCACCGGCAACGTCACGGTGATGCGCCAGGCGCTGGAATGCTGCCACCGCGGTTGGGGCACCTCCATCGTCATCGGCGTCGCGCCGTCCGGGGCGGAGATCGCCACCCGGCCGTTCCAGCTCGTCACCGGGCGCAACTGGCGCGGCACGGCCTTCGGGGGCGCGCGGGGGCGCACCGACGTGCCGAAGATCGTCGACTGGTACATGGAGGGCAAGATCAACATCGACGACCTGATCACCCACACCATGCCGCT
>CALMOK010000087.1 GCA_937871825.1 uncultured Alphaproteobacteria bacterium
AGCGGGTATTCCGTTATCGTTCGATCCCGGCTCTGCCGCCTTCGTGGCAGAGGTCGGCGCCACCCGGATCCTGTCTTGGACGCGGGGCGCGGCCCTGTGCTGCCCCAACCTCGCCGAAGCCACCGCCCTGGCCGGCACCGACCAGGCCGAGGCCAGGTGGGGTCGCCTGATGGAGAACTACGACCTGACGGTGATCACATCCGGCGCGGCGGGAGCCCAGGCCCGCTCCCGTGCGGGCGGCACCTGGGGTACCGCCGCGCCGGCCGTCGCCGCCCTCGACACCACCGGGGCGGGGGATGCTTTCCTGGCGGCCTTTCTCGCCGCCTGGCTCGCCGGCCGGCCGGTTCCCGATTGCCTGGACGGGGCCGTCGCGGCGGGCGCCCGCGCGACGGCGACGACCGGCGGCCAGCCGATACGTTGAGCAACGCGATCGTTGCAGGGCGGACAGCAGCCGAATGGCCCGCCTTGCTTGAAAGCCGCCTGGGCTTTCAATCGAAGTTGCGTCGCGACCTTGCTTGGACGCAAAGTCATCGCGCTTGCGTTGTCGCCGGTTCGGCAGATGCCAGCCGTTCAAACAACCGCGCGCCGCGCCGCGAAGGAAAGAAGGCCCATGCCGAACCTGATTGAAGATTACGCCCTGATCGGCAATTGCGCGAGCGCGGCGCTCGTCGGCAAGGACGGGTCGATCGATTGGATGTCCCTGCCGCGCTTCGATTCGGCGGCTTTCTTCGCCTGCCTGCTCGGCGGCCCCGAAAACGGGCGCTGGCAAATTTGTCCCGTCGACAAGGACGCCACCGTCACCCGGCGCTATCGTCCCGGCACCCTCGTGCTCGAAACCCGGTTCGAAACGCGCGACGGCGCGGTGACGCTGGTCGACTGCATGGGCCGGCGGAACGGCCACGTCGATATTGTCCGGCTGGTGGTGGGCGAAAGCGGCTCCGTCCCGATGCGCCTCGATCTCGCGGCGCGGTTCGATTACGGCAAGGTCGTGCCCTGGGTTCGCCGCCTGGAGGACGGCCGCTGGAGCGCGGTCGCCGGGCCGGACTCGCTGACCTTCGCGACCGACGTGGACTTTGTCGGCCAGGACATGCGCACGGTCGCCCAATTCACCGTGCGGGCGGGCGAGTCTGTTCCGTTCTCGTTGGGATGGGCACCGTCCTATATGCCCGTGCCCCCAATCGTGGATCCCGTGGCTGTGGTCGAGGAGGTGACGGCCGCCTGGACGACCTGGTCGGCCAAACACCGCTTCCCGTCCGACACGCCCTGGTCGGAACTGGTTCTGCGGTCCGCCTTGACCTTGAAGGCGCTGACGCATTTCGAAACGGGCGGGATCGTCGCGGCCCCGACCACCTCGCTGCCCGAGCAGCTTGGCGGCGGCCGCAACTGGGACTACCGCTATTGCTGGCTGCGCGACGCCACGCTGACCTTATACGCCCTGATGAACACCGGGCACGTCGAGGAAGCGACGGCTTGGCGTCGATGGCTGGTCCGGGCCATCGCCGGCTCGCCCGATCAGATGCAGATCATGTACGGGGTGGCGGGCGAGCGACGCCTCGATGAGTTCGAACTCCCTTGGCTCGCCGGCTACGAGGGCTCCAGCCCCGTGCGGATCGGCAACGCGGCGTCTGGACAATTGCAGCTCGACGTGTTCGGCGAGGTGCTCGACGCCATGTATCAGGCGCGTCGGCTCGGCATGGAGGCCGACGAGTTCGGGTGGAACATCGAGCGCGCCCTGGTCGACCACCTCGACACGATCTGGCGGCAGCCGGACGACGGCATCTGGGAGATCCGGGGGGAGCGGCAGCAGTTCACCCATTCCAAGGTCATGGCGTGGGTGGCGTTCGACCGCGCGATCCGCTCGGTGGAGGAATTCGGCCTCGCTGGCGACGTCGAGCGCTGGCGCGTGACGCGGGACGCCATCAAGGCCGAGGTCTGCGCCAAGGGCTACAATGCCGACCTGGGTTATTTCACGCAATTTTACGGCTCCACCCATCTCGACGCGAGCTTGCTGCTGATCGCGCTCGTGGGCTTCCTGCCGGCGGACGACGAGCGGGTCGTCCGGACCGTGCAGGCGATCGAGCGCGACCTTCTGGAGGGCGGGTTCGTGATGCGATACCGCACCGAAACCAACGTCGATGGTCTTTCCGGCCGCGAGGGCGCCTTCCTGCCCTGCAGTTTCTGGCTCGTCGACAATTACACGCTGATGGGCCGTTGGGACGATGCGAAAGCCATGTTCGGGCGACTGGCCGGCCTTTGCAACGACGTCGGGTTGTTGTCGGAGGAGTATGACGCGCTGGCCAAGCGACAGGTCGGCAACTTCCCCCAAGCCTTCACCCACGTGGCCTTGATCAACTCGGCGTATAACCTTTGGCGGGACGACGGCCCGGCCCAACACCGTGCCGATGGGGCCGACGCTGCGCCGGCGGTCGTCGGTCAGCCCGGGTAGGGGTACCCGGCGGCCTTGGCTTCACGATCCCAGTCGAGGGTCGGCTCGAAATCCGCGAGGTGCATCGCCTTGAAGCCCTCGATCAGCAAGGCTCGTCCGAATGGGGGGAACCAGGGCGCGCGACCGGCGGCCTCGAAGGCGACGGCGAGCCGGTTCCTCGACGCGGGATCGAGGGCCTTCGAGGCGACAAAGGACGGGATGGGCGCCGTAGCGGTGCTGTCCAGCACGCGGATGTTGTCGAACAACTCCGGCCGGTAGGCCTTGAGAAGTTCGTGCCAGTAGCTGTCGAGCGGCCCGATGTCGATGGTACCGTCCTTGACCTCGTCGAGAATGCCGCGCGCGCCCGTCAATGAGCCGACTGTGCGGGCAAAGGCCTTGGCGGTCCCGGCGGGGCGTCGTCGCAGGAGGTGATGCCGCAGGGCGTTGAAGCCCGAATGTGAATGTTCGACGGTCCAGCCCAGTGTGCCGCCGAACGCGTCGGCCAGCGTCGCGTAAGGTGAGTCAGCCCGGACGATCAGGTCGGTGCGGTAGACCGGCTTGCCGGCCGCCCAGCCGAAAGCCGGGATCGGCGCCGCGATGGGGAAAACATCGGCGAGCTGGAAGGCGATCGGGAAACCGCACATCAGCACGCATCCGATGTCCGGGCGGGACCACAGCTCATCGAGCGGTAGCGGGGCCGGGTAGGGGAAATATTCGAGCGGAACGCCCGCTTCGGCCGAAACATGGTCCAGCAGCGCCACCCAGGCCGCTTCCGCCTCGGGCGTGACGGAATACATGCGGGCACTTGCGATGAGGGGCATTCAATCGTCCGACGGCAGCGAAGGCTTGAGGATAACCAAACCCCGGAATTCGGGGCTGACGCAAGCTTTAGGACAACACCGCACGACATGGAATTTTTTCGTCATCCGGCCGTGTCCCTCGTCCCAATCGGTTGGGCGGTCGGCGAAAGGTGCTTTGTTCCCGGTCTTCCTTCCGGGGGATAAATTGTATGGCCACTAATCGGGCTGAAGCGTTCGGTGGCCGTCGCAAGCCCGGCTTCCGACAAACGGATCATCCGTGATAAGCCGCTCGGTCGATGTCCGGGATGAGGCCGACCTCCTCGGGCTGCCATCCGAGAACCGACCTCGTCCAATCGCTGGAAGCGGCCCCGCTCCCGGCCACCCACACCGCCAGGGCGCCGAAGTGTGTTTCGGCTTCGTGCGGGGTCAGCGACTTCGACGCGACGCCGACCTGCCGGCCGATGGCCTCGGCGATCTGCCTAAACGGCACGTTCTCGGCAACCGCGTGGAACGCCTCGTTCCGGCCTCCCCGTTCGAGGGCGAGACGGAACAGGCGCGCGGCGTCCAGCCGATGCACCGCCGGCCAAAGGTTCTGTCCATCCCCGACATAGGCGGAAACGCCCTTCGCGCGGGCCACTGCGGCGAGCATGGGAATGAAGCCGTGGCTTTCTCCCACGCCGTGAGTGGAGCGCGACAGGCGGACGACGGACGCCCGCAACCCGCGCTCGGCCAGCGCGAACGCGGTCTGCTCCGACGCGCGCGGGAAGTCCGGGATAACGGGCGGCCTCGCGTCCTCATCCAGCATCTTTCCGGAAGGCGACAGGCCGAGACCGCCCGTCACGACGACCGGCTGGTCCGACCCGGCGAAGACCTCCCCGAAGGTCTCGATCGCCTCGCGATCTTCCTTGCTCAAATCCGCGATCTTCGAAAAATCGAGACCGAACGCCGTGTGGATGACCCCGTCGGCATCACGGGCGCCCTGTCGGAGCACGTGGAGGTCGGTCAGAGAGCCCTGCAGCGGTGTGACTCCGGCGGCGGCCAGCGCTTCACCCTTCTCCTTCGAGCGGACCAGGCCCACGACCGAATGGCCCGCGTCGATGAGCACGCGGGCGACCGTCGATCCAACCCAGCCATTTGCTCCCGTCAGAAATACCCGCATATCAATCTCCTCGAGCATAGCGGTCGGCGACGTCCCTCCGCTATCCTGTCAGGAACTGACATACCTCGTTTGTCAGTAACTGACAAGTAGGAGTGTGATGAGTGGCGAAGAAGGAAGATGACGCGCGCACTCGCCTACAAGGGGCCGCGCTGGAGTTGTTTCGCGAGCGGGGCTATGACCGCACCACCACCGCCGAGATCGCCGCCCGGGCGGGCGTGACGGAAAGAACCTTTTTCCGCTACTTCCCAGACAAGCGAGAGGTGCTGTTCGACGGTCAGGTGATCTTGCGAACCGCGCTGACGGGTTCGATTGCTCAAGCGCCCTCCGGACTCGGGCCGCTCGACGTGCTGTTTCAAGCCTTCCGATCGCTGCAACCCGCCCTCGAAGCCAACAGGTCCTATGCAAGGCCACGGCAGGACGTCATCGCGGCCACGCCCGCGTTGCAGGAACGCGAGCTTGCGAAGATTGCGGCGTTGACCCATGCGCTTACCCTCGCCTTGAAGGCTCGGGGCGTGTCGGACCTGCGCGCCGTTCTGGCCGCCGATGTCTGCATGGCGGCTTTCGTGTGGGCGACGCTATCCTGGTTGGATGATCCAAAGGTCGGGCTCGGCGATCGTCTCGATGCCGCTTTCCGTGAGTTGAAAGGGCTTTTGGCCGAAAACGGCTAGCGTGGAGGATGGTCCATCGGCGGTTGGATTGGGTGACGCGTGCTCGCGGCATTTCGAGCCTTGAACCCCGTGATGACGTCGGACCGCTGGAATGCAGATGTGCCTCACGCGATGGTGTCGACCACGCCACCATCCACCCGCAAGGCCGCCCCCGTCGTTGCCGAGGCCTGCCGCGAGCAGAGGTAGACGATCATGTTGGCGACTTCCTCGGGCGAGGCCAATCGCTGGATGATCGAACTCGGGCGTTTCTCGGCGACGAAGTGAAGCCCAACCTCCTCGACGGTCTTGCCTTCCGCGTCGGCCTGAGCCTGCAGCATGGCGTCGACGCCTTCGGTCATCGTCGGCCCGGGCAGAACGGCGTTGACCGTCACCCCGGTCCCTTTCGCCAACTTGGCGAGGCCGCGCGAAATGGACAGCATCGCGGTCTTGGTGAAGCCATAGTGCAGCATGTCGGGTGGGATATTGAGGCCCGACTCGGAAGACACGAAGACGACGCGGCCCCAATCCTCCGTCATCATGCCGGGAAGGTAGGCGCGGGACAGGCGGACGCCCGACATGACGTTGGTTTCGAAAAAGCGAAACCAATCCGCGTCGCTCGTGGCGAAGAACGCCTTAACCTCGAAGAGGCCGAGATTGTTGACCAGGATATCGGCATGAGGCACCGCCGCGACGAACTGCTCGCAACCGGCGTCCGAACCAAGGTCCGCCGCGACCCCGCGAGCGGTCGCGTTCGGCACCAGGGCCAGCATCCGTCCGACCGCCGCTTCGAGCTTTCCGGGATCACGTCCGTTCAGCACGACCGCCGCCCCGGCCGCCGCCAAGCCAGCCGCCACAGCAAAGCCGATGCCCTCCGTGGAACCTGACACCACCGCCAGTTTGCCCGACAAATCGATGTTCATCCTCGGATCCCCCACGCAAGGCGCCCGCCACCGATTGTCGGACGAGAAACGGCGCCACGAGGGCGCCGCCGGATATAGTTGCTCGCTGGATGCCAGTCGGCTCGACCTCAGCTTCGGCCGTGAACCAGATAGGCGAGGAGGTAACCCGCGGCACCGGCCAAGAGAAGCTCGGTGATCGGCCCCGTTCCGAACTGTTCCCGCATGGCCTGACTACCCTGGCGGTAGTATTGCTGGCCGCTGTCGAGTGCCTCGTCGAGGTAGCGGGGCGCGTCGCCAGCCAATTGGCGGGCGCTTTCCTTGACGCTGCCGTAAGCGTTCTGTGCCGTCCCGACGACCTGATCGGCGATACCGCTCGCCTGGGTCTTGCTGTCACCCAGCAGATCCCCAGCCTTGCTTTCGACCTTGCCGCCTAGGTTGCGCGCCGCGCCCGCGAAACGATCCTCGTCCATGTCCGCCTCCTGAATGGCGTCTCGCTGCTCAACCGCCGCAATACTTGACGGGCGCTTCAATGCCCAACCAGAACCGCAACGTTCAGCGACGAATATCAAGACGCCAGTGACGGGCCGACCCTCCGACCCGTTTCTGCGAAAAAAACGCAGCGCTACAGCTTAGGTTCCGCCATCACGGCGAAAAGCTCTGGCTAAGCTGTTCGCGACCGGACGGGGACAGGCGTGATCATGCGGCGAACCGGCCGACGCTCCACCAGCACCGCCCTTTTCTGGCCATCGGCCGAAGTGGCGGCGATGCGGGACGACGTCAACCGAAGCGGCGCCTTTCGGGTCAAGGCCGCCTTGACCTCCTCGCGGGGCAGGTCGATCAGCATCGAGGCGATCTCCACCTGCCCTTCGAGATCGTCGGTCATGCCCTGAGCGGCGAAGATCGCGTCTTCCAACGTCGCCGGCTCGTTTCGAACGCGGCGCTTGCCGTACTTCGTGTTCCAAACGTCGCTCATACCATGCTTCCCGTCACGTTCCGGCTTGCATCGTCTCAACTTTGCTGCGCTGCAGCAAGTTCCAATTGGCATGATTTGGGCTGGGCAGGCATGCGGCGTCTAGAAGTCTCCCGGGCTTGGCTCGCGTGCCTCAAGCGCCGGCCGGCCGTACCGTTCGAGAAGGCGCAGCACTTCGCTCTCCTCGGGTGGGTCGGCCACCGCGATCCGGTTCATCCCGGCTTCGCGCAACGACCCCGCCACATCGGGCGAGATGCAAAAATGAACAAGGTCGTGGAACGCCGTCCCGACATCGGCCCGCGCGGCGAAGGCCATCGCCAGGGAGGCGCTCCGACGCGAATAATGCAGGCAGGCGTCGACGCGTCCATCAGCCAATTGGTCCCGGACAGCCTCATTCCAGGGCGGGGCAATCGCCGCGTCATAAACTTCGACGACGGTCAATCGACGACCAGCCCTCAGGGTTGATTCGAGGTCTGGCTTGCGGACGCGGCCTGCGAGGTAGGTCAGTCGCGCCCTTGGCGGGCAGGTCAAGCTCAGCAGCGAGGCCAGCGAGGCCGCGTCGCCACCCGCGACGCGGACATCGACGAAGCCGTGCCGGCGGGCGACGACAGCCGTCTGCTTGCCGACGGCGTAAAGCGGACGATCGGCCAAGCGGGACGCTTGTTCGGGACGAAGTGCCCGGATCGCGTTGGCGCTGGTGACCAGCAAGGCGTCGGCACCGACGAAGTGGTCCAGCTCGACCGGGAGCGTCACGATGTCGAGCACCGGCGCCAGGATGGCGGTGTGTCCGGCCACCACCAGCGCGGTCGCGGTCGCGGCAGCGTCGGGCGCCGCGCGACAAACCAGGACACGCCAGCCGCTCACGAAGCGAGCGTGAACTGCATCTGGACCTTCGGGGAGCTTCGCGCCAGCAGGACGCGTCCCGCCGCCTGCCCGATTGCCACCGCGTCCTCCGGGCTTCCCGCCGACATCGTCTCGGCACAATCCGAGCCGTCCACCGCCAGCACCAGCCCGCGAAACGACAAGCCGCCGGACTTGGTCAACGTGGCATGGCCGGCGATGGGCGTGCGGCAGGATCCGTCCAGCACCGTCAGAAAGGCGCGCTCGCAAGCCAGTGCCACGGTGGTGGCAGCATCGATGACCGGGGACACGTGCCCGAGTGTTTCATCATCCGCCGCCCGCGTCACGAGGGCGATGGCGCCCTGGCCCACGGCGGGAAGGAAGTCCTCGGTTTCCAGGATGGCGGTCGCGTGATGGGCGAGCCCCAGCCGGTTGAGGCCCGCGAGCGCCAGCAGCGTCGCGTCAAACTCCCCCGACTCGAC
>CALMOK010000088.1:0-7615 GCA_937871825.1 uncultured Alphaproteobacteria bacterium
GCGGCGCCCCGAAATCGAGGGCTTCATCTCCATCGCGCCGCCTGCGACGCTTTACGACTTCTCCTTCCTGGCACCCTGCCCGTCTTCCGGCCTGTTCGTTCATGGCGACAAGGATCGGGTGGCCCCGCTCAAGGAAGTTCAGGCGATGATCGAGAAGCTGAAAACCCAGAAAGGGATCCAAATCGAGCATGCCATCATCCCCGGCGCCAACCACTTTTTCGAGAACTGCGTCGAACCCTTGATCGCCGACGTGGGGGTCTACCTCGACAAGCGCCTCGGGAACCCGGAACGCACAGCGACCCCGGCCCGCAGCGAGCGCAACTGAGCCGAACGCTCAACCGCCTGGGCAGGTCGGGCGGACTGCCGCACCAGGATATCCGTCATGACCGAGCCTTCCTCCGACTTCATCCGCACGCTGACGACGCGCGGATTCCTGCATCAATGCTCGGACGTCGAGGGTCTCGACGCGAAAGCGCGCGCCGGCAATCTCGTCGGCTATGTGGGTTACGACTGCACCGGACCTTCGCTCCACGTGGGCCATCTCATGTCCATCATGATGCTGCATTGGCTGCAGGCGACGGGTAGCAAGCCGATCGTGCTGATGGGCGGGGGCACCACGCAGGTTGGCGACCCGTCGGGCAAGGACGAGACCCGCAAGGTCTTGTCGCTCGAACAGATCGAGGCCAACAAGAACAGCTTGAAGGCCACGTTCTCGCGCTTCCTGCACTTCGGAGGGGACGGGGCCGGCGCCTCCATGCGGGACAACGCCGAATGGCTGACCCCCCTCAACTACATCGCATTCCTTCGCGATGCCGGACGGCACTTCTCGGTCAACCGCATGCTGTCGATGGAAAGCGTCAAGCGGAGGCTGGAACGCGACCAGGAATTGTCCTTCCTGGAATTCAACTACATGTGCCTGCAGGCCTATGATTTCGTCGAACTGAGCCGCCGCTTCGGTTGCAACCTGCAGATGGGCGGCTCCGACCAGTGGGGCAACATCGTCACCGGCATCGACCTCGGGCGACGCATGGGCACCGCGCAGCTCTATGCCCTGACCTGCCCGTTGATCACCACGGCGTCCGGCGCCAAGATGGGCAAGACGGCGGCGGGTGCGGTCTGGCTGAACGCCGACATGAAGTCGCCCTACGATTATTGGCAGTTCTGGCGCAACACCGAGGACACCGACGTCGGCCGCTTTCTCAAGCTCTTCACGATGCTCGGCCTCGACGAAATCGCCAAGCTCGAGGCGCTTGGCGGCGTCGAGATCAACGAAGCCAAGAAGGTTTTGGCAACCGAAGCCACCGCGCTGTTGCATGGGCGCGAAGCCGCCGCGACCGCGACCGAGACGGCCCGCCGAACCTTCGAGGACGGCGCGCTGTCTGAGAACCTGCCCACGGTGCTGCTCGAGGCGCAGGCGTTCGAGGGCGGCATCGGCATCCTGGCGGCTTTCGTTCGCGCGGGCCTCGTCGGCTCGACCGGGGAAGCGCGCCGCCAAGTGAAAGGCGGCGGGTTGCGCGTGAACGATGTCGCCGTCACCGACGAGCGGGCGGTGCTGACGTCGGACGATCTTGGACCCGCGGGCGTCGCCAAGCTGTCGCTTGGGCGCAAGAAACACGTCCTGCTCCGCCCCGAGTGAGGCAGGGCATGTCCTGCTATTCCGGCAGGATGCTTGGCGGGGAGGCGCCCGAAGGATCGCGCGTTTGCGCTCGTGCGCCAGGAAGCTGGTCACCCTGCTGCGCGGCATCGTCGATCGCCCCGAAGATCTTGCGCAGGAAGCCCGGCGCCAGTGCCGACAGCGGGTTGAAGCTCAGCACGGGCGAACTGGCGGTGCCGTTGATCCGGTAGTTCAAAGCGAACAAGCCCTCGTGGGTGCCGCCACCGAGCAACATGCCGACCACCGGGATCTGCGAGAACAGGTTGTTGAGCCCGTAAACCGGCACGAAAGTGCCGCTCAGCGCCACCTTGTCGCGCGCGAAATCGACCGATCCTTCGACGGTGGCCCCGAGCTGCGGCCCGAACATGGCGCCCTGGCGGATTTCGACGATATTGCTGGCGCTGCGCGAAAACAACGCTTCGAGCTTGCTGAAATGGACCGCCGACGCGTCGATCCTGGCGCCGGCGTTGCGGCTGTTGCTCGGAATCTCTTCCTGCGCCAGCTTCTTGATCGCGGGGTCTTCCTTGATGGTGAAATCGTGGATCGTGGTGGTGCCGTCGATCCGGCCGTCCGCCATCTTCATCGTCAGGTCGAGGCGGCCGGCATCCATGCGCTTGTAAAGGTCGAGGAACGACAAAGTCGCGCCCGCGTCCTGAGCGGCCACGACGACCGAGGCGCCCGTTCCCTGCCCGACGGTGGACACCGAGACGGTTCCGCGGCCCAGGCGACCCGTCATCTGCACGCGCCGGAACTGCCCGTTGCGCCGCACCAGGCGCAGGTCGGTGCCCGTGAGCGCCTGGCTGTTCTGGCCCGTGACGACGCTGGCGTGGAGATCGAGGTCGAGGTCCTTGGCGCCCGTATCGTCCCCGCCGCCGTCTGCGCCCGTGGCGGCTTTCAGGAAAGGACGCGCGTCGATGTTGCTGCCCCGCGCCACGACCTTGAGGCCGTCGGCCGTGCGGGTCAGGTCCGCCTTCATGTCGTCCCCAGGCGACAGCCGAACCTGGCCGAGCTTGGCACTCCGAAAGCTCCCGTCGCCGTCCAACAGGGCGGTCCCCCGGATCACCGTTCCGCCGCTCTCGAAGGCGACCTGATCGAGCTGTGTCTCGTCGCCTTGCTGGGTCACCGTGAAGGACGCCTTCGAGGGTCGTCCGGACGCCTTCTTGAGCCCTGGAAGGGGCGAGTCGAACACGGCGCGCGTCAGGTCGAGCTCGACGGTGGCCTTGTTCTTCTGGGCGGGCGTGAACGTTGTGCTGATCTTGGCGGAGATCGGCCCGCTGACGCCCTTGCCGAGGTTGAACCCCGCCCTGGCCCGCGCGGCCTCGTCCAGCACGATCGACATGACGGCCTCGCTTGGGGCGCCGCCCGCGTTTTTCTTGAGATCGATGGAGGCCGGGGCGCCGAACATGCGGCCCTCGCCCTTGGCGTGAAGGCCGAGCTTGTCGGCGACGATGTTGAGGGTCGCGCCGTCCAGCGATTCTTTTCCGATCACCTTGTCGGCGTGGAAATCGCTGGCCGTGGCCACCACGCCCACCTTGGTGTCATCGGCGCTTTGATCGCCGAGCTTGAGGCCGATCGTGAGACCTCCGTCGACGTCGCCCCGCACCGTCGACGTGTCGAGGGGCAGGTTGGCGTACGGCCTCAGGGCGTCACGGGACAGCAGGTCGGCCAGGGTATCGATCTTGCCGGTGACCCGCATGCCAATCGCCGCCGGGGTCGGCTTCGGGTCCATGCTGGCGACTGTGAGAAAGCCGTCCGCCATCGACAGTTTGTGACCTGGGGAGGTTTCCAGTTCACCCCTGGTGGCCCGGAAGTTCACCGTGTCGCCAGTGATCACGCCTTCGCCGTCGAGCCCCTTCAACGGCGGCACGCCCGTCATGAAGGTCAGCGCCACATCGGAGATGCCGAACTCGATGCGGGAATGGTTGTCCGGCACCGACCGCTGGTGGCGCATGGTTTCGAGATCGATGTCGGTCAGGGCGAAATGAGCGCGTCCGTAATCGAGGGTCCCGCCCTTCAGGTTCGCCAGGAACCAGGCGCGGGGCGGCGACGCCACCCAGTTCGGCCAAAGCCGCACAAGGTCGACGCCAGGCATCCGCCCAGCCTCCATGGCACTGGTGACGAGGAAGCCACCGGCGGGATTACCCTGGAAGGTCGCCTGCATCTTGAAGCTGACGGCCGGGCCGGTGAGGTCGAAGCTCGTCAGCGTGAAGCGTTTGGCTTCGGGCGTCACCTCGGCGGCGATGCCGACGTGATCGAGGATGATCGGTTTCTCGCCCGGCCGTTCCGCCCCGAAAACCCCATGGGCGGTGCCGTTGAAACGCCACGGCTCGCCCGCCGAGGCTGGAGGGTTCGCGAGCGCCCCGAAGTTGAAGGTCGTCTTGTCGGCGCGGAGTTCACCGTGGTCGAAGACCAGCTGCCCGTTCGTGGGATCGAGCTTCATGTCGGCCGTGATCCCATCCACCATCGCGGGCTCGTGGTCGGGGTCGTCGAGGCGGAAATATCCGCCCCCCAGGCGAAGACGGGCGTATGCGCTGGAAAGTGTTCCCCCGGGGGACGCCACGAGATCGACGTCGAAAGCCATTGGCATGTCGGTGTCAAAGGCCGAAGCGCGCAGGCCACCCGCCAGCGCGACCTCGTCAATCGAAAGGTGGTCGGCGCTGAACGCGACGTGGGCCGATCCGTCCACCGCCCGATCGGCCTTAGAGGACACGGACCAATGCCCGGAGGGCCCGTCCGCATCGGCCGTCAGGGTACTCCCCCCGTTACCTTGGCGGTCGAAATCGACGGTGAATTCGCGGTAGGTCGTCGAAACGTGACGCAGCCGATCGTCCACAACGAGCCGCCCGCGCTTGATACCGAACCGGTCCAGGGCACCGACCGGGCTGCCCGGGCCGTTCATGGCCTCGACCAGGCGAGCGGTGGCGGCCGCCACGGCTCGCGGCAGCGAAGTGGAAGCCAAGCCCACTTCCGAGGTCGGCGCCGCGATGATCGGGCGCCCGTCGGTCGCGTTGTCGAGGTTTAGTCCAACGGCGGTCGCATCAGGGGATTGGTCCTGCCCCGCCGAGACCGCGATGGTTCCGTCGTCCCGACGGATCACGCGAAGCAGGATGTCCTGAACCTCCAGCCGTTTGGGCGAAACCTTTCCCATGGCGAGCTGCAGCATATCCACCCCCACGCCGGCGCGCGGGGCGACCAGGATCGCCCGTCCGCTCCGGTCGCGAATCGTCAGGTGGTCCAGCATGAGGTTGGGGCCATTGTCGGTCTGCTCGATCGCGGTCGAGCCGATCGTGAAACCATAGCCGCCGCCGACACGATCCTGCAGCGCCGACGCGATCTGCGAGCCAAGGTCGACGACGAGCGGCCCCTGTGCAAGCCGCAGGAGGAAGAAACCTCCCGCGATGAACCCCAGGCACAGGATGCTGGCGCAGAAGGCCAGAACAGCCATGCAAGCCCGGCGCTTGCTCCTTTGGGACGGCCCCTTGGCGGGTTGCGCGGCGGTGAGAGGCGAGACGGCGTTTCGCCGGAATCGCACGACGCGGCGTCCAGAAGAGTCGATGTGATCGGCCAAACCGTCGGGATCCCTTCAACACGCCACGATCGGGACTTTTCCCCTGCCGAATGCCGATTAAGATGGCAAGCGATCCACGAGACCTAGACTCGGAATTAGAACCGAAGACGACGAAAGAAAGGCACCACCATGCACGGCTTGCAAATCGGCGACAAAGCGCCGGATTTTGACATGGTCCGGACGGGCGGCGGCTCATGTTCGCTGAAAAGCCTCTCCGGCCGCAAGGCAGTCCTATACTTCTACCCCAAGGACGACACGAGTGGCTGCACCAAGGAGGCGATCGACTTCAACGCCCTGAAAGCCGATTTCGCGGCAGCCGGGACGGAGATCATCGGCATATCGCCCGACCCGGTCGCCAGTCATGACAAGTTCAAGGCCAAATACGACCTCGACCTCACCCTCGCCTCGGACGAAAGCAAGACGATGTCGGAAGCCTATGGCGTCTGGACACAGAAAAGCATGTACGGCCGTTCCTACATGGGCGTGGAGCGGACGACCTTTCTGATCGACGCGGCGGGGCGCATCGCCGGGATCTGGTCCAAGGTCAAGGTGCCGGGCCATGCCGAGGAGGTGCTGAAAGCCGCGCGCGCGGCCTGATCGGCGCATCTTCGAGCCCCGGTTTGCGAAGACTTAACCTTAATGGAGTGTGATCACCGCGATCTTCCTGTTCGACACAGCGCGGCGCGTGCTCATGCCTTCATCCGAAACTTGTGCCGACGCGGTCCTTCCCGTTTCGCACTACTTCCTTTCGATCGCCCGAGGCGCCTCGATCCGGACCCTGAGGGTGCCGTTCGCCGCCCTTTGGGCCTGCGCGGGAGTAGGTGCGGCGCTCGCCTGCTGGCTTGTCGGCGCCAGCCTTTACCTCGCGTTCCACGATGACCTGATCGCGGCCTTGATGTCCCGCGAAGCCCACATGCAATACGCCTATGAGGACCGGATCGCCGCGTTGCGCGGCCAAGTCGAGCATGAGTCGACGCTTCGCCTCGTCAGCGGCGAGTCCTTCGACAAGCAAGTCGCCGCATTGGCGCTCCGAGCGACCACCCTGGAATCCCGGGCGACGCTGGTGGGCCAATTGGCGGGACGCCTGGAGGGCTCGCGCCAGGACCGCACGACGACCGCCGCCGCGCCGGCGCCCGGACGCCTGGGCGGGGTCGTTGGCGCGAAGTCGCGCGTGACCAGCACGGTGGTCGACATGCCGACAAACGCCGCGCCGTCGTCCCGCTTCGCGCCCGTCCCGGCCGACGACAAGCCGCATCCCGAAGCTTTCCTGGGTGACGGGCCGGGCCGTCGCGACGAGGTCACCTCGCCCAGCCGGCGGCTGGCGAACTTGACCGAAACCCTGGAGCGCATCGACGGCTCGCAATATGCCGCCGTGGCGGCGATCGACGCGGCGGCGCGCAAACGAACGACCGCCCTGCGCGACATCGTCCTCGACGCCGGCCTGTCTCTCGACCGGCTGCGGCCGCCGGTCCAGCCCGCCGGGACGGGTGGCCCGTTCGTGCCCTTGGACGACGCTGCCACGATGGCGCCGTTCGGCCGTGCCCTGGCGAGCGTCCAGAAGGATGTCGCGGAGGCCGATCACCTGCGTCGCGCCATACCCACCCTCCCCCTCGCCACCCCGGTTTCCGGATCCCTGGAGATTTCGTCGCCGTTCGGGGCGCGGGTCGATCCGTTCCTCGGCCGCGCCGCCATGCACACGGGCGTCGATTTCCGCGAAGATTACGGCATCGACATCAAGGCGACGGCGCATGGCCGCGTGGTGACGGCCGGCCCAACCGGCGGCTACGGTTCCATGGTGGAGGTCGACCACGGCAACGGCCTGACGACACGCTACGCCCATATGTCGGAAATCCTCGTCGAGGTCGGCCAAAGCGTGTCGGTCGGCTCCGTCCTGGGACGGGTCGGCGCGAGCGGGCGGGCGACCGGCCCACACCTCCATTACGAAACCCGAATCGATGGGGAACCGGTGGACCCGATCCGTTTCATCAAGGCGGGAGAACGGCTCGAAGCGCTGGGCGACACGCCTTGACGACCGGCCGGTCGAGGCTTCTCGCCTTGGCGAAACCTGACCGACATCGTTCACCGTGACGATGAGGGGTGGATCGGGCGCTGTCGCTTTCCGCTTGCGTCGTGCGGGTGGCCGACGCATGAACCGCCGGTCAACAAGGGACAGGTCATGACCATTCGAAGGGCAGTCCGGGTTAGCCTCGTCGTCGCCTGCTGCGGCACGGCGCTGACCGGTTGCGCGTCGGTCGACACGGCCCGCATCCCTTACACGGCCGAAGACGCCTCGCTCGCCGAAATACCGGGCATGCCGCACGTCCGCTTCTACGCCGACACGAAAGCGTCCGTGTTCGACAGTTTCACGGGCCGCAGCAAGGGGGTCGGGCAGG
>CALMOK010000088.1:7625-21691 GCA_937871825.1 uncultured Alphaproteobacteria bacterium
CTATCTCGCTCTTTCGGGCGGCGGGGCCGATGGGGCGTTCGGCGTCGGCCTGCTCAAGGGGCTGACGGCAACGGGTCGGCGTCCGGATTTCACCATCGTGTCGGGTGTGAGCACCGGCGCCCTCATGGCGCCGTTCGTGTTCCTCGGCCCGCGCTACGACGAAACGTTATCTCAACTTTACGGAGGCGAGTTCGGGGCCAACCTGATCAAGGATGTGAGCGTCCTCAACGGCCTGCTGGGCAACGCCCTCGTCGACAGCGACAAGCTTGGCCGCCTTGTCGGCAAATATGTCAGCCAGGGCGTCATCGACGAGGTCGCCGCCGAACACCGGAAAGGTCGGCGGCTCTTCGTGGCCACCACCAACCTCGATTCGCAGCGCTCCGTTATCTGGGACATGGGCGCCATCGCCGGGGTCGGCACGCCGGCCTCCACCGCCCTGTTCCGGCAGGTGATGACCGCCTCCGCCTCGGTTCCCGGCCTGTTTCCGCCACGACTGGTCGAGGTCGAGGCGAACGGGCGCGCCTTCAAGTAGATGCATGTCGACGGCGGCACCATCCAGCAGATCTTCGTGGCGCCGGACGCCGTGCTGTTCGGCGAGCGCGACCAGAGCGGGCTTCCACCGCTGAAGAACCTTTACGTGCTGCTGAACAACAAGCTCGAGCCCTCGTTCAACGTCGTCGACAACAACACCCTGACGGTCGGCACCCGTTCGCTTTCGACGATCCTCAACCGGGAAGTGCACAACAACGTCCAGGCGTCCTACGCCTACGCCCGCCGCCATGGCATCGCCTATCACATGGCGGCGATCCCTGGGGATGTGGACGATACGGCGTCGAACTCGTTCGACGCCAACTTCATGCGTCACATTTACGAGATCGGCGAAGCGCGAGGCCGGTCGGCTATGCCTTGGACCGACACCCCCTCGCTGACCGCCAAGCCCCTGGCCGGCCCCGAAAAGGTGGCCGTGTCACGATGACGGGCGCTCGCCGTCATCCGAGCGGATAAGGCAAACAAACGTCAGTCCACGTCCTCGACCTCGATCGTCCGCCCCGAAAGGCGATGGGCCAACGCGCCTTCCATGAAGGGATCGAGGTCCCCGTCGAGAACATCGGCGGGGGTGCCGGAAGTGATGCCCGTCCGCAGATCCTTGACGAGTTGGTAGGGCTGGAGGACGTAGGACCGGATCTGGTGACCCCAGCCGATCTCTGTCTTCGAGGCGGCGTCGGCGTTGGCCTTGGCTTCGCGGCGCTCCAGTTCGACCTCGTAGAGGCGAGCCCGCAGCATGTTCCAGGCCGTCGCCCGGTTCTTGTGCTGTGACCGCTCACCTTGGCAGGCCACCACGATCCCCGACGGGATGTGTGTGATACGCACGGCCGAATCGGTGGTGTTGACGTGCTGCCCGCCGGCGCCGGACGACCGGTAAGTGTCGATCCGGCAGTCCGACTCCTTCACGTCGATGTTGATGCGGTCGTCCACCACGGGATAAACCCAGGCGGACGCGAAACTGGTGTGCCGCCGGGCCGCCGAATCGAAAGGCGAGATGCGGACCAGGCGGTGCACGCCCGACTCGGTCTTCATCCATCCATAGGCGTTGTGGCCCTTGACCAGCAGCGTGGCCGATTTCAGCCCCGCCTCGTCGCCGGGGGTTTCCTCGACGATCTCGACCTTGAACCCGTGGCGTTCGGCCCAGCGGGCGTACATGCGGAACAGCATGCGGGTCCAATCCTGGCTTTCGGTTCCGCCCGCGCCCGAATGCACCTCGATATAGGTGTCGTTGGCGTCGGCCTCACCGGCCAGCAGGGCCTCGATCTGCCGCCGCGCCGCGTCGGCCTTCAAGGCTTTCAACTGGGCGATGCCTTCCTGCTCGACCGAGGCGTCGTTTTCCTCCTCGGCGAGTTCGATCAGCATGACGGCGTCGTCGAGTTCGCGCTCGAGTCGGCCCACGCCGTCGAGCCGGTCCTCAAGCTCGGTGCGCTCGCGCATCAGCTTTTGGGCAAGCGCGGCATCGTTCCAGAGTGTCGGGTCTTCCGACTTGGCATTCAGTTCGGCAAGGCGTCGCGTGGCGGTATCGACGTCAAAGATGCCTCCTCAGCAGCCCTACGGACTGCTTGATGTCTTCGACGAGTTGCAGCGGTTCAGCGCGCATGGGGGCTCGTGGCTTGGAATGGAACGGCTTCATGGAGCCGCGATCGGGCGGACCCTAAGAGC
Source organism: uncultured Alphaproteobacteria bacterium (assembly GCA_937871825.1). Taxonomy (GTDB): domain Bacteria; phylum Pseudomonadota; class Alphaproteobacteria; order Rhizobiales; family Beijerinckiaceae; genus Lichenihabitans. The sequence goes on from CALMOK010000088.1 coordinate 9,834, forward strand.
CCGGGGCGGTTCTGTAAACGCCTCTCGGCCTTTCCCGGGGTGTTGGCTCCACGCCACTCAATGAAAGTCGCGTGATCTCGGCAGGATTCGAACGTCGCGCGGATGGGTGTTTTGCTGAACGTGCTGGTTTGTTGAACCGGACAAGGGCGTCGTCGTGATCGATATTCCACCGTCCGACAAGCTGTCGAGGTCGGCCGTCCGGTCGACGACGCGCGACACCATCAGGTGGACGACCCCTTGGGGGCTGCGCTGGACCACGCCCTCCACCAGCATCAGCCGCGACGCCATGATGGCGCGTCGGTAGCGTTCGAACAGCCGCGCCCAGATCAGGACGTTGGTGATCCCCGTTTCGTCCTCCAGGGTGATGAAGATGGCGTTACCCTTGCCCGGCCTTTGGCGAACGAGGACGATGCCCGCCACCCGCACGCGCGCGTCGTGTCTGGCGGCCTCGGCTTGGACGGCGCTCAGTATCCCTTCCGCCGCGAAGCCGTCGCGCAGAAACAGCATCGGATGCGCCTTCAGCGACAATCGCGTCATCTGGTAATCCGTGGTGACGTGTTCGACGAGCGGCATCGCGGGAAGTTCGGGGTCGGGTTCCAGCCCCAGTTCGCGCGCGTCGGCGGCGGCGAACAGCGGCAGGGTGTCGGCGGGTGTCCGGCGCACGTCCCACAAGGCCTCGCGGCGATCCTGGCCGATCGACCGGCAGGCGTCGGCATCGGCCAGCAGCCGCAGCGCGCGGGAAGGCAGCGCCGCGCTCCGGGCCAGCGCCTCGATCGACGCGAAAGGACGTGCCGCCGCGATCCGCTCCGCCCAGTCCCGCTGGAACCCGCCGATCTGCCGGAAACCGAGGCGGATCGCGTGGCCGCTATCCAGCGCCTCCAGGCTACTGTCCCACTCGCTGGCGTTGATGTCGATCGCGCGGACCTCGACGCCGTGCTGGCGCGCGTCTCGCACGATCTGCGCCGGCGCGTAGAACCCCCTCGGCTGGGCGTTGAGCAGGGCGCAGGCGAACACCCCGGCGTGATGGCATTTGAGCCATGAGGAAACATAGACCAGGATGGCGAACGACAGCGCGTGGCTTTCGGGAAAGCCGTAGCTGCCGAACCCCCTGATTTGCTCGAAGCAGCGCCGCGCGAAGGCTTCCTCATAGCCCCGCGCCGTCATCCCGCCGATCATCTTGCGCTCGAAATCCTGCATCCCACCCACATGGCGGAAGGTCGCCATGGCCTTGCGCAGCCGATTGGCCTCGTCGGGCGTAAACTTCGCCGCCACGATGGCGAGCTTCATGGCCTGTTCCTGGAACAGCGGAACGCCTTTCGTCTTGCCCAGCAGCACTTCAAGTTCGTTGGCCGGCCCATGCGCGGGATGGGGAGACGGATAAACAACCTCTTCGTCACCCTTGCGACGGCGCAGGTAGGGATGAACCATGTCGCCCTGGATCGGCCCCGGCCGGACGATCGCCACCTGGATCACTAGGTCGTAGAACGTTTCCGGTTTGAGGCGCGGCAGCATGTTGATCTGCGCGCGGCTTTCGAGCTGGAACACGCCGATGCTGTCGCCCTTTTGAAGCATGGCATAGGTCGCCGGGTCCTCCTGCGGCACGCTTCCCAGCGTGTGGTCGCCGAGCCCGTGACGGCGCATCAGCTCGAACGCCTTGCGGATGCAGGTCAACATCCCGAGCGCCAGCACGTCGACCTTCATCAATCCCAGGGCGTCGATATCGTCCTTGTCCCATTCGATGAAGGTGCGATCCGCCATCCCGCCATTGTGGATGGGGACCAGTTCATCGAGCCGCCCCTCGGTCAGCACGAAGCCTCCGACATGCTGCGACAGGTGACGCGGGAACTGCAGGATCTGGTCCACGAAGGATTTCAGCCGCCCGATCGCCGGATTGTCGAGGCTGAACCCCGTTTCGGCGAAGCGCCGTTCCTCGATCTTGTCGGAAAAGCTGCCCCACACCGTGCTGGTGATCCGCGTCGTGATGTCCTCGCTCAGGCCCAGCGCCTTGCCGACCTGCCGCACCGCGCTGCGCGGGCGGTAGTGGATCACGGTCGCGGCGATCCCGGCGCGCTCGCGGCCGTAACGGCGGTAGACGTATTGCATCACCTCCTCGCGCCGCTCGTGCTCGAAGTCGACGTCAATGTCGGGCGGCTCGTCGCGCTCGCTCGACACGAAGCGCGAGAACAGGAGGTCGTGCTGCATCGGGTCGACGGAGGTGATGCCGAGCAGGAAGCACACCGCCGAGTTCGCCGCCGACCCGCGCCCCTGGCACAGGATCGGGGGCACCTGGGCGCGCGCGAAAGCCACCACATCGTGGACGGTCAGGAAGTAATAGGCGTATTGGCGCTCGCGGATCAGCGCGAATTCCTCGTCGAGCAGGCGGACCAGTTTGGGCGGCAACCCCGCCGGAAAGCGATCGCGCGCGGCCGCCAGGACGAGGTGTTCGAGCCAGTCCTGCGGCATCCAGCCTTCGGGCACCGGCTCGTGCGGATATTCGTAACGGAGCTGGTCCAGGGAGAAATCGACTCGGGCGAGGAAACCAACGGTTTCATCGACAGCGTGCGGGGCGTCGCGGAACAATCGGGCCATCTCGGTCGGGGATTTGAGGTGGCGCTCGGCGTTGGCGGCGAGAAGACGGCCGGCCAGCTGGACCGTGACGCCCTTGCGGATGCAGGTCATTACATCGTGCAGCGGGCGATCCTCACGGGCAGCGTAAAGCGCGTCGCAGGTGGCGAGGACCGGCACGCGCGCCACATCGGCGATTCCCGTCAGCCGGGCGAGCCGACGCCCGTCGCGCCCGCCGCGCGGCATATTGATCCCCAGCCAGACCCGCGCGGGGGCGATAGGGGCGAGGCGCGCCAGGAGGTCGGGCAGGTCGGCGCAGGTCAAGTCGGCGCCCGTTCCGGGCAGCACGATCAGCAGCAGGTCCTGGCAATGCTCGGCGAGATCGGCGAAACGCAGCACGCAACCGCCCTTCTTGGCGCGCCTGTTGCCGAGCGTCAGCAACCGGGTGAGCCGCCCCCAGCCGAGGCGGGTCGCCGGATAGGCGACGATGTCGGGCGTGTCGTCGGCGAAGACCAGCCGGGCGCCGACCGCCAGCTTGAAATCCAAGTCCGTGCCAAACTTCGCCCTCGCCCTGGCACGGGCGTCGTGCAAGGCCACATGGGCGCGGACCACCCCGGCGACGCTGTTGCGATCCGCGATCCCGATTCCCGCCTGACCAAGCGCGATCGCCTGCGCCAGCATATCCGAAGGGTGCGAGGCCCCGCGCAGGAACGAGAAGTTGGTCGCCGCCACCAGTTCGGCGAAAACCGTCACGCGAACAGCCCGTGGAGGTACCAGCCGGGCGAGGCCTCCTCGTCGCCATAGAGCCCGCGGCGAAAGATCCAGAAGCGGCGCCCGCCCCCGTCCTCGACCCGGTAATAATCGCGCGTTAAACCCCCGCCGTCGCGATGGCGCCACCATTCGGAAGCGATCCGTTCGGGCCCTTCGTAGCGGGTGACGTCGTGCAGGGTCCGGCGCCAGCGGAAGCGGCGCGGCGGCCCGTCCGGCATTTCGGCGATCACCTCGATGAGCATCGGCGGATCAAACATCTGAAGCGGGCGCAGCGGCGGTTCGCCGGCCTCGGGCAGGAGCCAACCGCCAGGCTCGAACAAACCCGCGACGGGGAGCATCACCTGCGCCCGTTCGGGGATGTGGCTGTCGCCCGGCGCGAAGCGACACAACCTGCCCTGGCCCAGCCGGGTCGCGAGACGATCAACAAGCGCGACGACCTCGGCCTCCGCCACCGAGCCGCCTTCGAGCTTCAACTGCACGGTCGCCAGCGGCTCGGTCAGCGGTACCCCGAGCCGCACGAAATCGTAGCCGAAGCCAGGGTCGAGCGGATCGTCGAGCGCGCCGATCCGCTCGCGGAACAGCCGCATGACGACCTGCGGATCGCGCGTCGCGAGCCCGGTCTCGACGCGCAGGCGTCGGGAATGATTGTCGCTTCGAAAGAACAGCGCCTCGAAGCAGCGGCCCCCATGCCCCTGGGCTTCGAGTTGCTCGGCGGCGGCGGCCATCAGTTCGGCGAGGACGTTCAGCGCGTATTCGACATGCGCGATGGGGTCGGCGAAGCGGCGCCCGATGCTGATCGCGGGCGGCGCATGGTGATAGCGGAGCGGGGTGTCCTCGGTGCCGATCAGGCGGTTGAGGGCGCCAACGGCATCCGCCCCGAACCGGGCGGCGATGCCCGCCATCGGGCGCCGGGTGAGATCGCCGATTGTTTTCAGCCCCGCCCGTAGCAGGGCGCCCGTGCGCTCCTCGCCGAGACGCAGCGCCACCACCGGCAAATGCCGGATCACTTCCGCCTCGTCGGCCACCGCCGGATGCGGGAACCGGGCACGGGCGCGCGACGCGTCGGGAGTGGCAGCGGCGGCATGGCTCACCATCGCCCCGAACCGCCCCAGACGGGCGGCGAGGTCACCCGCCGACGCCCCCTCGCCACCAAACAGATGTGCGCAGCCGGTGATGTCGAGGATCAACCCGTCGGGCGGATCGAGCGCCACCCGGGGCGTGTAGCGGAGGCAAAGGTCGGCCAGCCGCTCGAGCCACAACCGGTCGGCATGAGGATCGTTATCCACAACTTTCAGCCCCGGCTCGCGCGCCCGCGCGTCCGCCAGCGTCAGGCCGGGCGTCAGCCCCAGCCTTCGCGCGACGGGATCCACGGCGGACAGCCGCATCGCCCCGCCCACCTTCTCAACAAAGGCCAAGGGCTTATCCGGCCACGCGGCGCAAGGCTCCGACTGGGATCGCCAGCGGTCTGCCGGCAGGAAGCCGAACCAGAGGGCGAGGAAACGTCGGTTCGCGGAAGGTCTGCTCGTCACGGCTCCACTCCATTCGCCAAACGCCGCCGGCGGGTCCGGCACGGCTTCGCAGCAATTCGACATCGAAAAGGGGATGGCCCGGCGCGTTGGCGGCAAGGGCGACCGAGGGCGCGGCCCGCACGCTCCAGCGCGTGTGGGCGACGGTGGCGTCCGGCGTCGCGTCGATCCGAAGCAGCAGCAGCGTGGCGCCGGACCGCTCGGCGGCGAGGGCCAGGCGGCGGCTCGCCGTCAGGTCGAGCGCGCGGGGATTGCGCCAGCATTCGACCACGATCGCCCCCAAGCCCGAGCAACGCGCCGCGTCGGCCGCCCCGCGCAGCAGCGCGACATCGTCGGGCATGCGCCCCAGCACGAGGGTGGCGGGGTCGAGCCCCAGTTCGGTGATGCCCGGGGCGTAAATCCGCCCGGATCGCCGCTCGGCCTCCTCGGTGCGCAGCCACAGCATCGCCTTGCCGGTTCCCCGCGCCCGCCAGGCCAGCAGCGCCGCGAAGGCCGTCGCCTGGCTGGCGTCGTCCACCTCGCGGGCGCCGACCTCGTGCATCCGCCCCCGCGCCATGCCGCCACCCAGGAACGCGTCCAGCGCAGGGTGTCCGGAGGTGAACGACGACGTGGCTTCGCCGCCGCGCCGCCCTTCGATGCGGGCCACGCACTCGCGCAACCCACGCAGATCATCAGCCGACTCGCGCATTGGATGTTCCTGTTATGTTCTAGTAACAAGCCCAGCTTGCCGCTTGTCAATCAAGGGGGATGGATTACGGATTTCATGGTTTCCACCATATTCGGGATAACCATCCCTGATGGGACCGCGAGGGTTCGACGGTGCCAGATGATCGCCGGACAAAGCGGTGTTCAGAAGGGGGACGGGCTCGCCCGCCCTGAGGGGGCCGACATCGAAACGGACCTGTCGCCGCACAGGCCGTTGTGGTCTATGTCGCGGGCATGACGGACACACCAGCCAGGCGAGCCCCGGGACGGCCGCGAGATCCCGCCAAACGGGCCGCGATCCTCGCCGGCGCCCGCGCGCTTTTTCTGGAACGAGGCAGCGACGCCGTCACGATGGACCAGGTGGTTGCCCGCGCAAAGGTGTCGCGCGCCACGCTCTACAGCAACTTCACCGACAAGGGCGAGTTGCTTGCGGCGGTGATCGCCGGGGAAGCGGAACGTTTCCTGACCGGGGGATGGATACGGGACAGGCTGGACCAGCCAGTCGAGCAGACATTGATCCGCTTCGGCGAAGAACTACTCGGCTTCATTGCCGAAGCCGACGTCATGGCCTTCGAACGGCTGATCGCGCAGGCAGCGCTGGCTGAACCCAATTACGGCACGCGCTTCTTCACTGCGGGACCGGGCCAAACGCGCGACGTTCTCATAACCATTATCCGCGCCGCGCAGAATCGCGGAGAATTAGACCATGGCGACGCCGAGCAGGCGGCAAACGACCTGCTTGGCCTGTGGCAGGGCTTCTGGCGGCTCGAAATCCAATATGGTCACCGCGCAAGCATCGATCGCGCCGAACTCGAGCGGCTCGCGAGGCACGGCGTGCGGCAGTTCCTCAAGTTATATTCCGCGCCTAATAGCAGACGAAATAATCTGGGAACTAATTAACAGCGACCTCCGTTCGATAATTGTATTTCGGCGGAGTTCTTTATGTCCAATTCATCAGGTGCCGGCTACGACGCCGACGTGATCGTCGTCGGAGCAGGGCCGATCGGCTTGGTGACGGCGTGCGCGCTGGGGCACCATGGAGTCCGGACGCGCGTGTTCGAGGAGCGCACGAAGCCGAAGCCCTATTCGCGGGCCAACAACGTGTGGGCCAGGGTGCAGGAACTGTTGCACGGCATCGGCGTGCGGGATTCCATCGCCGAAAACTCGTACCTGATCGAAAAACAGACCGCGTTCCTGAATGGCGTGCCGCTTGATCAGGTGCCACTCGACGAGGTCAGGAGCCCCTTCCCCAAGGTCCTCTACAGCGGCCAGGACGTCATCGAGAAGACCCTTACCGAGCAGGCTGCCGCCGAGGGCGCGCCGATCGAGCGGGGTCGCAAGGTCACGGCGCTCGATCAGGACGCCGATGGCGTGACGGTAACGGTGGCCACAGTCGACGACGACGGCGCCGTCGCCGGGCCGAGCGAAACGCTGCGATGCCGCTACCTGGTGGGTGCCGACGGTGACAAGGGGTTCGTTCGCAAGTCCCTTGGGCTGGATTTCGACGTCGTTAAGCTGACCGGTCGCGCGACATGGCAGATCGATGCCAAGCTGAAATGGCAGCGATCAACGGAAGCCAACCAGTTGTGGTTCTTTGTCTACCACCATGGCTTCGCGGGCGTGCTCCCGGTCTGGGAAGGCTATCACCGCATGTTCTTCCTCGAGAACGAGGACGCCCTGCCCGACCGCGAGCCGACGCTCGAGGAGTTGCAGGCGCATGCCCGAGAGATCACCGGCGACGGCACGCTGACCTTCTCCGACCCGATCTGGCTCAGCCACAGCAAATTCCAGCACGGACATTCGGCTCATTATGCCAAAGATCGCGTTTTCCTGGTGGGCGACGCGGGCCATTACACCCTGCCGATCGGCGGCCAAGGCATGAACGCTGGCATGCACGACGCGATCGGCATCGCGTGGCGGCTCGCTATGCAGATCGCGGGTCACGCCTCGCCGACCGTGCTCGCCTCCTACGACGGCGAGCGCCAAGGACAGCATGCCGACCTCGACGAGCAGCAGACAACCGGCTTTCGACGTTTGGTTTACCGCAATCGTGTCGGCGACGCGGCGCTCGACGTTGCCGGCCAGCTCATTCCCAATCTCGGCTCGAAATTGTTCGGGAGCGACGATCTCCAGCAGCTCTCGGTCGCCTATCCCGGCAGTCCGCTTAGCGAGGATCACCTGAAGCTCAGGCAACTGTTGAAGCGCGACGTGCCTCACGCTGGTGACCGCGCACAGGATGCCGAGCTGATCGCATGGGATGGCCAAACGGTTTCGCTTTTCCCGATCCTCTACAACGCCGAGGGCCGGAGTTGGGGTTGGAACCTGCTCGCCTTCGATGGCCGTGATCCGGACGCCGCCCGCGCCGCCCGCGCCATGGTGGGGCGGTTTGCGCCCTGGACGTTTATCCGAACGACGCTGATCGTTTCCTCGCCGGCGGCGATGACCGACGAGGCGGCGGCAAGGGACAGCTTGTCCGACCTCGATGGGGCGGCGCACACCGCGTATGGACTCGACGGGACGCCGGCGCTGATCCTGATCCGTCCCGACGGCCATATCGCGTTCCGCGGGCCGGCGTCGAACCCCGATACCTTGCTGCGCTACTGCGAGAAGACATTCGCGCGTCCGGCCGAGGCGGCCTGATCGAACGGCGCGTCGCAACCATCTGGCGGCCGACACCCCGTTCGATCATGCAAACCGCGAAACCATCGAGCGGCGCCAGCAAAACTGTCGTGTGACGGCGATCGGCAGTTCCGAACAACAGGGTAGCGGCAACCGTCCGCCATGGAGAACCAGATGACCACCCTCGACCCGACAGACAATTACGCCACGCTCATCAACACCTTTCAGATACAGCCGGAACGCGCCGACAAACTTGTCGAGATCCTTCACAAGGCCGCCGCGGTCATGCGTCAACTGGACGGCTTTGTTTCTGCCAACCTCCATGTCTCCATCGATCGGACGCGGGTGGTGAACTATGTCCAGTGGCGCACCTTCGAGAACTTCAAGGCAATGCACGAGAACGCGGAAGCACAGCCGCACATCAAGGAGGCGGCTGACCTAGCCGAGTCTTATGATCCAGTGTTTTACACGCTGCGTCATGCCGACAGCTGATCGGCTTAGGTGCGGGTCAACGAAGATGTCGACGGGCGTCGGCACTGCTCCATGAGCATGCGATTGATCGAGGTCAAGTCCTCGATGAGCCTGATGGGACGCCAGCGGTGCACGAGGTGAAAGCTCACTCGAAGCGACATCGCAAACGTCGTCCCCTTATTCCCACTCGATCGTTCCCGGCGGCTTCGACGTAATGTCGTAGACCACGCGGTTGATGCCCTTGACCTCGTTGATGATGCGGGTGGCGGCGCGGCCCAGGAAAGCCATGTCGAAGGGAAAGAAATCGGCCGTCATGCCGTCGACCGAGGTGACGGCGCGCAGCGCGCAAACCTGATCATAGGTGCGCCCGTCGCCCATCACGCCGACGGTTCGCACGGGAAGCAGCACCGCGAAGGCCTGCCAGATCCTGTCGTAAAGGCCGGCGTTGCGGATTTCCTCGAGAAAGATCGCGTCGGCCTGGCGCAGGATTTCGAGCTTTTCCCCCGTGATGTCGCCAGGGACGCGGATCGCGAGCCCGGGCCCCGGAAAGGGATGACGCCCGACGAAGCGCGGCGGCAAGCCGAGGGCCGCGCCGAGCACCCGCACCTCGTCCTTGAACAGCGAGCGAAGGGGCTCGACGAGCCGCATGTTCATCCGCTCGGGCAGGCCGCCGACGTTGTGGTGCGACTTGATGGTCACCGAGGGCCCGCCCGTCGACGACAGGCTCTCGATCACGTCCGGGTAGAGCGTGCCCTGGGCCAGGAACTGCGCGCCGCCGATCTTCTTGGCCTCGGCCTCGAACACGTCGATGAACAACCGGCCGATGGTTTTCCGCTTGGTTTCCGGATCGGTGACGCCCGCCAGGGCACCGAGAAACATCTCGGCCGCGTCCACGTGGATGAGCGGGATGTTGTAATGGTCGCGGAACAGGGTGACGACCTCCTGGGCCTCGTTCTTTCGCAGGAGGCCATGGTCGACGAAGACGCAGGTCAGCTGGTCACCGATCGCCTCGTGGATCAGCAGCGCGGCGACGGAGGAATCCACCCCGCCCGACAAGCCGCAAATCACCCGGCCGGCGCCGACGTCGGCGCGGATCTGGGCCACGGCCTCCTCGCGGAAGGCCGCCATCGTCCAGTCCGACTTCAGGCCCACGACCTTGTGGAGGAAGTTGGCGATGAGGCGGCTTCCGTCGGGCGTGTGCGCCACCTCGGGGTGGAACATCAGGCCGTAATAATGCCGATCCTCGTCGGCGATGATGGCGTAGGGCGCGTTTTCGGACGATGCGACGACGCGGAAACCGTCTGGCATGGCCTCGATGGCGTCCCCATGGCTCATCCAGACCGGATAGCGGCCGCCGGTGTCCCACAATCCGTCGAACAGCAGGCTGGGCGACTGGATTTGGAGATCGGCGCGGCCGAACTCGCCGTGGCCGTCGACCCCGATCCTGCCGCCCAACTGCTCGGCGATGAGCATCTGCCCGTAGCAGATGCCGAGAAGCGGGATCTTCGCGTCAAAGATCGCCTGCGGGGCACGCGGGCTGTCCCGCTCGGGGACGGAGGCCGGCCCACCCGACAGGATCACGGCCTTGGGGGCGAGGCGTTTGAAAGCCTCGTCGGCTTTCTGGAACGGGGCGATCTCGCAATACACCCCCGCCTCGCGCACCCGCCGGGCGATGAGCTGGGTGACCTGCGACCCGAAGTCGATGATCAGCACCTTGTCGTGATGGCCGGGCTCGACGTCGATGAGCGTGGCGGGGTTCTGCATCGTGATCATCTTTCGTGTGCGCCGCTTCAACCCGGGCGATGTCAGGCGGCGCCGCGAAGCCGTCCGGGCGCTTGCCAAGGGCATCTGGTGATCGACCACTGATCTAAGTGACGAGGGCGGCCCTGGCAATCGTGACAACGGCGTCGGGGGCGGCGAGCCTTGGCGGCACGTCGTGGCGGCCAACGCCGGCGGCTCAAAATCATGGCTACCGTAAATTCATCATTTGCTCTCGACCGGATTCAGCCGGGATGCAACAAGCGGGATGCAGGATTGGAGGGCAGGAGATTTGCCATGAGCGGCTGGTTGATGAACGCCAAACACATTCCTTCGAGCTTCGGGTGGAACATTGATTGCGAGGGCCCGACCTCGGCCATCCAGCGGCACGCAGGCGGCCCCGGCGCGACTTCGCGCTCCGTGGTCCTCCGGGACGTCATCCGGCTTCGGGATTACGGACGGACCCTGTTGCGTCGAAAGTCGACGAGCGTCGCCGCCTGGTAGCGCCCGGCTGGCCGATCGTTCCCTTGACGGCAACAAAAGCAGGCCCGACCCTGCGCCATGTCCCGCTTCAAACCACCCCTTATCACGCCCGACGTGCTGCTCCGCGCCTATTCGATCGGCTTGTTCCCCATGGCCGAGACGGCGCGGGACGAGGAAATCTTCTGGGTCGACCCTGAACGGCGCGGCGTGTTCCCGCTGGACGGGCTCGTGATATCGAAGAGCCTCGCCAAGACGGTGCGCTCCGATATTTACGACGTGGTTGCGGACCGCGATTTCCAAGGTGTCATCGAGGGCTGCGCCGCCGTCGCGGATGATCGCCCGAGTACCTGGATCAACAATCGCATCCGAGAACTGTTCGGGACGCTGTTCGCCCGGGGGCAGGCTCACACGGTCGAGGCCTACCGGGGCGGCAAGTTGGTCGGCGGGCTTTACGGCCTGCGGATCGGGGCGGCCTTTTTCGGTGAAAGCATGTTCCACCGGGCGACCGACGCCTCCAAGGTCTGCCTCGTCCATCTCGCGGCCCGCCTGGTCGCCGGCGGGTTCCTGCTGCTCGACACGCAGTTCATCACGCCCCACCTGGCGCGGCTCGGCGCCGTCGAGATCCCCAGGGCGGACTACCGGGCGCGGCTCGCGGTCGCGACCGCGAAGGAGGCCCGCTTCGATCCTTGGGGAGCCGGCACCTCGGTCGACGGCACCACCGCGTTGTCGATCCTCAAGCCGGCGACGTGATCACCGGGTCGACCCCTTGGGATTGTAGGGGGCGGGTTCGGACGAATAATTGGTGGTCGGGAAGAAGCTTTGTACCGGTTGCCGGTGGTCGAGCCCATCGTCAGGCGGCCTGGGGGAGGCCCGGACGACGCGTTTGGGCTTGGGCGGCGGCGGCTTAGGGGCGACATCGGGTTGCGGGTCAACGGCGTCGGGCAAGCCGGCCGGGGGGAC
>CALMOK010000089.1 GCA_937871825.1 uncultured Alphaproteobacteria bacterium
ATCTATGACCTCGCCGGCGAAATCGGAGAAGCGGTTTTCCTGGATGGCGCCGCGCATGCCGCCCATCAGCGCCTGATAATAGGCGAGGTTGTTCCAGGTCAGCAGCATCATCCCCAGGATCTCTCCCGATTTGACGAGGTGGTGCAGGTAGGCGCGAGAATAGCCGCTGGTGGCTGGGCAGGCGGAGGATGCGTCCAGCGGGCGCGGGTCGTCGGCGTGCCTGGCATTGCGCAGGTTGATCTTACCGAAACGCGTGTAGGCGAGGCCGTGGCGCCCGGCCCGGGTCGGCATGACGCAATCGAACATGTCGATCCCGCGCCGCACCGACTCGAGGAGGTCGTCGGGCGTGCCGACGCCCATCAGGTAGCGTGGTTTATCGACCGGCAGATGCGGGGCCACGGCCTCGATCATCGCCAGCATGACGTCTTGTGGCTCGCCCACCGCCAAGCCACCCACGGCGTAGCCGAGAAAACCCATGGTGGCCAACGCGGTCGCGCTTTCCACCCGGAGTTCGGGCACGTCACCCCCCTGCACGATGGCAAAGATCGCGCGGCCGGGCTGGTCACCGAAGGCCCGCTTCGACCGCTCCGCCCAGCGCAGCGACAACCGCATGGCGCGCTCGATGTCTTCCCGCGAGGCTGGCAGCCGCACGCATTCGTCGAGTTGCATCTGGATATCCGACCCGAGCAGGCGCTGGATCTCCATCGACCGTTCGGGCGTGAGGACATGGCGGCTGCCGTCGAGGTGGGACTGGAACGTCACGCCCGTTTCGTCCAGCTTGCGCAGCTTGGCCAACGACATGACCTGAAAGCCCCCCGAATCGGTAAGGATCGGGTGCGGCCAGTTCATCATCGCGTGCAGGCCGCCGAGCGTTGCCACGCGTTCCGCGCCGGGGCGCAGCATGAGATGGTAGGTGTTGCCGAGCACGATGTCGGCGCCGAGGTCCCGGACCTGCCCGGGATACATGGCCTTGACGGTGCCGGCCGTACCGACCGGCATAAAGGCGGGCGTGCGGATCACCCCGCGCGGGTTGAGGATTTCGCCGGTCCTGGCCGCACCCGACGTCGCGTGCAGGGCGAAGGAAAACGCCTCGTTCACGCGGCGCCGGACTCGATAGCCGCAGGAAACAACAGGCTGGCATCGCCATAGGAATAAAAGCGATAGCCGGCCCGCACGGCGTGGCGGTAAGCGTCCTGCATGGTGGAAAGGCCCGAGAAGGCGGCGACCAGCATGAACAAGGTCGACCGGGGAAGGTGAAAATTGGTCATCAGCAGGTCGACGGCGCGGAAGCGGTAGCCCGGTGTGATGAAGATCGACGTGTCGCCCGAGAAAGGCGCGATCGTGCCGTCGATCGCGGCGGAGGACTCCAGGATGCGCAGGGAGGTCGTGCCGACGGCGACGATGCGGCCGCCGGCGGCCCGCGCCGCGTTGAGGACGGCCGCGGCCTCGATGCCGACTTCGCCCCATTCGGCGTGCATCACGTGGTCGGCCGTGTCCTCGGCCTTGACGGGCAGAAAGGTCCCTGCCCCGACATGCAGCGTCACGCGGCAAACCGCGATGCCGCGCCGCTCGAGCGAGGCGGTCAGGTCGGGCGTGAAGTGCAGGCCGGCGGTGGGCGCCGCGACCGCCCCGGGATCGCGGGCGAACATGGTCTGGTAATCGGCGTCATCGGTAGCCGACCGCGACCGACGCGCGGCGATATAGGGTGGCAGAGGCATGGTGCCGACCGTCGCGATCGCAGCGTCGAGTTCGGCACCGGACCGGCGAAAACCGAACAGAACCTCCCCGCTCTCGCTCTTGTCGAGCACCTCGGCCTCAAGAACCGTCGCCACACCGTCCGCGTGGAAATGGACGACCTCGCCAACCACCAGTTTCTTGGCGGGACGAACAAAGGCACGCCAGCGTGAGTCACCTTCGCGTTTGTGCAAGGTCGCCTCGATGCGCGCCGAAGTGGTCTCGCGCCGTCGCTCGCCCAGGAGCCGGGCGGGGATCACCCGCGTGTCGTTGACCACGAGCACGTCGCCGGTGGCGAGCAGGTCCGGCAACGCCCTTACCTGCTCGTCAGCAAGAAGGACGCTGTCAGAACCGGGCCGCACGACGAGCAGGCGAGCCTCGTCGCGCGGGTTGACCGGATGCAGCGCGATCGCCTCGGCTGGCAGCTCGAAATCGAAGGCGTCGACGCGCATCTGGCTGTCGGTCGATCCCGGCGTCAGTTCACGCGGGCGGTGGTGATCTGGTCGGGGTCGCGAACCGGCTCGCCGCGCTTGATCTTGTCGACATTTTCCATGCCGGACACGACCTCGCCCCAGACCGTGTACTGCTTGTCAAGGAAGCCCGCATCGCCGAAGCAGATGAAGAATTGCGAGTTAGCCGAATTGGGGCTTTGCGCCCGCGCCATCGAGCAGGTGCCGCGCACGTGCTTCGCGTTGTTGAACTCGGCCGACAGGTTGGGCAGCTTGGAGCCGCCCGCCCCAGTGCCGGTCGGATCGCCCGTCTGGGCCATGAAGCCCTCGATCACACGGTGGAACACAACCCCGTCGTAGAAATGCTCGTTGGCGAGTTGCGTGATCCGCTCCACATGCTTGGGGGCGAGGTCGGGGCGGAGACGGATGACGACCGGCCCCTTGGTGGTTTCAAGCGTCAGGGTCTGCTGTGCGTCGGCCATGGTGACTTATCCTTGTTGAACGAAACGGATGGCGAAGATCTGCCCGGCAATCGCATTGCCGAGCGCGGGTGTAAAGTGAAGTGGCGTGCAGCGGTTCAGCGCCGCCATCAGCGAAACCTTGAGATCGGCCACCTTGGCGGGCTCGGCTTCCGGCGACAACGCAACGACGCGCGGAACCC
>CALMOK010000090.1 GCA_937871825.1 uncultured Alphaproteobacteria bacterium
CGCGAACAAAAAGCCGGCCACCGTCGGCAGCACGACGAGCGATCCGCCCTCGTGTATCGCGTCCGGGATCATGGCATGGGCCACCAGGGCGAGCACGGCGCCCCCGGCGATCGCCTGGCAGAAGATCGCCGCCAGCGAATGCGGGTCGCCGATGAAGAGCTTGCCGGCGACCGCGGCCAGAAGTCCGGCGAGCAGCACGGTCGACCAGAGGGCGAAGATCTTGCCGGGTCGGTATCCCGCCCGCGTCAGGATCGCCGCGCTGGCGGCCGCCTCCGGGATGCCGCCGAGGAACATGCCAAGCATCAAGGTTAGCGACAGGCTCGCGAAGCCATGGAATTTCGCCCCGATCACCAAGCAGCCGGGAATGGTATCAAGGACGTTTCCGAAGATGATGGCCATGCCGGCGCCGTCGCCGGCCTTGGTGAGCAGCTTGGCGACGTCCGCCCGACTGACGTTCTGCAGGTTGCCACTGGCGACCCGCGCCCACCGGCCGGGGTTCGGTCCGCCCCGGGTGAGGTTCTTCAGCGCGCGGTCGTGGCTGAGCTGTTGCACCGCGGTGGCGAGCTGAGGGTCGGACTCGACCATGCTGTCGAACTCGGCGCGATCGATCCTGAGCAGGTCGACCCCGCCCGCCGCCCGCACGCTCGCGGTGCGGACACCGCCGCCGCCGATCAGGGCCATCTCGCCGAACGCTTGTCCTTCCCCGAGGCTGGCGAGGAGGCTTCCGGCCTCGGAGGACACCTCGACGGTCCCCGCCGCCACGATGAACAGGGCATCGCCGGGGTCGCCGACGCGAAACAGCGTTTCACCGGCCGACAGGTGGACGGTGTTCACCATCTGGAGGATGTCTTCGATCTCCTCTGCGGGGAGGTGGCGCAGCAGGTCGCACTTGGCCAGCAGCCGGATGAGGGTGCGGCTTTCCTTCTTCTTTCGCTCGAGGGCATATTCCCGGAACTTGGTCGGCGAACGAACCGCCGCGCCCCGTTTTTCGAGGAACCTCGACGCCACATAGTAGATGATCGCCCCGACGGCGAAGCCGCCGCCAACCACGGCCCAGGCCGACCGGCCGGAAAAGGCCGAATGGCGCAGGTCGATCGCGCCCTGGTAGCCAAGGTCGATCGCCAGGGCGCTGATCAGCGCTCCGGCCGCAAAGGCGAGGAGGCAGGCCAGCAGCCGCTTGGACAAGGGCAGGTAAAGCCCAATGGCGGCGCCCGCCATCGACGAGGAGGTCGTTCCCAGGCCCACAAGCCCCACGGCCAGGATTTCACCGACGTCCATCATTGTTGCTGACCCTTGGGTCGTCGGCGAGCATCTCGTCCAAGAACGATCGATTACAGAGTGCCGCCACGGACATCAAAGAGTTTTCCGTCACCCACCCGTCCTCCCTCGCCAAGAGGGGTGCGACAAAGGCGCGAAGGACCTGTCCCCGGCCCTGAAGCCGCTCGGGAATGCCGACCCCATCGGTTCGGATCAATCCGACGCGGGACGGTCCGCGACGAGATCCCCGGCGACCGTCTCGATATGGGCCGTGATGTCCGGCGCACCCGTCATCTCGCCGAAGCTGCCGCGCGTGGCCCGGAGCAGGTGAACGACGAGCACGGCTCCCGTGAAGCCGCCGAGTGGGACGAACTCGGCTCGGGCGCGTCAGGCCTCAGCGGAGCGCTGGCGGTGATCGACTGCACCGTCGATGCGATCATCGAGCGCCATGGTCACGGCATCATCCTCGGCCGCGTCCTGTCGGCCACCCTGGGTCCGGGACACGCGCGCGCGTCCCTCGTCCACGGCCACGGCCGGTTCCAGCCATTGCTCGCCGACGACGGGAACGCGTGACCGTTCGTCGTCAACCGAAATTTTCGGGGCTGGTTGCCGGACCTGGCCACGCGGCGTCGCGCTGGAGTTCTTCCGGCATGATGGTGGCGGCCTCCTGGCGGGCGAGGATGTCCGCCAGGTTCACCGGACGGTAGTTCCACGCATCGACGCCGACGTCGCAGGATCGTGTCGTGTCCGCCAGGGAGGCATGCGTGTGCCCATAAAGATGCCGGGCGCCGCGCCACAAGCCCGGCCAAGCCCGATGGGCGTAGTGGGCAAGATGGAGCGACCACTCGGCGCCGTTCTCGTCGCGCAGCATCAGGCGACGGCTTTCGGTCGGCGCGTCGGCCCAGGGAAGGTTCAGCACACGATTGCTATCGTGGTTGCCGCGCACCAGGTGCTTCACCCCGTTGAGGCGGGCGAACACCGCGGCGCAATGTTCCCGGCTGGCGTTGGCGGCGAAATCGCCCAGGTGCCAGATTTCATCCGCCGGAGCCACGGTGGCGTTCCAGCGGGCGATCAGTTCTTCGTCGTGATCGACGATCGAGGCGAACACGGCTCCCCGCTGGCGGAGGATGTGGGAATCGCCGAAGTGGGTGTCGGCCGTGAAATAGATCGTCATTCCGTTGGGTTCGAGCCTGATTCTGCGGAGAATGACCGGCGAAAGGAAGCGCGGGCCCGAGGGCGGTCGTGACCAGCCTTGACGGCGTATACCACGCGAGGGCGCCGAGGGTCCTGATCCTCAAGGTTCTGCTCACGGCTGAAACCGTCATCCTTCCGACTCGTCGATCAGGACATGATCAACCCGCCGTCGACGTTGACGGTCTGCCCGGTGATGTAGGTGGCGTCCTCACTTGCCAAAAAGGCGACGAGCCCCGCCACGTCCTCCCCCGATCCGGCGCGGGCCATGGGAATGTTGCGGACCCATTCGGCCATCAGTTCGCCGGGCTCGTAGGTCCCGAGCAGCTTGCCCCAAGCCTCGTCGTTATACGCCCACATGTCGGTTTCGATGATGCCCGGACAAAAGGCGTTCACCGTTATGCCTTCCTTGGCGACTTCCTTGGCGAGGCTCTGCGTGATGCCCACGACACCGAACTTCGAGGCGGCGTAGTGGGGCGTGTAGATGAAGCCCTGCCGGGCCTGGCCGGAAGCCGTGTTGATCAAGCGGCCGCCTTCGCCGTGCTTGCGCATGCGCCGGATCGCTTCCTGGCAGCACAGGAACACCCCCTTGGTGTTCACGTCCATGACCTTGTCCCACTCGCTCTCCGTCATGGCCTCGATCGTGGCGATGGTGATGACGCCGGCGTTCTGCACCGAAATATCCACCCGGCCGAACGCCGCCTCGGCGGCATCGTAGAGCGCGACGACGCTGGCCTTGTCGCTCACGTCCCCGACGAAGCTCGCGGCTTGACCGCCTTCCGCCTCGATGGCGGCGGCGACCTCCTCGACGCGCGGCTCGTTGGCGCTCACCAGCACCGAGGCGCCTTCGCGGGCGAAGCGGCGCGCGATGGCGGCGCCAATGCCGCGGCTGGCGCCGGTGATCACGACGGTCTTGCCGGTGAAACGTGTCGAGGTCGCTGCGGGCACGGTGTGGCTTCCTTAACTGATGTCATCGATTGGAAGACTGTCCGGCGCCGGGCACCAGCAGGCGCTCCGCCGTCAGGAAGTCGGTGATGAGGACGTCGACGTAGCCGCCCGCCAGGGCGGCGCGGATCGCGGCCGTTTTGCGGGCGCCGCCCGCCACGGCCACGACGCGGCGCGCCGCTTTCACCTCGGCGAGCGAAATGCCGATCACGCGATCGTTCAGCGGCGTGATGACGGGGGTGCCGGCGGCATCGAAGAAGCGCAGGCCCATGTCGCCCACCGCGCCCTGGGCGGCGAGGTCGTCGAGCTCTTCCCGGGTGAAGGCATTGCCCGAATTGGCGAGCATCTTGGACGGGGTCATCGCCCCGATGCCCACCAGGGCGAGGGTCAGGCGCGAGAAGCAGTCGAGCGTTTCGGACACGAAGGGGTCCTTCAGGAGCACCTTGTGGCTCTCGGGCGAGCCCGCCACGCCCGGCGCGGGCAGGAACTGCGCGGTGGCGCCGGTCAATTGGGCCATGCGCATCACGAGGTGCTGGGCGTGCGATTGCACCGCGGGGCTGCCGATGCCGCCCAGGATCTGCACGACCTTGGAGGCCCGGACGCGCTTCAGCGGCGTGATCGAATCCACCATGCGCAGGAGCGAGGAACTCCACGACGACATGCCGATCACCTCGTCGTCGGCGACCGTGGTCTCGACGAAATGGGCGGCGGCGTCGCCGATGGCGGCGATCACCGACTCCTCCCTTTCGCTGACGCTCTCGGCGATGATCACCTGGTCGATCCTGTAACGATCGCGAAGACTGGCTTCGAGGTCGGCGAACACGCCCGGCGGCGGCGAGATGGAGATGCGCACGATGTTCTCGTCGATCGCGCGCTTGAGGAGGCGCGAGATCCGCGCCTGCGGGATGTGCAGGGCCTCGGAGATCTCGGCCTGCTTGCGCTGCTCGATGTGATACATCTGGGCGATGCGGGTAATCAGGCGCAGATCGTCGGCCCTGGACATCGTGGTTCCGCTTGATCGCCGTGTTGCACCTCGCCGGGATCGGGAAGCGTCACGAGCTTTAGCGCATTGGCGCCCAGTCTCAAGCGAGCATGGGGTTCTGCGCGGAGCAGCGACGCAGGCCTTCCGAACGGTTTTCGCGGCCGTCCTCACCAGCACTCGAAGCCGCCGTCGACGAGCAGGTCGACGCCCGTCACGAAGGAGGCCGCGCGGCTGAGCAGGAAGATCACGGGCCCGACCATTTCGTCGACGCCCGCCATGCGACCCATGGGGGTCTCGCTTTCGAAGCGCTTGACCTGCTCGGCGACCTCGGGCCGGAGATTCATGGGGGTGGAGGTGTAACCGGGGCTGATGGCGTTGACGCGCAACCCTTGGCCCACCCACTCCATCGCCAGCGACTTGCTGAGGTGCACGACGCCGGCCTTGGAGGTGTTGTAATGCGCCTGCAGGATGCCGCGGTTGACGATCGAGCCCGACATGGAGGCGATGTTGACGATGGCTCCGCGCTTGCGCGGAAGCATCACCCTGGCTTCGGCCTGACAGGACAGGAACACGCCCGTCAGGTTGATGTCGAGCATGCGCTGCCACTGGGCCAGCGGCATGTCCTCGGCCGGCGCCGCATTGGCGATGCCGGCGCAATTCACCGCGAGTTCGAGCGGTCCCAGCGCCGCCTCGGCGTCCGCCACCGCCTTGGTGAGATCCCCGGCTTCCGTGACGTTGCCGGCAAGCGCGACGCCGCGTCGGCCATGGCCCTCGATGGCCGCGAGCGTGGCGGCGATGCCGGGCGATCCCGGCAGGTCGAAGCAGGCGACATCCGCCCCCGCCTCGGCGAGGCCGATGGCGAGGCGCTGACCGATGCCGCTGCCCGCGCCCGTGACCAGGGCCACCTGCTTGCCCAGACTGAAGAGTTCCATGTCGTTCGCGCTCCTTCGCGTCCCGTTCAGTGCGTCGCCCGTTCCATCACGGAAATGCGGTTCGCCTGCGTGTGGTCCAGAATGCCCCGGTTGGTGCCCCGGCTCAGCACCATGACCCGATGCGACAGGCCCAAAACCTCGTCGAGATCCGAGCTGACCACGATCACGGCGAGACCTTCCCGCGCGAGCCCGGCGATCACGTCGTAGATCTGCGCCCGCGCCCCCACGTCGATGCCGCGCGTCGGCTCGTCCAGGATGACGATCCTGGGTTGGCGGGCGATGCTCTTGGCCAGCACCACCTTCTGCTGATTGCCGCCCGACAGGTGGTTGGCCGGCTGCCCGGCCCGGCCCTTGATGCCGAAGCGGCGGATGTTCGCGTCCGCGAAGCGCCGGACGGCGCCCGGCGTGACGAACCCGTTCGGCGCCACCCGGGGATAGTTGCCGAGCGCGATATTGTCCCCGATCGTATGTTCCAGCACGAGGCCCTGCGCCTTGCGGTCTTCCGGCACGAGGACGATTCCTGCCGCGAGACTGTCGGCCGGGCTTCTGGGGGCGAGCGGCCTGCCCTCAACCGTGATGGTGCCCGACGCGATCGGGTCGGCGCCCGCGATGGCCCGCATCAACTCGGTCCGTCCCGCGCCGACGATGCCGGCGATGCCGAACACTTCGCCGGCCTTTACGGAAAAGGAAACGTCGCTGAACGTCCCATCGGGCGAGGTCAGGCCCTCCACGCGCAGGATTTCCCGGCCGTTCAGCGGCTCGATGGTGGGGAACATGCGGTCGAGCGAGCGGCCCACCATGGCTTCAACCAGCGTTTTCACCGGCACCTGGGCGGTGGCGTGGCTGCCAACCTTCTGCCCGTCCCGCAGAACCACCACGCGATCGGCGATGCGGGCGATCTCGTCCAGGCGGTGGCTGATGTAGATGAACCCCATGCCGGCGCGCTTCAACCGCTCGATCTGCGCGAACAGATTGTCGGTTTCCTCCCCGCCCAGCGCCGCCGTCGGCTCGTCGAAGATCAGGAAGCGGGCGTTGAGCGTGAGCGCCTTGGCGATCTCGACCTGCTGCTGGGCGGCCACCCGCAACGCGCCCACGAGGGTGGCGGGCGACACGTCCAGCCCCAGGCTATGCAGGTTCTCGGCCGCGCGGCGCGCCATGCCGGCCCGGTCGACGCGACCGTTCCTGGTGGGCAGCCGGCCCACGAAGACGTTTTCGGCGATGGACAGGTCCGGCAGGAGGCGCATCTCCTGGTGGATGAGGCCGATTCCCCGGCGCAGGGCGTCGGCGGGGCTCGTGGGCGCGTAGGGCTGGCCGTTCCAGGTCATGGTGCCCGCCGTGGGCGGCACCAGGCCGGCGATGATCGAGGAGACGGTGGATTTTCCAGCCCCGTTCTCGCCGAGCAGCGCCACGACCTCACCGGGCTTCACGTCGAGGTCGACGTCGCGCAGGACCGTGATCGGCCCGTAGCGCTTGGTGATCCCGCGGATGGACAGCCCTTCGGCCACATTGGGGGTATCGGCGTTCGACATGGAGCCCTCCCGGTCGGCAACCCGCGTCGTCCGCCTCGGCGGACGACGGTTTTCTCGCAGTCCCACCACGGTGCGCGATCGTCCGCACCGTGGTGGAGGTTTCCGATCAGGGATGGTTGGCGATGTAGCCGTCCACGTTCTCCTTCGTGGTCAGGGCGGCATCCTGCAACTGTTCGGCCGGCACCGTCTTGCCGGCGACGAGGTCGAGCGCGGACTGCAGGGCGAGCTTGCCCATGAACTGGGTGCGCTGGGTCATCGTGCCGTCGAGCGTGCCGTCCTTGACGGCTTTCAGGCCGGCGAGGTCGCCGTCGAAGCCAAACACGTAGACCTTATGGTCGCCGCCCGCCGCCTTGGCGGCCTGCGCGGCCCCGAGAGCCAGGGCGTCGGCCCGGCCGAAGAAGATGTTGATGGTCGGATCACGCTGCAGCATGTTCTGGGCGATGTTGAAGCCCTCGTCCTTCATCCACATCTTGGAGGCTTCGCGGGCGACTTCCTTGACGCCGGGGCAGCCCGTCATAGCTTCCTTGAAGCCCTTGTCGCGGTCCTGCTCGGGGGTGGTGCCGATCTGGCCCTGGATGACGGCGAGCACGCCCTTGCCGCCGGTCTGCTTGCAGGCGTAGTCGCCGAGCGCCTTGGCGGCCACCACGGAGTTGGTGGCGATAAAGGTGTCGCCGGGCGCGTCGGCCGGGTTGCGGTCGACCGCCACCACGGGGATGCCGGCCGCCTTGGCGGTCTTGACCGGGACGGCCGCGGCCGCGGCGCCGGCCGGAATGTAGATGAGCGCCTGGACCTTCTGGTTCACGAGATCCTGGATTTGGCTCACCTGGGTGGCGCCGTCGCCCTTGGCGTCCACCGTGACAACGGTGACGCCCATCTCCTTGGCGTTCTTTTCCACCGATTGCTTGATCTGGTTGAAGAAGTCGGCCTGCAGGTTGGCGACCGCGAGGCCGATCTTCACGGGCTCGGCGGCGCGGGCCGCGCCGAGCGCCAAGGGGGAAGCCGCCAGGGCGAGTGTGGCGGCGAGCATCAGAGTACGTCTACGCATGGTGTTTCCTCACGGGTTTTCTGTGGTTTTGCTGGTTTACCGGGCGGCGGCGTCGCGCCGGCCCGATCTCGTTTACCGGCGACGCCGGATAAGGGTGTCGAAGGCGACCGCCGCCGCAATCATCACGCCGATGATCACGTCCTTGTCGTAGGTCTGGGCGCCGATCTGGCTGAGGCCGCTGTTGAGCACGCCGATGATCAGCACGCCGATCAATGTGCCCCCGATGCTGCCGACGCCGCCCGACAGGCTCGCCCCGCCGATCACCACGGCGGCGATGGCGGTGAGCTCGTAGCCGAGACCATCGTAGGGCTGCGAGGTTTGCAGCCGTGCGGCGTTGGCCATGCCGGCGATGGCCGACAGGCCGCCGGCCACGACATAAACGCCGACGAGGTAGAAGCGCACCGGGATGCCGGCGAGGCGGGCGACCTCGGGATTGCCGCCGATCGCGTAAAGGTTGCGGCCGGCCGGCCGGTATTTCAAAAACGCCCAGGTGGCGATCACCAGCAGCAGGAAGAAGGCCGTCGTGGCCGTGATCACGCCGAAGTGCCGGTAGGTGTTGAGGGTGTTGAGCGCGTCCGGCCAACCCGACACCACGTTGCCGTCCGTGTATTTGTTGGCGAGGCCGCGCGTGATGGTCATCGTGGCGAGGGTCGCGATGAAGGGCGGCAGCCGCGCGTAGGTCACGAGCAAACCCGAGGCGAGCCCCGCCACCCCGCCGATCGCGATGCCGCAGAACAGCGCCGGGACGAAGGGCATGCCCACGATCGAGAACAGCCAACCGGTGGTCATGGCCGAAAAGGCCAACACCGAGCCGACCGACAGATCGATGCCGCCGGTGATGATGACCAGCGTCATGCCGATCGCCAGGATGCCGTAGACCGTCACTTGGTCGAAGATGATGATGGCGTTCTGCAGCGTGAAGAAGTGCTGCGCCTTGAAGGCGAAGAAGACACAGAGCGCGATCAGCCCGATCAACGGCCCCCAGACGCCGCCGGTGAGATCGACCTTGAAGCGCGGAACGGCGCCGGCCGGATGCTTGGTTTGTACGGTCATTCCCATCCCTCCCTTGCTCAACGCGCGGTCTTCGCCGCGTTCAGGCCGCCACTGGATGGCGTGCCGGGTCCGACGCGCGGTGACGCGATCGGTCGACCGCTCGACGCCAGTGTTGGCGGGCGGCCAGCCGCGCGCTGTCCGCCATCCGGGGTCGAAACACTTCGCGCTCCTGCTGGCGCTCGGCGAGTTCGCTCTCGGTCCACAAACCCGCATCGAGGCCCGCGAGATGGATCACGCCGATCGCGGAAAGCTCGGCCGTCGCGCCGCGAAGAATCGGGCGACCGATCAGGTCGGCCTCGGT
The DNA here is from genome assembly GCA_937871825.1 of uncultured Alphaproteobacteria bacterium. Taxonomy (GTDB): domain Bacteria; phylum Pseudomonadota; class Alphaproteobacteria; order Rhizobiales; family Beijerinckiaceae; genus Lichenihabitans. Next base: position 9,236 of record CALMOK010000090.1, read on the forward strand.
CTGCATCAGTTGATCGTTGCGGGTCGGGCCGCCGTCGACGAACAACCGGGTGACGGCATCCGGCCCGCGGTCGATGGCTTCGACCACATCGGCGATCTGATGGGCGATGCTGTCCAGGGCCGCGCGGGCGATCGCGGCGCGCGAGGTGCCGAGCGTGACGTCCGTAAGCAGGCCGACTGCCCCGTCGTCCCACCAGGGCGCGCCGAGCCCGTTGAAGCCTGGAACCAGTGACACGCCCTCGCTGTCCGCGCCTCGCGCAAGCCCCATCAGGTCGTCAACCGTCGTGTTCAGGATGCCGGCGACCCAGCGGAGGGTGGAGCCGGCCGCACGGATGTTGCCCTCGGCGGCGTGAACCACGCCATCGATCGACCAGGCGATGGTCTTGCACACGCCGGGGTCGAGCCGGGCGCCCGTGGCGACGAGGCCCATCACGGAGGACCCCGTGCCCTGCGTCGCCTTCACGTCGCCGGGGCGCTTGGCCCCGTGGCCGAACAGCGCCGCGTGGGAATCCGCCATCACGGCGCGAAGCGGCACGCCGTCAGGCAATGGCGCGAGACCCCGCACGGCCGGAAACGGACCGTTCGAGGGGACCACGGCGGGCAGAACCGCCAAGGGAATGCCGAAGATCTCGAGGAGCTCATGGCTCCACGCCGCACGATCCACGTCGAGCAGTTGCGTGCGGGAGGCGTTGCCGGCCTCGATCAAGGGCGCGCCGCCGAAACGGCTCATAATCCAGCTGTCGATGGTTCCGATGCACAGGGAGCCGGCAGAGGCCCTGGCGCGGTCGGGGTCGATGGCGTCCAGGATCCATCGGGCCTTGAGGGCCGAGAACATCGGATCAAGCGGCAAGCCGCTGAGGGTCCGCACGCGGTCGAGCACGGCCGGGGTGCCGATCGCCGATGCCATCGGCGTGGTGCGCCTGTCCTGCCAGGACAGGACGGGCGACAGCGGCCGGCTGGTTTCCCGATCCCAGGCCACCACGGATTCCCGCTGCGTGCTGAGGCCAACCGCGACCACCGCTTCGGCCTGGGCCGGCGACACGCAATCGCGGACCGCGGCCTGCACGCTGGCCCAGATCGCCCCGGCGTCCTGCTCCACCCACCCGGGTTGCGGATGGGACTCGGACAGCGGCGCTTGTCCCTGGGCCACAACCGTTCCGGCAGCGTCGACGAGCAGGCACTTGGTCGAGCTCGTGCCCTGATCGATGCCGAGAACGAGCGGCGACGTCATGGCCGCGACCTCGTGCCCATGAGGTCGCGCGCCGCCTTCGCCAGACCCTCGACGTTCAGCCCGAAGTGGTCCAGCAGGAACTGCGTGTCGCCGGTCGGGGCGAAGCCGGGGACACCGAGGATGCGCATCGGCACGGGATGGTGCTGGGACACGAGTTCCGCGATGGCCCCGCCGAGGCCGCCCGTGGAAACGGCTTCCTCGGCCGTGACGATGCGGCCGGTTTCGCGCGCGGCCTTGAGGATGGTTTCCTCGTCCAAGGGCTTCAGGGTGGACACGTTGAGCACGCGCGCCGCGATCCCCTCCCTGGCCAGCAGGTCGGCGGCCTCGATGGCCCTCGACACCATGGTGCCGATGGCCGCCAGGGTGACGTCGCCACCGTCCCGCAGCGTGGAAATCTTGCCGGGCTCCCACTTGTGTTCCGCGCCGGTGACCGCCGGGACCTTGAAGCGGGCGACCCGCATGTAGACCGGCTTGCCGGCCTGGGCGGCCCATTGCACGGCCTGCCGCGTTTCGGCCGGGTCGACGGGTGCCATGATGGTGAGTTCGGCGATCGCCCGCATCCAGGCGAAGTCCTCGATCGAATGGTGGGTCGGGCCGAGTTCCCCATAGGCCATGCCGGGGGACATCCCGCACAGCACGACGGGATATTGCGAGTAAGCGCAGTCGGCCTTGATCTGCTCGGTCGCGCGGCCGGTGAGGAACGGCCCGGCGGCGCAAACGAAGGGGATCATCCCCGCGTTGGCGAGGCCGGCCCCGACGCCGACCATGTTCTGCTCGGCGATACCCACGTTGACCAGCCGGTCGGGGAATTCCTTCTGGAAGGCACCCATGTTGGACGAACCGACGCTGTCGTTGCACACGACGACGATCCGCTCGTCGGCCCGGGCCAGCTTGATCACCTCGTCGGCGAAGGCGACGCGGCAGTCGAAGGTTTCGACGCTTCCCGCGACGCGAGGGGCTTCGGCGGCGCTCATCGGGTCAGTTCCTTGAGGGCGATCTCGACCTGCTCGGCGCTCGGCACCTTGTGGTGCCAGTCGACGAGGTTCTCCATGAACGACACGCCGCGACCCTTGTAGGTTTTGGCGATGATGGCGCGCGGCTTGTCGCCGCCCTTCGCCGCCAGGAGGACATGCAACGCGGCCACATCATGCCCGTCGACGTCGACGGCGTCCCACCCAAAGGCGCGGAACTTGTCGGCGAGTGGCTCGAGCCGGTTGGTGGCTTCCGTTCCGGCACCCTGCTGGAACCGGTTGCGGTCGACGATCACCGTGAGGTTGTCGAGGCCGCGATGACCGGCCGCCATGGCGGCTTCCCAGTTGGAGCCCTCCTGCAACTCGCCGTCGCCGACGACCACGAAGGTGCGCCAGGACTGGCCGGAAAGCTTCGCCCCGATGGCGGCCCCGAGGCCGATGGGCAGGCCGTGCCCGAGCGGGCCGGTATTGGCTTCGACGCCGGGGATCTTGCGACGGTTGGGATGCCCGTTCAGCGGCGAAAGCGGCTTCATGAACGTGTCCACCGCCTCGGGATCGAAGAAGCCGCGCAGCGCCAGCACGCTGTAGAAAGCCGCCGCGCAATGGCCCTTGGACAGGATGAAACGGTCCCGTTCGGGTTTGGTGGGATCGGCGGGGTCGACGTCGAGCACCGCGAAGTAGAGCGCCGTCAGGATGTCGGTCACCGACAGGTCGCCACCGACATGCCCGAGACCCGCCAGGGCGATCGTTTTGACGATCTTGAGCCGGACGGTTGCGGCGATCTTGCGCAGGTCCTCCTCAACGGTGGTCGGCTGGAAGGTCGGCGTCACCGCGCGCAAGATGAGCGGCGCAGGCCCGGATCCTTCACGGTGCGGCGTTGCTATGCGGTGTTCAACGGCCACTACTGCCCCCCTCGACGCTTGATTAAATATTCACAAGCGATTTTTCATGCATATTACGGTTTGCCGTTGGCCTGTCAATCGGGTTCAGCGCACCACCCGACGATTGCGCTCCAGCGGCCGGCGCCGGACCGGTGCCGACGACAACGGCCACGCTGTCGGCCGGAAGCACCCGACACCGATCGGTCGATCGGTCTGGACAGGCGCCGCGGCGCGGCCTAGCTCGTCTTCCGAACGAACATGGAGGCTCGAAGATGCCCAAAACGGCATTGGTGGTCGGGGCAAGCGGGATCGTCGGCAACGCGACGGCGGCGCTCCTCGTTGAACAGGGCTGGTCCGTGCAGGGGCTGGCGCGGCGGCCGACGCCGCAGCCGGGCGTGATACCGGTGGTGGCCGACTTGCAGGACCCGAACGAAACGGCGTCGACCTTGTCGAAGCTCCGGCCGGATGCGGTGTTCATCACGACCTGGCTGCGGCAGGCCAGCGAAGCGGAGAACATCCGCGTCAATTCCGCCATGGTGCGCAACCTCCTCGACGGCTTGCGCCAGGGCGGCACGACGCGTCACGTCGCCCTTGTGACCGGACTGAAACATTACCTCGGCCCGTTTGAGGCCTACGGAAAAGGCAAGCTGCCGCAAACGCCATTCCGCGAAGATCAGGGACGGCTGGACATCGAGAACTTCTACTATGCGCAGGAGGACGAGGTGTTCGCCGCGGCCAAGCGGGACAGTTTCGCCTGGAGCGTCCACCGCCCCCACACGGTGATCGGCAAAGCCGTCGGCAATGCCATGAACATGGGAACCACGCTGGCCGTTTATGCCACGCTCTGCAGGGAATTTCGGCGACCGTTCCGGTTTCCAGGTTCCGTCGCGCAATGGAACGGGCTCACCGACATGACGGACGCCCGGCTGCTGGCCCGGCAACTGCTATGGGCCGCCACGACACCGCAAGCCGCCAACGAGGCGTTCAACGTCGTCGATGGCGACGTTTTCCGCTGGAGCTGGATGTGGGGCCGCCTCGCGGACTGGTTCGGCCTCGAGCCGGCACCGTTCGACGGCAGGGTCATGCCCCTCGAAGAGCAGATGGCGGCGGATGCCCCCGTTTGGCGCGCCATCGCGGCGCGCGAAGGATTGGTTGAGCCCGATCTCGGCCGCCTCGCCTCGCCCTGGCACACCGATGCGGACCTTGGCCGGCCGATCGAGGTCGTCACCGACATGTCGAAGAGCCGTCGCCTGGGATTCAACGCCTACCAGCCGACCGACGACGCCTTCTACGCGTTGTTCGAGCGGCTGCGTGCCGATCGCCTGATCCCCTGATCCAACGGTCGGCGATGGCATGGTCGATCGGGAGACGTCGAGCGAAGGCGGCGT
>CALMOK010000091.1 GCA_937871825.1 uncultured Alphaproteobacteria bacterium
TGGCAGGACCATATCCTGTATGCCTTGCTGGAAACCGATCCGCTGCACGGCACGCGGCGCTCACGCGATTGATCCGGCGTGATCGGGGTCGCTCGGGATGTCGGTCATGGCTCCTCCGTTGGTTTTGAAGCGTCTCGCCCTGATCCTCCTTCTGAGCGCCGGGAGCGCGGCGGCGGAAGCGGCAACCCCCGCCCCGGTCGCCGCGGACCATGCCATGGTGGTCTCGGCGCAGTCCCTCGCGACCGAAACGGGCCTGCAGATCCTCAGGGCGGGCGGCAACGTGGTCGATGCGGCGGTGGCGGTCGGCTATGCCCTGGCGGTGGTCTACCCCGCGGCGGGCAACCTCGGCGGCGGCGGCTTCATGACGATCCGCTTCGCCGATGGACGCACCACTTTCCTGGACTTCCGCGAAAAGGCGCCGATCGGAGCGACGGCCGCGATGTTCCTCGACGCGAACGGCGAGATCGTTCCAAACCGTTCCACCGACAGCTGGCTCGCAGTCGGCGTACCGGGGTCGGTGGCCGGGCTCGACGCCGCGCTGCAACGTTATGGCAGCTTGTCGCGCGCGGTCGTGATGGGGCCGGCGATCGCCTTGGCGCGCGACGGGTTCGTGCTGGACGACGGCGACACAGGCTTGTTGCGGCTCGGTCGCGAGGGATTGGCGCGGGACCCCGCCGCCGCCACGATCTTCCAGACTGGGCAGCCTTTCGCGCCTCGGGACCGACGGCCTTTTACGAGGGTCCGATCGGCCAGGCGATCGTCGCGGCGAGCCAGGCGGGCGGCGGCATCCTGCAGGCCAAGGATTTCACCGACTACAAGGTCCGCGAATATCCAACCGTCGGCTGTACCTATCGCGGCCTCAGGATCGAGACCGCTCCGCCACCGAGCGGGGGCGGCGTCGGGCTTTGCGAGATGCTGAACATTCTGGACGGTTACGACCTTACCCGCATGGGGTTCCACTCGGCGGCCGAGGTCCACGTGATGACCGAGGCGATGCGGCTCGCCTTCCGCGACCGGAATAGCGCGCTGGGCGATCCGGATTTCGTGCAGAACCCCGTCGCCCGCCTCATCAGCAAGGATTACGCCGCCAAGCTTCGCACCGACATCCCCGACAAGCTGGCGAGCACACAGGCCGTCGCCCCGCAGCCTGATGAGGGCCGCCAAACGACTCATTATTCCATCGCCGACGCGGCCGGTAACGCGGTCGCCGTCACCACGACCCTGAACGGCTGGTTCGGTGCCCGACGGGTCGCCGGGCGCACTGGCATCCTGATGAACAATGAGATGGACGACTTCACCATCAGAACCGGCGCGGCCAACATGTTCGGCCTCGTGCAAGGTGAGGCCAATGCGGTAGCCCCGGGCAAGACGCCGCTCAGTTCCATGTCGCCCACTATCGTCACGCGGGATGGCAAGCTGGTTCTCGTGCTGGGCAGCCCGGGCGGCTCGCGCATCGTGACGACCCTTTTGGAGATCATCGTCAACCTCGTCGACCACGGCATGGGGCTGGCGGAGGCCATCGACGCGCCGCGCTTCCACGCGCAGGGCCTGCCCGCATCGATCGCCGTCGAGCCTTTTGCCCTTTCGGCCGACACGCGCGACGCCCTGACGGCGACGGGGCACGACATCAAGCAAACGGCGCCCTGGGGAATGGCGGCAGGCATCCTCGTTGACGGCCCGAGCCTGTTCGAGGCGCCATCGGGAACGCACGTGCTCGACATCCCGAGCCATTACGCGCCGCACCACAAGCTTTACGGCGCGAAGGACGATCGGAGCCAGACCGGCGCGGCCGGCGGATATTGATGATGGCGAGTAAAGCGACGACCCAAGTCACCAAGCCGGTCCGCATGGAGCCGTTGGCGACCCTTCCGGTTTTCCTGAAACTCGCCGGAAAACGCGTCGTGCTGGCAGGCGGAAGCGCTCCGGCTGTTTGGAAGGCCGAACTGCTTTGCGCGGCGGGCGCCCTCGTCGAGGTCTTCGCCACCGACCCGTGCCCGGACCTGTTGGACCTCGCGGCCAACCCGCCCGGCGGCGTGCTTGTCGTGACGGCACGCGCCTGGACAGGAGCCGATCTCGTCGGCGCCGCCGTGGCGCTCGGAGCCATCGACGACGACGAGGAAGCAGGGGCTTTCCGGGATGCGGCCCGCATCGCTGGCACCCCCGTCAACGTCATCGACAAGCCGGCATTCTGCGATTTCCAGTTCGGAACCATCGTGGCGCGGTCACCCCTGATCGTGGGGATATCGACCGACGGGGCGGCGCCCGTCTTCGGACAAGCCATACGGGCCCGCATTGAAGCGCTGCTTCCCCAGAGTTTCCGGACCTGGGCCCTAGCCGCCAAGGATTGGCGACCCTCGGTTCAGGCCCTCAACCTCGATTTTCGCCGTCGGCGTCGGTTCTGGGAAGCTTTCACCGAACGAGCGTTTGCCAATTCCCAGCGTGATCCGGAGGAAGCCGATCTGCTGGCTTGTCAAATAGCCTCCCGGGAGGATGCCGACGAAAACTCCAAGGGCCACGTTACCCTCGTCAGTGCCGGTCCGGGCCATCCCGACGACGTAACGCTGCGCTCGATCCGGGCGCTTCAATCAGCCGACGTCGTGCTTCACGGACCCGACATCGCACCAGCCATCATCGGGTTCGCCCGGCGGGAAGCCGTGAAGATCGCCGTCGTTCATCACGGGGGCGAAGACCTGCCCGATGCCGTCTCCGCCCTCACCACGCCGGGTTTGCACGTCGCCTGGCTCGACAAGGGCGCGGGTGGCATTTGCCTAAGATGGGCCGAGCGGCACTCACTGCTGCGCGATCTCGACTACAAAGTTTCGGAAACCGGGGGATCGGGCCTTTGCCCGGATTGCCTGCCCGCCTGCCCGGCTTGGAGGGCGGCGCCTCAATGACGCCGCGAAACCCTCACTCAGCAACGGCCTTCTGTCCCAGACCCACGCCGGTGTGGGATGCGTGACCGCCCTTGCGGCCGGCCTGCGCCGCGAGGGTATGGTCTTGCGAAAAGCTCCGCTTCTCCGGATTAACGCTGCGCCCACCCTTGCGACCGGCTTCGGACGCCAAGCCAGGATTTTGCGAGAAGCTCCGTTTCTCGTTCGGGACGCTCTCGCCCCCCTTTCGGGCGATCGCACGCCTTTTCTCAAGATCCATGGAGGCGAAGCCGCGCGTCGATGTTGGCGAGCGTTGAATGGTCTCGGTCATTGTCGCACCTTTAAAGAACCCTTGAATCCCGAACGCAGCGGTTCAACCGCAGTTCCCGTTCAAAACCGATCCGATCACGGGCCAGAAGGTCGCAACAGGATGGCCCTGGCTCAACCGATGGCCGGTGCCGGCTTACGCTGCACGAGTTGGTAGCCGCGCCGGAGGGGGATCGGCCCAGGGAAGCGACGCCACGATGGACTGAAGATCGGCTTCTACTCGACGGAACGCTGTTCTAAGGTGGCGCGTCCCGAATTGTGACGGGCAGGGATCCATATGCCGTCCGACGCTTCGACACTCGACGCCGCCCTCAACCTCCTGGGCAGCCTGGTGACCTTCGACACCGAAAGCTCGAAATCCAACCTGGCCCTGATCGAGGCTGTAGCGGAACATTGCCGGAGCCATTCCGTGCCTTTCTCGATCGCCCCGAACGGCACGGGCGACAAGGCGGCGCTGATCGCCACGATCGGCCCCATGGTGGACGGCGGCATCGTCCTTTCCGGCCATACCGATGTGGTGCCGGTCACCGGACAGGCGTGGACGAGCGACCCCTTCGCCATACGGCTTTCCGGCTCCCGCCTTTACGGCCGGGGAACCTGCGACATGAAGGGGTTCGACGCCCTCGCGCTGGCGATGATCCCGGAATTCCAGGATGCCGCCCTGCCGGTGCCCATCCACATCGTGCTTAGCTACGACGAGGAAGTGACCTGCCTGGGCTCGATCGACATCATCGAGCGGTTTGGCCGCGACCTCCCCAAACCCCGAGCCGTCATCGTCGGCGAGCCCACCATGATGCAGGTGGCGGACTCCCACAAAAGCGTCTGCACCTATTCGACGCGGGTCGAGGGATTGGAGGCGCATTCCGCCAAGCCCATGCTGGGGGCCAACGCCATCGCGGCGGCCTGCGACATCGCCTGCGAGTTGATCCGCCTCGGCCAGCGCTTCGAAACCGAAGGAGACCCGAGCGGCCGCTTCGACCCGCCTTTCTCCACCGTCCACGTAGGCCTGATCAACGGTGGAACGGCGCGCAACATCCTGGCGAAGAACTGCGACTTGTTGTGGGAATTCCGAGGATTGCCGTCGGTGCCGCTCGATACGGCGCAACGCCACATGGAGCGCTACATCGCCGACCATGCCTTGCCGGCATTGAACCGCTACTCGAACCGGGGGGTGATCACGACGGAGGTCGAGATCGAGGTGCCGGGCCTGGACGCCCACGGCGGCTCAGTCGCCG
>CALMOK010000092.1:0-4134 GCA_937871825.1 uncultured Alphaproteobacteria bacterium
AGGGGAGGCCGCGCGCCACCTTTACGCCGATGCCCAAGCCATGCTGGCCCGCATCGTCGCCGAGAAGTGGTTCAAGCCGAAGGCGGTGATCGGGTTCTGGCCCGCGCAGGCGATGGGCGACGACATCCAGCTCTTTACGGACGAAACGCGTCGGCAGGTGGGCGAAACCTTCTTCACGCTGCGCCAGCAGTTGAGCAAGCGCGACGGCCGGCCCAACACCGCGCTCAGCGACTTCGTGGCTCCCGTGGCGAGCGGAAAGGCCGATTACGTCGGCGGCTTCGTCGTGACGGCCGGTTCCGAGGAGGTCGAGATCTCGGCCCGGTTCGCTCAGGCCAACGACGATTATTCGTCGATCCTCGTCAAGGCGCTGGCGGACCGCTTCGCGGAAGCGCTGGCCGAATTCATGCACGAGCGGGTGCGGCGCGAGTTCTGGGCCTACGCGCCCGACGAGACGCTGACGGACGCGCAGCGGCTCGATGAGGATTACCGCGGCATCCGCCCTGCCCCCGGTTACCCGTCCCAGCCCGACCACACCGAAAAGCTCACGCTGTTCGGCCTGCTCGACGCCGAAGCGAGCGTGGGGGTGCGCCTCACCGAAAGCCTCGCCATGTGGCCGGGCTCGTCGGTTTCGGGCCTTTACCTGTCCCACCCGGACGCTCATTATTTCGGTGTCGCCAAGGTGGAGCGCGACCAGGTGGAGGATTACGCGGACCGCAAGGGGCTGCCGGTGCACGAGGTCGAGCGCTGGCTCTCGCCCATCCTCAACTACGATCCCGCCGCGCTGGCCCGCGAGACGGCCGTCCGGGAAGCCGCCGAATAGGCCGCGAGCCGGCGCTCGGCTTCCTCAACGGCGGCGGCATAGATCGGCTCGTCGAAGCAGACGAGCTCGTCCATGGCGTCGCGCAACCGGGGCGTCATCGCAACGGGAGCGGACGGACTGCCCTTCATCTTGGCCGACACCACGTCGGTCACGTTGCGGGGCTTGACGCGCCGGGGCGCCGGGACTCCCACCGTCTCGTAGATCAGCCCGACGGTGTCGTCGAACCGCTCCGTGATGCCGATGGCGTCAAGGCCGCGCACCCGCTCGATCGCGCGCTCCACCGTGCTGGCCGGGATGCGCGCCGGGCTCAACCCCCGCGCCTGGGCCATCTGCCGGTATCCCGTCCCGAAGGCCGCCAGGTAGTGGTTGAACACCTCGGGGGCGTTGCGGACGTCGGGATGCTCGAAGAATTCCTCCGGCGTAAGGGCGTTGGCGAGCCGCACGAACGGGTTGACCCGGTATTTCCGGTCGAGTTGGTGCGCCTTGTGGGACCGGTAGATGGAAACGAGCCGGTCGCGCGGGCGACGGAACACGCTGACGGTTCGCAGCGGGCGCTTGGGGATGAGCCGCAACGCCGCGTAATCGAAGTGACCCGAGAAGTAATCGAACTCCGCCATTTCGCGGGCCGAGAAGACGTGGAGGAAATTGCCGTGCACCGGGCAAACCCGGTCGGGCGGGAACGCGTGCTGGAGCATGTCGTAAAGCGTGGTGCCGCCGGTCTTCTGCAGGTGGATGAAGGCCGTGGCGGCGGCGGGACGACGGGACGACAAGGTCCGGCTCACGGGAAGCGCGGCGGCCTGCAATCGTTGACGGACGCTCGACCGACTGACGGTCGCATCGGGATCGCGTGCCGCCGGATGCGAAAGGTCGTCAATGTCGCGGAGGGGGGCCGCGCGGGCTTCCGGCGCCTGGAGGGAGGCGGCGGCCTCAAAGATAGCCGCCTCCTCGCCCCGGTCTTCCCCGGCGAGGAGGTGGGCGAGTTGAAGACAGGTTTCGGAATGCCCGGGATGGGCCGAAAGGGCCTGGCGGTAGGCTCGCTCGGCTTCCGCGAGGCGAGCCTGCTCCTTCAGGGCGTGGCCGTATTGGACCCAGATCGGGGCCTGCGACGGGTCGATGCGCAAGGCCGCCGCGTAGCCCGCCTCGGCCTCGCTCCAGTTCTTCGCAGCATTGGCACGATCGGCCCCGTTGGCCAGCCGCACAAAGTTTTCGCGGGGGTTCGGAAAGGCCAGGAAACGTCGAACCGGATTCAGCAAAGACTATCCTCGCGCTGGTGCCGGACGACCCGACAACCGGTCGCGCCACCTCGTCAAGCGGTCAAGCGACCCCTTTCGCACGCTCCCGCAAGGCTGTGTAGACGGCGCTCGCCGCGATGATGGCCCCGCCACAGAACATGCCGACATGCGGAACGGTTCCCAGGACCAGGAACGATAAGCCCGCCGCCCAGATCAGTTGCAGGAAGGTGAAGGGCGCCAGAAGGGAGGCGGGGGCGAGTCGGTAGGCGATGACCTGCAGGAGGCTGCCAAGCGCACCGAAGATCCCCATGACCAACACCGTTTCCAACTGGGCCGCATCGGGCGTCTTCCAGTCGAACACCACGAGACCCGACAGGATGAGGGTGCCGATGCTCGTCGAGTAGAGCAGCGTGGCGCTCGCCGCGTCGTTCTTGTTGAGCCGCGTGCCGATCACGGCGGCCGCGCTCGCGACGGCCCCCAACAGCGGGATCAGGGCGGCGGGCCGGAAAGACGATCCACCCGGCTGCACGATGACCAGCACGCCAAACAGCGCGACGAGCGCGGCGGACCACCGCCGCAGCCCGACTTTTTCGCCGAGCACCACAACCGCCATGCCGGTCACCACCACGGGCGCCACGAAACCGATGGCGGTGGTTTCGGGAACCGGAAGGTATTTGAATGACATGATGGCGGCGAGCGTCGAGCAGGCGCTCATGGTGCCCCGCAGCACCTGAAGGCCGGGCCGCACGCTTGCCAGCGCGCGCCGACCCTGCAGCAGCAACGGCAAGGTCGCGAGGAAAAACACCACGTAACGAAGCCAGGCGACCTCGATCGAGGGCAGCGCCGGCATCAGGGACTGGGCGGCCAGGTCCGACAAGGGGAACGACACCGTGCTGGCCAGGATCGCCACGACGCCAAGCCTCGTCCGGTCACGTACCGCCACGGCGGGCGCGAGGACCACGGGAACGCTCGCACCGGGCCGGTGCGGACGACGCGACGGGACGCGCCGCCGATCACCCACCGTCGCGATGGAAAAGGCACGGGTCGAGGACCCGACGGTTCGGGCGAGCGAAAAGGCCACAGCTGATCCGGAAGTTGGTGAAATTCGATTTTTCCTGTTTAAATCAGTCACCTGTAAAGATCGTTAACGAGAAGGCAACGGCAGTCGGGAAACCGGATCGATCGCCGTGCCGAATGGGAATCGTTCAACGATCACAAGGAACCGCAGAAGCCGCATGGCTGCCATGATCTCCATCACGCCCCTGATCGCCATCGACGAGGAAGAGCTCAGCGAAACCTTCGTTCGCTCGTCGGGTGCTGGCGGCCAGCACGTCAACACGACATCCTCGGCCGTTCACCTGCGCTTCGACGCCGGCCGTTCGCCGAACCTGCCCGCCTTCGTGCGCGACAGGCTGCGGGTGATCGCCGGCCAACGCATGACCCGGGACGGCGTGATTACCATCTTCGCCCAAACCCATCGGTCGCAGGCCCTCAACCGCAAAGACGCGCTGGAGCGCCTGGTCGACCTCCTGCGCGAGGCGACCGTCCGCCAGGCGATCCGCCGCCCGACCCGTCCGACCCTGGCGTCAAAGAAGCGCCGCCTCGCCGGCAAGGAAAAGCGCTCCGCCGTCAAGGGTCTGCGCCGCAACCCCGCCAAGGACGAATAGCGCCTCCTCCCGACGATTCGCCCCAACTGTTGCCAAACTCGCACAGAACTCTGGCTGGAGGGCCTTTAGGGTGGCGGCTGAAGCTCAGAGGCGAAGGGCGTAAAGCCCATTCGTGCATATCCCGCATGCCCCATTCGACCCGAACACGTATCGACGACCCGGCCGAGGACGCGGCCGTTCTGCTGTTGCGCATCGGGCTCGCCGTTCTGGCGATGGCGGTGCCGGTCAGCATGGTGTTGTCCCGGCGGGCCCTGTTCATCCTTGTGCCGATCGGGGCCGGGCTGCTTCTCATCGCCGGCCTGCTGTTGTCGGGTTCCCCGCTGCGGCGACGGCTCCGCTCGGCGCTGCTTTCGACCGCGGGCCTGAGCGGGCTCGGGCTGCTCGCCTGGAGCGCCTTGTCGCTGCTGTGGAGCCC
>CALMOK010000092.1:4144-25262 GCA_937871825.1 uncultured Alphaproteobacteria bacterium
GCCCCGTGGGGCCCGACGCGGCCGAGCGCCTGGCGAAGATCGGCGGGACCATCCTGCTGGTCATCGTGACGGCCGCGTTTCTGCCGGAGCGGACCCGCACGTCCAACCTCAACCTGTTTCCGCTCGGCATCGCGGCCGCCGTGGCGCTGACGCTCGGTATCGCGCTGGCGGGGACAAACCCTTTTTCCGTCCAGTTGGGGGATTCGACGCTGGAACGCGCCGTGGTCAGCCTCGTGGTCCTGGTCTGGCCCTCGCTCGGCGCCCTGGCGATCCGCGACCGCTGGACGGCGGCCGCCATCATCGTGATCGGCGTCGCCGTGGCGGCGATGGCGGCCTGGACGGCAGCGGCCCTCGCGGCGCTGGCGCTGGGCTCGCTGGCCTTCGCGGTCGCGACCGGTCCTGCGGCGCGGATCGCGCGTTGGCTCGGAATGGCGACGGCGGCCCTCTTCCTGCTCGCCCCCTTGGTGCCGTTCGGCGTCGCATTGGCGCTGAAGGGCGTTCTGGCGGTCGGCGGCGACCGTTTTCCCGACCTGATCGCCGCCAGCGAGAGCATGCGGGTTTGGGCCGGCATCGTGGTGCAGGAGCCGGTTCGCCTGATCACCGGGCACGGGCTCGACATGACGAACCTCGCGGCCTTGTCGGGCTATCTGCCGGCCGAGGCGCCGAGAAGCCTGCTGTTCGTGACATGGTATGAGTTCGGACTGATCGGGGCCGTCCTGGCCGCGATCCTGTCGGTGAGCGCCTTCGGGGTGATCGGGCATTTGTCGGCGACGGTGGCGCCCTTCGTTCTGGCCGAGTTCGTGTCCGTTCTCACCATCGCCTTTGTCGGCCTCGACACGACGCAACTCTGGTGGGTAACGCTGCTCGGGGTGGTGGCGCTGGCCTTCGCCATCGTGGTGCGGGGCCAATACCGCACCAGCCTGCCGGTGGCGCGGCTTGAACCGCAGATCGCGCCTTTGCCGCAATGACCGGCTCCGGCTTGGCCCCGGTTCACCTCGACGAACCGTTGACGTGGCAGGCCGTCGCGGCCGTCGCGGGCGGAAGCCGGATGACCCTGTCGAGCGCCGCGACCGCACGGCTCGAAGCCGCGCGGGCGCGGGTCGAGGCCGTGGTGGACCGCTCGATCCGAGCCTATGGGGTCAACACCGGGGTAGGCGCGCTTTGCGACACGGTTGTCGACCGCGACCACCTCCGGGCCTTGTCGCGCAACATCGTGATGAGTCACGCCGCCGGCGTCGGCGACCCGCTCGGCCGGCTTGAAACGCGCGCCATCATGGCGACGGCGATCAATAATTGGGCGCATGGGGCGTCGGGCGTGCGGCCGGTCCTTGCCGAACGGCTCCTCGCGCTGCTCAACGCCGACTGCGTGCCCGCCGTGCCGGCCCGAGGCTCCGTCGGTTACCTCACCCACATGGCCCATGTCGGCCTGGTGGTGGTCGGCCATGGCGCGGTGCTGGGGGGCGAAAGCGGCGCGGTGGCGCTGGCGCGCCTTGGACTCGCGCCTTTGGTGCTGGACGCCAAGGAAGGCCTGAGTCTCGTCAACGGCACGCCCTGTGCCACCGGCCTCGCCGCCCTCGCGCTCGCCCGGGCGGAGCGGCTGCTCGATTGGGCCGACGCGGCGGCCGCCCTGTCGTTCGAGGCGCTCGGGGGCGATGCCACCTGTTTCGACGCCGCCACCATGGCGCTGCACGGCTCCCCGGGCTTGCGGGGGGTGGCGGGCCGCCTGCGCGACGCTCTCGCGGGCAGCCTCGCCGTGGCGGTGCCGGGCGGCGGCCGGACCCAGGAAGCGCTCAGTCTTCGGGCCGTCCCCCAGGTGCATGGCGCAGCGCGCGACGCCTTCGATTACGCGGGAAGCGTCGTCAACCGCGAACTCGCCTCCGTGACCGACAATCCCCTGATGCTCGGTTCGCTCGAAGACCCGTCGGCGATGTCCACCGCCCATGCGGTGGGAACGGGGGTCGCCCTGGCGGCCGACCTCCTCGGCATCGCGATGGCCGAGGTCGCCGCCATGGCGGAGCGGCGCATCGACCGGCTCGTCAATCCGCTCACCAGCGGTTTGCCCGCTTTTCTGGCGGCCGAGGGTGGCAGCCGCTCGGGGTTCATGATCGCCCAATACACGGCGAACTCCCTGGTGGCGGAGAATCGCCGTCTCGCCGCGCCGGCCAGCCTCGACGGCGGCGTGACCTCGGGGCTGCAGGAGGACCATCTGTCCCACGCGACCCCCGCCAGCCTGAAGGCGCTGCGGATCATCGAGAACGGCGCCGTCATTCTCGGGATCGAACTGCTGGCCGCCACGGCGGCGGGCGAGATGCGGGGCCTGGCGCTCGGGCGCGGAACCGCACGGGTCGCCGCCCACGTCCGGGCCGCCGTTCGCCCCTACGCGGACGATCGGCCCATGGCGGACGACATCGCCGCCACGGCGGGGCTGATCAACAACGCCGGGCCGCCGGTCTGACCCGTCAATGCAGCGCCGCGCGTTCCACCGGAACGGCGGCCGCGGCCGCGATGACGGACAACGGCTGGCCGCGCAGGTGCGGCGTGAGCGCGTGTTCCAGCAGCGCGACCAGCCGGGCGATGGTGAAGTTCACCACCAGGTAGATCATCGCCGCGCACAGGAACACCTCCATGGTGCGGTAGGTTTGCGCGATGATGTGCTGGGCGACGCCGCTGACCTCGATCACCGTGATGACGCTGGCGAGCGAGGTCGATTTCACCATCAGGATCAGTTCGGTCGAATAGGCGGGCAGCGCTTGGCGAAGGCCGATCGGCAGGATCATCCGGCGAAGCAGCAGCCAGCCCGACATGCCGGCGGCGCGCGCCGCCTCGACCTGCTGGTGGGGGATCGCCAGGATGGCGCCGCGAAAGATCTCGGTGGCATAGCCCGCCGTGCAAAGGGCGAGCGCGATGACCGCGCAGGCGAAGGGGTCGCGCAGCACCGGCCACAGCGGTCCATGTCGCACGGCCGGGAACTGGGCCAGCCCGTAGTAGACGAAGAACATCTGGATCAACAAGGGCGAGCCGCGGAACACGAACACGTAGGCGCGGGCGAGCCGGTCGAGGATGCCGATGCCGCTCAACCGCATGGCGGTCAGCCCCAGCGCCAGAACGGCGCCGAAGCTGATGGAAAGAACGAAGAGCGCCAGGGTCACCGGCAGGGCGGCCAGCAGTTGGCGAAGCGTGTCGAACAGGAAAGGGAGGTCGAGCCCCATCCTCACGCCGGCGTCGCCGTGCGGCGGAGGCCGCGGCCGGCGCGCGTTTCGGCGGCGTCGAACACGCGGTTCGAAACCGCCGTCATGGCGAGGTAGAGCACCGCGCCCGCGATATAGAAGCCAAAGTAGTCATGGGTCGAGCCGGCGCCCACCTGAGCGGTCCGCATCAGTTCGGCGAGTCCCGTGACCGAGATCAGGGCGGAATCCTTGAGGCTCAACTGCCACACGTTGCCCAGGCCCGGCAGCGCCAGGCGAAACACCTGCGGGACGATCACGCGCCTGAACAGGAGGAAAGGCCCCATGCCCACGGCCCGCGCCGCCTCGATCTGCCCGCGCGGAATGGCCTGGAAGGCGCCCCGGAACACCTCCGCCTGATAGGCCGCCGAGATGATGCCGACCGCGAGCGCGCCGGCCAGAAAGGTCGGGATGCCGAGGAAGCCCTCGGCGCCGAACAGGCGCCCCAAGGAGGTCAGCACCGACGAGCCGCCGAAGTAGAACAGATAGATCACCAGCAGTTCGGGCACGCCCCGGAACACCGTCGTGTAAAGGTCGCCGGCAACCCGCAGCGACAAGCGCGTCGACAGCTTGGCGGCCGCCACGACGGAGCCGAGCAACGCCCCGATGGCCAGCGACGCCAGGGTGACGGCGAGCGTCACCGAGGCGCCCGCGAGGAGCAGCTTGCCCCACCCGTTCGCCCCGAAGCCGAATTGCGCCAATGCGTCCAAGCGGGCTCCCAACCCTCAAGCGCGCGCCGTGGCGGCCGCGCTTTCCTCGCCGGGGCGGCGGGATCGCCTCAGGGCGTCACGTCCAGCTTGAACCATTTCAGGCTCAGCGTCCGAACCGTGCCGTCCTTGGTGGCCTCGGTCAGCGCCGCGTTGAACAAGCCGATGAGGTCGCCGTCTTCCTTGCGGATCCCGAAGGCCTCGCCCGGCCCCCACACGGCGCCGCCGATCTGCGGGCCCGTATAGGTCATGTCCTTGTTGTCCGGCTTGGCGAAGGCGGCGGTGAAGTAGGTGGCGTCGTCAAAGGTGAGGTCGATCCGACCGGTGACGAGGTCGATGTCGTGCTCGGCGGCCGTCTTGTATTCTTTGATGGTCGCCTCGTCCTTAAAGTTGTTGACCACGAACGGCTCGTAGACGGTCGCGGTCTGCAGCCCGATGGTTTTTCCCTTGAAAGCCTTCCGCAGGTCGTCCATGGACGGCGTCGGTCCGTCGTTGGCGAGCTTGATCGTCGTGCCGGAGCCGGGCGCCTTGGCGAGCGGACCCGTCTTGTCGGACACGAAGACGCCCGGCGTGCTGGCATAGGGCAACGTGAAATCGATCGCCTTCTTGCGCTCGTCGGTGATCGAGAGCGCGTCCATGATGACGTCGATCTTGCCGGCCTGCAGGGCCGGGATCATGCCGTCCCAATCCTGGGTGACGATCTTGCACTCCAGCTTCATGCGCCCGCACAGGTTGCGGAGCAGTTCGGGCTCGTAGCCGTCGATCGTGCCATCCGGCTTGGTCAGGTTCCAGGGCTCGTAGGCGCCCTCGGTCGCGATCGTCACGACTTTCCAGTCCTTGGCTCCCGCCTGAAGCGTCGCCCCTCCCAGGATCGCCAGCATCGTCAAGGTCGTCCACGCGAGTTTCCGCATCTTGTACCACCTCCTGTTTGCGAAACGGCCGGCATCACCAAGAGGCAAGGCTGAGCGGGGCTCGAACGCATCGGCAGCGAAGCAGAATCCACGCCAGATTTCCAGAACGCTTTCATATTCGCGATACCGGCCCAGGACCGGACGGCGAGGCATCCCATCGGCGATGGGGCGACCCCGGTTTCGGCTCCGCCGTTCAGGCGATGCGCCGGGGCCGTTCGCCGAACTGGGTCGAAAAGAACGCGCAATAAGCGCCGCCTGCCTGGATCAGTTCGGCGTGGGTGCCGGTTTCGATGGCGCGACCGCCCTCGATCACGCAGATCCGGTCCGCGTCGACGATGGTTTGCAGCCGATGCGCCACCACGATGGTGGTGCGGCCGGCGCGGAGTTCGTCGAGCGCCTTTTGGATTTCGCGCTCAGATTCGGAGTCGAGCGCGGCGGTCGGCTCGTCGAGCAGCAGGATGGGCGCCTGCTTGAGAAAGGCGCGCGCGATGGCGATCCGCTGTTTCTGGCCTCCCGACAGCGTGCTGGCCTGCTCGCCCACCATGGTGGCATAGCCGTCCGCCATCGCGGTGATGAAATCGTGGGCATTGGCCTTGCGGGCGGCCATCACGATGTCGGCATGGCTGGCGCCGGGTCGTCCAAGCGCGATGTTGCCGGCGATGGTGCCGCGAAACAGGAACACGTCCTGCGCCACAAAGGCGATGCGGTCGCGCAGTGACGCGGTTTCGACATCGGCGATGTTCTGTCCGTCGATGGTGATGGCGCCGGCCTGGGGGACGTAGAAGCGTTGGATCAGGCTGATGATCGTCGATTTGCCGCTGCCCGAAGGGCCGACCAGGGCCGTGGTGGTGTCGGGCTCGGCCACGAAGCTCAGGCCTTCGAGGACACGCTCGTTGGCCCGGTAGCGGAAATCCACGCCCGTGAAGGCGATGCGACCCCGCCCGACCGCCAGCGGCGGCTTGGCATGGTCGTCGAGGTCGGTCAGCGGCTCGTCGAGCAGGTCATAGATCAGGCGGGCGTTCACCAGGCCGTTCTGCAGGTCGAGGTTGAGACGCCCGAGGCGCTTGGCCGGCTCATAGGCGGCCAGCATGGCGACGATGAAGGCGAAGAAGGAGCCGGGGTCCGCGTGGGCCACGGCGACGCGCCAGCCGCCGTAAAGCAGCAGGGCCGAAACCGCGACCCCGCCCAGCGTTTCGCTGACGGGGCTCGACATGGCGACCCCCGTGGCCATGCGGTTGGCAGCCTTCTCGACGTCGCGGATGGAGGCCGCCATGTTGCCCCGCATGATCGCCTCGAGGTTGAACGATTTGACGATGCGGATGCCCTGCACGGTTTCCTGGATGGTCCCCATGATGCGGGCCGATCCGTCGAACTGCCGCCGCGCGTGCTTGCGCACGCGCCGCATCAGCCGGCCGAGCAGGAGCGCCCCCACCGGCATCAGCGCCAGCAGCATGGCGGCCATCAACGGGTCCCGGTAGACCATGACGGCGATGAGGCCGATCAGCAGCAGGACATCGCGGCCCGCCGAGGTGACCAGCAGTTGCACCACGTCGCGCACGCTGTTGGCGGCGAGCGCCAGCCGGGCCATGAGGTCGCTCGAGTGGCGCTGCTGGTAGAAGGCCACCGGCTGCTGCAGCAGGTGGTCGTAGACCCTGGCCTGGATGTCGGCGATGATCCGGTTGCCCGTGCGGGACATGATGATCAACTGCCCGAAGGTCGCCATCCCGCGCAGGATGTAAAGCGCGCCGACCCCCAGGGCCAGCGACCGCAGGTGCTTGAAGGCGCCGCCTTCCACCACGCTGAACGCCGTCATGCCATTGACGATCGGGCTCAGGAGGGAAACCGACAGGACGGTGGCGCCGGCGCTCAGCGCCATCAAGGCGAGCGCCGCCGCGTAGGCGGCCCCATGGTGCTGCCCGTGTTCCGTCAGCAGCCTGCGCACCATGGCGAACGATTGGCCGTCTCGCGCCTGTTGGCTGGGCGCCCCCGTGTCGGTCATGATGTTTGCTAATCAGGCATATCGCCGGCTTCAAGCGCAATCTGATCCGCCGTCGAGACCCTCCCGTCGAATCGTCGAGGCTGTCGCATTGACGCGTCACCGCTTCGGGGCCATGTCGAACAGGCGTCGGCGTCCGGCGTTTCCGGCGGGAGGCCTCATGCCCTTACTCGATCGCGTCGTCGCAGGGTCGGGCGAGGTCGCGGCCTGGCGCCATGATTTCCATCGCAATCCCGAGTTGTTGTACGACGTCCACCGGACGGCCGGGCTCGTCGCCGAGCGCCTGCGCGCCTTCGGTTGCGACGAGGTCGTGAGCGGCATCGGCCGCACCGGGGTGGTGGGCGTCATCAAGGGCCGCGCTCCGGGCGGGCGCACGATCGCCATGCGGGCCGACATGGACGCGCTGCCCATCACCGAGGCCAACCCGGGGTTGGCCCACGCGTCCCTGACGCCCGGGCGCATGCACGCCTGCGGGCACGACGGGCACACAGCCATGTTGCTGGGCGCCGCGCGCGAGCTTTGCGCCACCCGCGCCTTCGCGGGCACCGCCGTCGTGGTGTTCCAGCCCGCCGAAGAAGGTGGCGCGGGCGGCAGGGCCATGGTGGAGGATGGGTTGATGACCCGTTTCGCCATCGACGAGATCTATGGGATGCACAGTTTCCCCGGCCTGCCGATCGGGGCCTTCGCGCTGCGGCCGGGCCCCATCATGGCGGCCGCCGACCGGTTCGAGATCACGGTCGAGGGACGCGGCGGCCACGCCGCCAATCCGCACCTTTGCGTCGACCCGGTGCTGGCGGGCGCGCAGATCACGGTGGCGTTGCAAACGATCGTGTCCCGCAACGTCGACCCGCTGGACGCCTGCGTGGTGTCGGTCACCCAATTCCACGCCGGGTCGGCCGGCAACGCGATCCCGCAATCGGCCCAACTCGGCGGCACCGTGCGGACCCTCAGGGCGGCAACCCGGGATCTGGTGGAGAACCGGGTCAGATCGATCGTGGAGGGCGTGTCGTCCGCCCATGGCGCGCAGGCGAGCGTACGCTATGGCCGAGGCTATCCGGTGACGGTCAACCACCCCGAGCAGGCGCGCTTCGCGGCCGACGTGGCGGCGCAAATCTCGGGCGTCGGCAAGGTCGATGCCGACCACCCGCCAATGATGGGCGCCGAGGACTTCTCCTTTATGCTTGAAGCGCGCCCCGGCGCCTTTGTGTTCCTCGGCAACGGCAATACCGCCGGGCTGCATAATCCGGCTTATGATTTCGATGACGCCGCCCTCCCCGTGGGCATCAGCTATTGGGTCCGCCTCGTTGAAACCGCCCTGGCAAATTAGAACAGCATTGGTTTGGTTCGCCCTGTGGTTCCATGCCGATGCTGCCCGGTTTGAGCTGGAGCGAATTCACCAGCGGCGAACCACCCTGGCCTTAAGGCCCGGTTAACCAAATTTTTACACTCGCGGTTCACCTTCGGGGATCGCAGCGCGTCGTGGATCAACCGCCCGAAGCGCGCCCACCAGGCTCGAACCGCTCCAGCCCTTCGGCTGTCAGGAGATCACCATGACCGAAGCAGCCCTTCTTCGCGCGCTCGCCGACAAGCTGGACGACCTCGACATTATTTCCGCCTTCCCCTCGGATGTCACCAACCCGGGGCCGGTGACCGTGTCCTGGACCGAGCAGGCGGACCACGCCGGCTACGCGGCGCTGAGCGAGGCCATCAGCGCTCTCGTGGGCCAGCATTGGAACGCCTTGCGCTCGCAGGTCGTCAAGCAGCGGGAAACGGACGTGAAGGCGGCCCGGGAAGCGCTGATCAGCGGCGTGCCGGCCGAAAAGACCATCGTGCCGTCGAACGTCGAGGCTGCCTTGCGAAAGGTGGCGGGTTAGCCTCCAAGCGCACCAGCCCGCACGTCCCTCGCCTCAGCTTCCCGATCAAGGCAACAAATTACTGGCCGGCTCCCTGATGGGTCCGGCCATTTCGTGCTGTCGGCGGGACGGTGGCCGGCCGACGTCCGCTTCCTCGTCGCTGCCCGCCGTCACCGCGCGGCGGGCCGCCCGGCAGAGTCCGCGATGCCCTGCACCCTTGTCACGATGTCGGCCGCCCGCCAGGGCTTCGCCACGAAGCGCGCGCAGGACGGCAGCGTGGCGGGATTGACCAACGGCCCCCCCGACGTGACCAGAACCCCGATGGTGGGCCAGCTTCGGCTGACGATCTCGACGAGATCGAGCCCGTTCAGCCGGCCGGGCATCTGAACGTCGGTGAACACCACATTGGTTTCGCCCACGTGGCTTTCGAGATAGGCCACGGCATCGTCAGCGCACGGGAATTCGATGACGGTGAAACCGGACTCCTCCAGTTCGCAAACCGCGAGTTCCCGCACGAGAAACTCGTCCTCGACGACGAGAACCGTGCAGCTCCGGGATGATGCGACATGATGGCTCATGGTAGACGAACGGCTTCAGCCGCCCCCCGTTCCGGACAATTTTAACAAACTAACCAACCATGCTTACTTCCTGGTTACCGAAGTGACTTCCAGGGATGTCCGCCACGGCCCTCGTGGCGATCTAAGTGCTGCCTTCCGCCCGACAATCCTTTCAACCGAAGCGGATCCGCCAAGGCCGGCGCCGCTCGACCCTTGTGGAACCCATCCATGCCGAGCCTCGTCGACATCGCGGCGGCCTTCCGCGAAATCTTCACGCCTCCCTTTCGGGCAGCCGCGATCAAGATCCTGGCCATGACGCTCGCGCTGCTGGCCGTCGTCACGCTCGGCCTCCACCACTGGCTGACGGGCCTCGTCGCACCGTCCTACCCTTGGCTGGCCACTCTGCTGTCGATCGTTGAGGGGCTCGGGCTCGCGATCGGCAGCGTTTTCCTCGTGGCGCCGGCGTCGACCCTGGTGGCGGGCTTTTTCGTGGACGACCTTGCCGCCATCGTGGAGCGGGACATTGGCGGCGAGGTCGGCCAACCCTTGCCGATCGGGCAAGCGGCATGGCTGTCGGTCCGCTTCACGCTTCTGTCGATCGGCGTGATGGTGGTGGCCTTGGGCCTTTTGCTGGTGCCCGGCGTCAACGCGATCGCGTTTCTGGGCGCCAACGCCTACCTGTCGGGCCGGCAGTATTTCGAGTTCGCCGCGCTGCGCTACCGCACGACCGCCGAAGTCGCGGCTTTGAGGCGCGCCAATGCCGGAACCATTCTGGCGGCCGGCTTCTGCATCGCCTTGTTGTTGTCGGTTCCGGTTCTCAACCTGCTCACGCCCTTGTTCGGCACGGCGCTGATGGTGCGGGTGGCCCGGCGGCTGGACCGACGCCGCGTCGGCGCCGCGTTGCCGCGCCCATGAGGCGGCGCCCCCTTCAGGGAACGAAGCGCTGCCGGTCGAACTGGCCGGTTTTGCGGAAGCGGTAAAGGTAGGTCGGCACGATGCTTTCCATGGCGTGGCTCTCGACCGCCAGCCCTTCAAGCGTCCGGCCGCTCGCGACGGCGGCTTCCGACACCACGTTGTCGCTTTGCAGCATGGTCAACTGGTCGCGCGTCATCACCAGCATCTTGGGAAACAGCCCGAGCAGGGCCTTGTCGGCGGTTTCCGTCAGCATGGCGGGGAAGCGGGCCGCCCCGAAGGGCAGCGGAACGAGCAGACGTCGCCGCCCCGTGACCCGGCAAACGAATTCCATCAGTTCCTTGAAGGTCCGCACCGCGGGCCCGCCGAGTTCGTAGGTGGTGGCCGCCTTGGCCTGCCCCGACACCGCCATCGCCAGCACTTCGGCGACATCGCCCACGTAAACGGGCTGAAAGCGGGTGTGCCCGCCCCCCATCAGCGGCAGGGCGGGAGAAAAGCGCGCCAGCGCGGCGAAGCGATTGAAGAAATCGTCCTCCGGCCCGAACAGGATCGAGGGACGCAGGATGATGGCGTCGGGGTGGATCTCGCGCAGGAGCTGTTCGGCATGGCCCTTCGAGCGGGCATAGGCCGCCGGGGCCTCCATGTCCGCCCCGATGGCCGACACGTGGACGATGGTGTTGATGCCGACCTGCCGGGCCGCCTCGGCGACGGCGCGCGTGCCTTCCGTGTGGACCGCCTCGAAGGTTTGCGATCCCCCTTCGGACAGCACGCCGACGAGGTTGACCACAGCGCTCGCGTCCCGCATGGCGGAAGCGAGTGAGGCGGGGTAGCGCAGGTTGGCCTGCACGGCGGTGATTTGCCCCACCCGGCCGGTGGGCTGGGTATGCAGCGCGAGGTCGGGCCGGCGGGACGCGATGCGAATGCGCCAGCCGCGGTGCGCCAGCGCCTGCACGACGTGACGGCCGAGAAAGCCGGAGCCGCCGAACACTGTAACGATCTGGTCATGCGCGGTGTCGAAGCCGGTCATCCTGTCCTCTGGTCATTGCCGCCGCCCGGACCTTGGCGGCACCCGACCGAGGCCCGACAATCGACGCGCCAATCGTGCTTAGTCAACTGTTGAAGGGCTGTACAGGCCGCCGTGCCGCTTGTCCCAACTCCATCGAGCACCTTGCCCGTCCCTTTCGCCTCGCGTTCGGCGCGCCTGCCGGACGACCAAGATTGACAAAGCCGGCAGCCCGCCCTTAGAACCCGCTCCGGGCCCTGGTGGCGGAATTGGTAGACGCGCTGGTTTCAGGTACCAGTGGGTAACACCGTGGAGGTTCGAGTCCTCTCCAGGGCACCATTAGACTGTTCACCCATGCCCGCTGGTGGTGGACGATTCTCAACAAATCGAGTAACTTAGCAGTCGCGATGTTCGCGGCTGTTCGTCATTGCGCGCCGGAAGCCACGATCTAGCGGGGGCCTTTTTGGGGGCCTTTCAATCGGGCGGGGGGGGCAGAACCATGGCGTTGACCGATACCACGATCCGCAACGCCAAGCCCCGCGAGCGCGACTACAAGCTCGCCGACGGCGGCGGCCTCTACCTATTGGTGACGCCAGCGGGCGGACGGCTGTGGCGGCTGAAATATCGGGCAGACGGTGTCGAGCGGAAGCTGTCGATCGGGAAGTATCCCGCTGATCGGCCCCTATTGGGTGGTCCGGGCTGAATGTTAGTTCAGGGTCGGTCTGGGCGCTACCCTGAGCGTGGCCGGCGGAGATGGTCGGGGTATCGCAGCCGGCCATGCGGCGAAGGCGGGCAAGAACACCTTTGGCGCTGGTGGCTTGTAGTTGATCGAGCCGTGCGGGCGCACTGTATTGTAATGCCGATGCCAGCTTTCGATGGTAACCTGGGCTTCCCTGAGCGAGTAAAAGACTTCGCCGTCGAGCAGCTCATCTCTGAACCGGGCGTTGAACGATTCGACGTAGCCGTTCTCCCATGGGCTACCTAGGGCAATGTAGGCGGTCTTTGCTCCAACCGCTTTGATCCAGTTTTGTACGGCTTGGGCGATGAACTCGGAGCCGTTATCCGAACGGATGTGGCCAGGAACGCCGCGCAGGATGAACAGGTCGGACAGCACGTCGATCACGTCGGTCGAGTTGAGTTTGCGCGCGACCCGGATCGCGAGGCTCTCCCGGGTGAACTCGTCGATCACGTTGAGCGTGCGGAACTTGCGGCCGTCATGCGTGCGGTCCTCGACAAAGTCGTAGGACCACACGTGATCGCGGTGCTCGGGCCGAAGGCGGATGCAGGAGCCGTCGTTGAGCCATAGCCGACCCCGCTTCGGCTGCTTGGCCGGCACCTTCAGCCCCTCGCATCGCCAGATCCGCTCGACCCGCTTGTCGTTCACCAGCCATCCGGCATCACGCAGCAGCGCCGCGATCTTGCGATAGCCATAGCGGCCGTACTGCCGCGCCAGCTCGATGATGTCGACGGTCAACGCCTCTTCGTCGTCGAAGCCCCGCGGCGCCTTGCGCTGCGTCGAGCGGTGCTGACCGAGCGCCGCACAGACGCGGCGCTCGGAGACAGGCAGATGCTGTCGCACATGCTCGATGCAGACGCGCCGGCGCGCGGGGCTTACCAGTTTCCTGAGGCGGCTTCCTTCAGGATCAGCTTGTCGAGCGTGAGGTCCGCGATCGCCTTGCGAAGCCGCAGGTTCTCCGTTTCAAGCTCCTTCAGGCGCTTGACTTGGTCAAGCTTCAAGCCGCCGTACTCCTTGCGCCAGCGATAGTACGTGACCTCGGTCACACCAATCGAGCGGACCGAGTCCGCCACGGTCTTCCCCTGCGAGACCAGGACGTCAACCTGACGCAGCTTGCTCACAATCTCCTCGGGCTTCGGTCGTCTTCCCATTGATCCATCCTCCAGGCTCGAAAGCCATACATTAGGATGGACCACTTCAAGGGGGGACGATCACGCGCACCGACCCGCAGTGGGGCTTGCGGAAGGATGCAGCCGGCGCTCGATCAGCGGTGCGTAGGCCAGCACCCAGCGGTTCACGGTGCTGTGGTCGACCTCGAGGCCGCGCTCGAGCAGCAGCAGCTCCTCGATGTCGCGGTAGCTCAGCGGATAGCGCATTTACCACGACACCGCCTGGACGATCAGCCCCGCCTCGAAGTGGTGGCCCTTGGAGTCGTCCTTCGACCAGCTCTTCAGCTTGGCCGCGATGGCGGACAGAAACATGGCGGCCTCCGGGTGGAAGGCAGCCAATTCGGTCGGGGTGGCTAACGAAACGTCAACACCGAGAGTTTGCGACAGGCACCTTTTTTTATCGGCATGTGATACGGGTTCATTGCAAGATGGCGCAACCCAAACGCATCAGATCGAATGTATACTTTCCGAGGGTGGCAGCCTCATGCTTTGGGGGGGCCGTGCTTCTCATTCTGGCCTTCGGCTTGCTCCCCTACTAGGTTACGCACGTATATAGGTTCTTGATAAGCGCGCTGCAGCCTAGACACTACGCAAACGCTTGTATTGCTAGGTCGCAAACGCGCGCTGGATGATCGACACAAGGCAGAGAATGGTAAACCCGGTATCTCGCTTTCATGACATCAACGACGAGCTATCGGCACTGCTCGTGGCCGGCGAGGTCTTTGACGTCAGAAACAGCGACGCCAATTCTCAATACATTATCAACGAAAGTCAGGCTGTCGTCGTTGCCTACTCTGTGCTGCACATAGTTGGAGATCACGCCAGTGCCTTGGCCGAGTGGTTTCGGATCGTTCGGGTCGGCGGCTACCTGCTTCTAACCGTTCCGCATGCTGAGTTGTCGACACGAGCGCCAGCCGCTTGGGCCCCCGACCAAAAGAGACATTATACCCCGGCCTTGCTGATCGAGGAGGTGGAGGAAGCGCTCAATCGTCGTGAGTATCGAACTCGCATGCTGCGGACGGTCGGCGCTGACGCGAGTACGACTAACACCAGCGGGAATGCCACTCTTCAGGAGGAGGTTGAGCTAGTTCTACAGCGGATCAGGTCGGTGGCATATTGAATTTAATTGGGTCTCACCGGAACAGCGATACCAAGCAGTCGGTCATCGTCGTCTCCTCGTAGTGATCGAGGCGTAACCAGCTGAGATGATCTTAGTGCGATGTGTTCAATCGGATATAATGTACAAAACTCTGTTGTTATGCTATGCGCATCGACATCGCAGGCAATGTCGGCACATCCGGCATTGATTATCAGGCCGTCAACTAGCTCCTTGGTCATAGAGTCGATGTAGGGCAGTTTCACGCTGACCGTAGCTGGAAAGTGAGACATGCTTGGCGCGGGCCAGACA
The DNA here is from genome assembly GCA_937871825.1 of uncultured Alphaproteobacteria bacterium. Classification (GTDB taxonomy): domain Bacteria; phylum Pseudomonadota; class Alphaproteobacteria; order Rhizobiales; family Beijerinckiaceae; genus Lichenihabitans. The sequence goes on from CALMOK010000092.1 coordinate 18,621, forward strand.
ATATTTCGGGCGCCCATCCATCGAAACGTGCCTTGTTTTCCGACCTCCTTCGGATACCAAGGCGTTTCTCCATTCACCCCGCTGAAGACAAGATCTTCAGGAGCGAACAGCGGGAGAAAATAGTGGGCCCTTCCGATCGTCGCGAGTGCTTTGACTGCATAGCTTGATACGTTTGGACGCGCGAATGCGTGAGGACCGTTTCCGGAGCCGTTGAAGAAGGTTAGTTCCTGGCTGCTAGCGAGGTACGCCAGCGAGTTTGCAGTAAACGTGCAGATGTGACCATTGCGAGGACCTAGGTACCACCAGGCACCTCGAATCCGCATGATCTCGGGAGGCTGTAGGGTCTGACTGACAATGATGCAGCCGTCCTCTTTCAGGAACTGGCACATTCTCGCCAGGGTATCGGCCGGCGAGGTTGCATGCTCGATCACTTCGAAGCACGTCACGATGTCGAACGTTCCGGTCGGCAATTGTGGACTGGAGAATGGATCAAATGCTTCAACGTTCCTGTAGCCTCGCTTCCTAAGCTCATCAGCGAAAACCCCCGCCCCAGATCCATAATCCAGCACTTTTGCATCGAAGCAATCTCCCCATCGCTCGACCATGTCCTTTGCTACAAAGCGAGGCCTGACACTCGCATACTCACTATCGACTTTGATGTAATCATCATTATAGACGTTGTTCTCAAATTCCTGCTTTGACCAATTATCAAAAAACAGTGTGAAGATTGCGCCGCACAGTGAGCAGCGGTGATAGTCAACGCGAACGCCCGAGAAGCCGTACGAATAGAACTCATCATGTGAGCAGTACTTGTTGAAGTCGACTGTATCGAATGCGAAAGCCTTGCTTCCGCAAATTTTGCAAGAACAGCTGGATTGGAACTCGTTACCGAGAGCTGGCAGAGTTTTCACGATGACCTCGATGTTTTTTGGAGATAAAAGCCTCGGTTACCGCGAGTCGTGTGAGGAGCGTCATCAGTTTGACCTTCTAAACCAATCTGATCAGTCGTGACGAGGTCCTGGCCGAGTCGGCATCGTCACATGAATCTCATGTCAGGTAAGGTCGGCCTTGGTGCCGATCTCCCGCGCGCCCGCCATTGTTTCCCGCCCGCGATCTGGCTGTACCTGCGGTTCACGTTAGCTATCGCGACGTGGAGAATATGCTAGGCGAGCGCGGGCTGGACATCTCTTACACCGACAGCCTCGGGCTGTGGACTTGCCCCTTTAAAATGGAGAGTGGTTTGCTCGGTCCGCCGCCTGTCGCTCGAACAGGGCGGGGCTGAGGTGGTCGAGCGCCGAATGGCGCCTCACTGGATTGTAGAAGCCGTCGATATAGCGGGCAATGGCCTGCCCGGCCTTGGCGCGGGTGTTCCTGCCGCAGGATTTCGTTCTCCCGCCGAAGGCGCTTCAACTCGGCCGTCGCGTCCTGCCATGCGCTCGCGTCCGGCATGTCGATCGCGCGGTCGCGGCGCCTGGCCAGCCAACGCGTCAGCGTCGACAGCCCGACACCCAGGTCGTCGGCGATCTGCCGCTTGGTTCGCCCGCTGGTCCCCACCAGCCGCACCGCCTCGTCCTCAAACTCCTTCGTAAAAACGCTTCTGCCTCGTCATCGAGTTCGCCTTTCACCTCAAGGGAACTCTCCACTTTTCTGGGGCAAGTCCAGCTGGCACCTGGTTTCAAACCGGACCTTGCGCAAAGGTACGCTTTCTAGCGCTGAACGGAATGATGTCTGACAATGCAACTGGTTCGCCGTCCAGCTCAAATGTGAGCTTTGATTGCGGAGCGCCTGGGAGGCCGCTTACAACAAGAAGGCCGAGCACGGGGCAACTCGCCGCCAACGTGAAGCGCGGTATTCCTCGGTCATCGGCGAGGCTTAAGGGATCCACCCTTGCAGGCTCGAGAGCCGACATCACGACAGGTTTCCGAGAAGTAGGCCGTGGCGTGGTCGGTGAATTGCCGCAAGATTTGTCCGCGATGGGCGACGTCACGCGAAGCGAGCACGATGCGGAGCGGGCGAACGTCGTCCTTGATGGTGAGGGTTTTCACCTCACGACCATCGTAGGTCAGGGAGGACGGTGGTCGCATCACCAGCAGCGTGAATCCGAAACCCGCCGCAACCGCGCTCCGCACGGCTTCGAGAGAGGACGACACATAGGACATGGCTGGTGCGAGGTCATGTTCGGCAAGCAGGTCCTCGAAATAGGCGCGGCTCCCCGGCCCTTCGAGCATCACGTAGGGCTCATCTCGCAAATCCGCCAAGGCAATCGAGGGACTCGTGGCGAGAGGGTGATCGGCGGCCAGCACCACCATGGGCCGAAGCTCGGCGAGCGTCGTGACCGCCAAGCCACTGAGTGCGGCTCCGCGGTCGTAGGTCACGGCGGCGTCGATCGAACCGGTCCGGGCCGCCTCCGCAACGTCGGCAAGCGACATCTCTCGGGGCTGGACGACAACGCCAGGCGCCACGGCCGCAAAGCTGCGGATCAGGCCGGCGGCATAGAAGGGCGACAATGTCGCGAAGATGCCAAGGCGGATCTCGCCCGCGGTCTCGGCCGCCAGTGCCGCCGCTTCGCGCTGCACCTGCTCGGCCTGCTGTTCGAGCCGCGTGACGTGGTCGAGGAAGATGCGACCCTGCATTGTCAGCGTCAGACCACGTGCATGGTGCCGGTCGAACAGCACCAGCCCCGTCACGTCCTCGAGCTTCTCGATGGCCTGCGCCACCGAGGGCTGGGCGATGTTGAGCACGCGGGCCGCCTGGGCGATGCCGCCATGCGTCGCCACGGTCCGGAAGTAAGTACACTGGCGAAGTGTGAAGCGAACCATATCGCGGCTGGTCTCACCCAAGGTTATTTGAGTTTTACGTTGTCTTGCATTTGGTTCAGTCTTCGTCCAACCGCTCGCTCCCGATACAGCGGTACCGATGCTGAGGAAGGACCCTGATGTCGCCTGCTCAACCAAGCGCCGAATTGCTCGAAGCGGCGCAGCGGCCCTTTCCCGATGCCAAATCCATGCCGCCGAGCGTGTACACGAGCCCCGCGTTTCTGGCGCAGGAGATCGAGACGATCTTCTCCAAGGAATGGATGTGCGTGGGCCGCTCGAGCGGCCTTTCCCAAGTCGGCGACTATCTCACCTATGAGCTCGCCGGCCAGCCCGTGATGGTGTTGCGCGACCAAACGGGCGTGCTCCGCGCCTTGTCGAACGTGTGCCTGCACCTCATGTCGACGCTGGTCGAGGGGGTGGGCAACAAGCGCGCGATCGTCTGCCCCTACCACGCCTGGACCTATGGGCTGGACGGACGCCTCCGCGGTGCGCCGTTCATGACCGAGACCACCGGGTTCTGCAAGGATGACTATGTGCTGCCGTCGATCCGCTGCGAGGAGTGGCTCGGCTGGATCTACATCACGCTCGACCGGGAACGCCCGAGCGTCGCCACGACCCTCGCACCCGTGGCCGAGATGGTGTCGGACTATGGGATGGAGAACTACGTCGAGTGCTTCCGCGAGACCCACGTGTGGGACACCAACTGGAAGGTGCTGGCCGAGAATTTCATGGAGAGCTACCACCTCCCGGTGTGCCACGCCGACACGGTCGGCGGGCATTCCAAGCTGTCCGAAATGGAGTGCCCCCCCGGCCTCGCGGCCTTCAACTATCATTGGATCACCAAGGAGGCGTCGCTGCCGATCGGCAACGCGCACCCGTCTAACACCCGGCTCGAGGGCCGCTGGCGCAAGACGACGGCCTTGCTCGCCCTTTATCCGAGCCACCTGATCACCCTCACGCCCGGTTATTTCTGGTACCTCTCGCTTCACCCAAAGAGCACCGGCCAAGTCGCCATGATCTTTGGCGGCGGCCTGTCGCCCGAATTCATGGCCGATCCGCGCGCCGATGAATATGTGGCGACGCTGAAGACGCTTCTCGATGAGGTGAACGTCGAGGATCGCGGCTGCACCGAAAAGGTATTCCGCGGCCTCAACGCCGCCACGGCCCGGGCAGGTCACCTGTCCTACCTTGAGCGTCCGATCTACGATTTCATGCACTACCTGGCCGACCGCACCACTGGTTTCGACCGTTCCTTCGCGCTCGCCGCGGAATAACTGCGCCACGGTTGAGGCGTCCTTCTGCCCGGGGGAGAAAGGGCGCCTCGCGATCCGCTATCGGGCGGGCGCTCCGGCGCGGCCCTGCAGCCAGCCGATCAAGAGAAACAGGACCACGGCGAAGACCGTCAACAGCCCTGCCATGGCCAGGATGCCCGGATTGATTTGATCGCGGATGCCGGCCCACATCTGGCGCGGGATGGTGCGCTGCTCCGTGCCGCCGATGAACAGGATCACCACGACCTCGTCAAACGAGGTCGCAAAAGCGAAGATGCTGCCCGTTGCAACGCCCGGCAGGATCTGGGGCAGCATCACCCTCCGGAACACCGCCAATGGCGTGGCCCCAAGGCTCGCGGCCGCACGCGACAGGGTCGTGTCGAAGGCCATGAGGCGCGCCGTCACGGTGATGACCACAAAGGGCGTGCCGAGCGCCGCATGGGCCAGGATGACGCCGCCATGCGTGTTGGTCAGGCCAAGCGGCGCGAAGACAAGGTAGAGGCTCACGGCGACAACGACGATCGGGATGATCATCGGCGCGATCAGGATCGGCACGATCACGCCGCGCAGCGGGAAGCTCGGGCGACTGATGCCGATCGCCGCCAACGTGCCCAGCACGGTCGCGATCGCGGTGGCGCTAAGCCCGATCACGAAGCTGTTGAGAATGGCCGTTTGCCATTCGGGCGATCCGAGGATGAGCTCGTACCAGCGGAGCGTCAGGCCGGTCAGCGGGTAGGAAAAGTAGCTGCTCTGGTTGAACGAGAGCGGAACGATGATGAGGATCGGCGCGATCAGGAAGATCAGCACGGCGGCCGAGAACACCCGAACGCCGCGATGTGCGACCCGCTCGGACAGCACGGCGGTGGTCTCGCTGGTCATGATTGCCGCCCGGACGTGCTTGATCGATTGGTCCTCATGTCAGCCAAGCCGAAGCCGGTCGATGCCGACCAGGCGGTTGAACACCACGTAGACAGCGAGCGTGAAGACCACGAGGTACACCGACAGCGCCCCCGCCAGCCCCCAATTCAGCTGGCGATCCATCTGAAGCGCCACGAGCTGGCTGATCATCTCGTCGCCGGCACCACCGAGAAGCGCCGGCGTGATGTAGTAGCCGAGCGCCAGCACAAAGACGAGGAATGTCCCCGTTCCGATGCCGGGCAACGTCAAGGGCACGTAGATGCGCAAGAATGCGAGGGCCGGATGAGCCCCGAGCGACACCGCGGCGCGTTGGTAGGCCGGCGAGATGCCCCGCATCACCGCGTAGTTGGCGAGGATCATGAAGGGAAGGAGCACGTGGGTCATGCCGATCAGCACGCCCGTGCGATTGAACATCAATGCCATGGGTGCCGCCGTCAGACCGCTGTGGATCAGAAGGGCGTTGAAGACGCCATTCGGCTGCAGGAGCACGTACCACGCCGTGGTCCGCACCAGCAGCGAGGTCCAGAACGGGACGATGACGAAGATCATCAGGAGGTTGCTTTGTCGTGCTGGGAGCGTGGCCAGCAGAAAGGCGACCGGGTAGCCGAGCACGAGGCAGATCAAGGCCACGGAGGCGCTGATCGCGAAGGTACGCCCGAACGCGCCGACGTAGATGGCCTGCGAGGGCTCGACAGGCTCGATCGCCCCGCTGCCCCCGACCCTGTGATCCATCGCGGTCAACAGGAAGTCAGGCGTCCAGCGGTGGGCGGCCCGTCCAAGGAGCCGCCACGTTTCGGGTTCGCCCCAGCGCTGGTCGATCCGCCGCAGAGCCTCGTCGGCCTGCTCACCCTCGGGGATCGGCAGTTGCCGCACCGTCTTCAACAGCAGCGAGCGGAAGCCCGGCTCATAGGTGTTGAGCCGCCGGGCCGCCGACGCGAGCGTTCCCCCATCCTGCGCGGCCTGCAGGTCCGCCGCCAGGGCCTCGAACGTTTGCCGCGACGGTAGGGCCGGTGGTCCGGACCAGTCGGTCAGCAGAGCGGCGGCTCTCGGCACGGCGTTCGCCACCTCGTCTGTCTTGACGCTCATGATCAGGAGCTTGCCGATTGGCACAATAAAGGTCATCGCAAGAAAGATCAGCAGCGGAACGGCGAGCAGGAACGCCCGCATGGAATCACGTCGTTGCGCGGCCCGGTAACCGGCCCGCGGATCAACCGTCCGGCTTCTTACGCCCTCCAGTGCGGTCGCCTCCCTGGCACTCATGCTGACAAACCGTGCATCCCCTCGTCAACCAATGGCGGGCGTCGCGATGGCGCGACGTCCGGGTCAGTGTCATGGCCCAACAGGCGGCGGTCGGCGAACCGGCCGCCAACCACCACTATTGGCTCAGCCAAGTCGTGAAGCGATTGTTGATGTTATCGAAATTATCCGCCCAGAACTGCGCGTCGATCTGCAGCCCGTTCTTGAAGTTGTCTGGAGCGAGCGGCAGGTAGGGCAGCACGGCCTTGTCGACCTGCGGCACGGCCGACTTTCGCGGTGGCGCATAGGCAATGTAGTTCGACAGCTTCCAGATCGTGTCGGGGCCCGACGCGTAGCTGACGAACTGCTTGGCCGCGTCGGTGTCCTTCGCGCCCTTCGGA
>CALMOK010000093.1 GCA_937871825.1 uncultured Alphaproteobacteria bacterium
CCCTCGGCCTCGATCACCAGCTTGCCGGACGTCTTGGCTTCCGACACCGAGATCTTCACCTCGCCGACGCTGCGCCGCTCGTCCCGCCGGTCCTGCCGCAAGGTCGCCAGCTCGCCCATGCGGCGCACGTTGCGCTTGCGCCGCCCGGTGACGCCGTAGCGGACCCAGTCCTCCTCCATGGCGATCTTGCGGTCGAGCTTGTGACGGTCGCGCTCCTCCTCCTCCAGGACCTGGTCGCGCCAGGTCTCGAAGCTGCCGAAGCCCTGCTCGATCCGCCGCGTCCGGCCCCGGTCGATCCACACGGTGGCGCGCGACAGCCCGGTGAGGAAGCGCCTGTCGTGGCTCACCAGCACGAGGGCGGAGCGCAGGCTGGCGAGTTCGGATTCCAGCCACTCGATCGCCGGCAGGTCGAGGTGGTTGGTGGGCTCGTCGAGCAGCAGGATGTCGGGCTCGGGCGCCATCACCCGGGCGAGCGCCGCCCGCCGGCCCTCGCCGCCCGACAGATGGCGGGGGTCCTCATCGCCGGTAAGGCCGAGATCGTTCAGGAGCGAGAGCGCCCGGTAGGGATTGTCGAGCGGCCCGAGCCCCGCCTCAACATAGTCCAGCACCGTGGCGAAGCCCGAAAGGTCCGGCTCCTGGGGCAGGTAGCGCAGGCTCGCGTCCGGCTGCATGAAGCGGGTGCCGCCGTCGCTTTCCGCCAATCCGGCGGCGATCTTCAGGAAGGTCGATTTGCCCGAGCCGTTCCGCCCCACGAGGCAAAGCCGGTCGCCGCGCGACACGGAAAGTTCGGCACCGTCGAGGAGTGGTTTGCCGCCGAGGGTGAGGCGGATGTTCTGCAAGGTGAGGAGCGGTGGAGCCATCGGGGTCGGGAACGATCCAAAACAGGGGTGGAGGCACGGCGGAAACGGGTGGCACAGCCGCGCCCTCCCGCCAACAGCAAATATCCGCGATCACGGCCGGAGAAGCGCGACTTCGTGGCCGGCTGGCCGTTAAGCTGACATCGATTGCCGCCTCGACGGCCCGACACCAGCAGGAGCCCGCCTTGACCAACACGACCGACGGAACCGGCCTTGCCGCTCTCCAGGCCTTTGCCGCCGCGACCCCGCCGGGGACGCTGCAGGTTCTGTTCGCCGCCGACCCGGCCCGCTTCGAGCGCTACCACGTGGTGCTGGGCGACCTCCTTTACGATTATTCGAAGCACCGGGTCGACGACGCCACACTTCAGGCCCTGTTCCGGCTGGCGCGCGAGGCCGACGTCGCCGGCAAGCGCGACCGGATGTTCGCCGGCGCCATCGTCAACCCGACCGAGCGCAGGCCCGCGCTTCACACCGCGCTGCGCAACCTGTCGGGACAGCCCGTGATCGTGGATGGGCGGGACGTGATGCCCGAGGTCCTCGCCGAACGCCAGAAGCTGGAAGCCTTCGCGGCCGGCATCCGAGACGGTTCGCTTCCCGGCGCGACGGGCCGGCCCATCACCGATGTCGTCAACATCGGCATCGGCGGCTCGGACCTCGGCCCCGCCATGGCGGCCCGCGCCCTCGCCCCTTACGGGACGCCGCGCCTGAAATGCCATTTCGTTTCCAACGTGGACGGCGCCGACATCGGCGACACGATCGCGGCGCTCGATCCCGCTACCACCTTGTTCATCGTCTCGTCCAAGACCTTCACGACGCTTGAAACCATGACCAACGCCAACACGGCCCGCGCATGGATCTCCGAGGGGCTCGGCGAGGCGGCGGTCGAACATCACTTCGCCGCCGTGTCAACCAAGCTCGACCTGGTGGCGAAGTTCGGCATCAAGGCCGACCGGGTGTTCGGCTTCTGGGATTGGGTGGGCGGGCGCTATTCGATGTGGTCCAGCATCGGGCTCGCCCTCACCATGCTGATCGGCCCGCAGCAGTTCGAGGAATTCCTGCGCGGTGGCCACGAGGTCGACGTCCATTTCCGGGAGGCGCCGCTCGAGGCCAACATCCCGGTGCTGATGGGGCTGATCGGCGTGTGGTACCGCAACGTGTGCCGCTACCCCACCCAGGCGGTGATCCCCTACGACCAGCGCCTCGGCCGGTTTCCGGCCTACCTCCAACAACTCGACATGGAGAGCAACGGCAAGTCCGTCCACATCGACGGGTCCCCGGTGGGCGATGCGACCGGCCCGGTGGTCTGGGGCGAACCCGGCACCAATGGCCAGCACGCGTTCTTCCAATTGCTCCACCAGGGCACCGAGGTCGTACCCATCGACTTCCTGGCCGCCGCCGCGCCGACCCACGCGGACCTGCATCATCACGAGATCCTGCTGTCCAACTGCTTCGCCCAGAGCCAGGCCCTTATGCAGGGACGCTCGCTGGACGAGGTAAAGGCACAACTCGAGAAAAGCGACATGGCGCCGGGCGCCGTCGAAGCGCTAGCGCCCCACAAGGTGTTTTCCGGAAACCGGCCGACGGCGACCTTTCTTTACCGCAAGCTCGATCCCGCGACCCTGGGCCGCCTGATCGCGCTTTACGAGCACCGGGTTTTCGTGATGGCGGCCATTTGGGACACAAACCCGTTCGACCAGTGGGGTGTCGAACTCGGCAAGGAGCTCGCCTCCAAGCTCGGCCCCATCGTGGCCGACGCGAACGCGCCCACGGACGGTCTCGACGCCTCGACGGCCGGCCTGATCAACTACCGCCGCAGCCTCACCGCCAAGAAAGCCCGCTGAACGACCCCTGATCGGCTGGAGCGCATTCGTTCTCGGCGAATGCGCTCCAGCGTTTCCGGCCGGCGCAACATGGCAGCCTTGAGGTTATGCCAGCCGTCTCATTGGGCCGGCGCGGGTTCAACGGGGGCCTTCGCCGTGGCGGCCTGATCCTGCAGGGTCTTCAATGTGTTCTGCGCCTGCTCGACCTCGGCCCGAACGCCGGCCAGTTCGGCGTTGCGCTGCTTGACCTGGGCGTCGAGCCCCGCGATCTGTTCCTGCAACTGGCCGAGGCTCTTCCGGGACTCGGCGGCATCCGCGCCGAGGCGGTCGCGCTCGACCGTCAGATCCGCCACCGCCTTGGCGACCTGGCCCTGGTCGGCTTTTTGGGCAGCGAGCTCTTCGCCGCCCTGCGCCACGCTTCCCTTGAGGTCGTCCGCTTGCTTTTGCAGGCTGGCGATGGCGACGGTCAGGCTGTCGCGCTTCGCCGCCGCGTCGCCCGCGGCTTTTTCGGCCTGGCCGCGCTCCGCTTGCGCGGTGGGCACGGCCGCCCGCGCCGTCGCGAGGTCGTTCTGGGCCTGGACGAGCTGCTTTTGAAGGTCCGATGCGTCGGCCAGCGTCTTGTCGCGCGCCGCAGCGGCGTCGGCTACCGCCTTTTCGGTCGCGACCCGCTGGGCCTCGAGCGGCGGCACGGCGGCCTTGGCGCTGTCCAAGGCCGTTTGCGCGGTGGTGACCTGCTGGTTCAGGTCGGCAAGCTGTTTGCGGGCGGGCTCGATCTCGCGGGTCAGGTTGTCACGCTGGGCGGTCGCGTCGGCCAACGCCTTCTGGGCCGAGGCCCGGTCGGCTTCGAGCGTGGTCATGCTGGCCTTGGCGGCCGACAGCTCGTTCTCGCTCTGGGCCGCCTGCTGCTTCAGGCTTGCGTCGCGCCTGACCGTGGCTTCGAGTTCTGTTCGGGCCTTGTCGAGGTCGGCGTTGGTTTGCGCGAGGGTCTGCTGCAGGCCGCTTTGCTGGGCGGTGTATTGTTGCAGGTTGTCCTGCGTGCTTTTGAGCTGGGCCTGCGCTTCGTCGCGGGCCTTGGAGGCTTCGGTCGTGGCGTTCTGGGCGGCCGCGACGGCGCCCTGCGCGGCGACCCGCTTGGCCTCGATGTCGCCCAGCGATCCCTGGGCGGCCTGCTGCGCCTTGAGGTCGTTGGAAACCTGCTCGCTCCCCTGCTGCAGCGAGGCGATCTGATCGGCCGCCTGCCGGGCGTCGGAATTGGCGCTGACCAGGCTCCAGATTGCCACGATCCAGCCAAGCAGCGCGATCGCGGCAAGCGTCAGCGCGACCGGGCGCCTCAATTCACCCGCAAGATCGTTTTCCATGGCGCGTTCCCCTCGGCAATCGTTGGCTGATCCAATCATGCCTCGCCGGCAATGTCACGGGTGCGTCGCGGCTCGCCAAATCGCGTTGCAACGTCACCGGAGGCGGAACGCGCTAAACCGTCACTTCGAGGGCCAGCTTGGCTTGCTGCGTGCGCCCATACTCGTCCCGCACCTCGATCCGTACCGGATGAACCCCGGCCCCGATGTCGGGGGCAGCCGCCACACCCAGATGCGCGAGGAGGTTTCGGCCTTGACCCACGGCTTCTTCACGGCCTCGTTGCGGGCAAACACCGCCTCGACGAACGGGTCCGGCATGCCCCGCCGCACCATCGGGGCCGGCTCGCCGGTTCCGATCCGCAAGGTGACGGCGGTTTTCGGTCCGCCGTGGAAGACGTTGGCCACCCACGCTGGTGCCCCGCGGCGTCAGGCAGCCCGGCGCGATCCCGCTCGCCCGTTCGCCGGCGCGCTGCCCCCCTCGTCGAACAGTTCGGCCAATTTCTCCGTCATCACGCCACCGAGTTCCTCGGCGTCCACGATGGTGACGGCGCGGCGGTAATAGCGCGTGACGTCGTGGCCGATGCCGATGGCGATCAACTGGACGGGGGAACGGGTTTCAATATCCTCGATCACCGAACGAAGGTGCCGCTCGAGATAGTTGCCGGGGTTGACCGACAGCGTCGAGTCGTCGACCGGGGCGCCGTCCGAGATCATCATCAAGATGCGGCGCTGCTCGCTGCGCCCCAGGAGGCGCTTGTGCGCCCAGTCGAGCGCCTCGCCGTCGATGTTCTCCTTCAACAAGCCTTCCCGCATCATCAACCCGAGATTCTTGCGGGCGCGGCGCCACGGCGCGTCTGCCGATTTGTAGACGATGTGGCGCAGGTCGTTGAGGCGACCGGGGCTGGCGGGCTTTCCGGCCTGCAGCCAAGCTTCGCGCGACTGGCCGCCCTTCCAGGCGCGCGTCGTGAAGCCGAGGATTTCCACCTTGACGCCGCATCGCTCCAGCGTGCGGGCCAGGATGTCGGCGCATGTCGCCGCCACCGTGATGGGTCGCCCCCGCATAGAGCCGGAATTGTCCATCAGCAGCGTCACCACCGTGTCGCGGAAATTGGTGTCCTTTTCCTGCTTGAAGGACAGCGGCTGCTGCGGATCGATCACCACGCGGGACAAGCGCGCGGGATCGAGCATGCCTTCCTCGAGGTCGAACTCCCAGGATCGGTTCTGCTGCGCCATCAGGCGGCGCTGCAGGCGGTTGGCGAGCCGCGACACCACGCTCGACAGGTTGCTGAGCTGCTTGTCGAGGTAGCTGCGGAGCCGTTCCAGTTCCTCCGGCTCGCACAGGTCCTCGGCCAGGACGATCTCGTCGAAGCGGGAATTGTAGGCCTTGTAGTCCGGCCCGCGCCCGTCGGCCGGGCTTCCGGGCGGGCGCCGGGTTTCGGCGGCCTCGTCGGCATCGCCATCGTCCGACTCTTCCGGTGTCTCGCCGGCGGGCGCTTCGGCGCTGTCCATCGCGCCTTCCTCGACATCGTCGGCTGCCGCATCGGCCGAGTCCATTTCCATGGGTTCGCCCGAATGGCTGTCTTCGCCCTCGCCTTCCTGGTTTTCGGCGTTGCCCTGGTTCTCGTCGTCGCTGTCGCTCTCGTCGTCGTCCTGCCGTTCGGAGGACGAGGGGTCGGCCATGTCGAGCGAGGCGAGCAGTTTGTGGACCGCCCGGCCGAAAGCGCGCTGGTCCTCGATCGAGCCGTCCAGGGCGTCAAGGTCGGACCCCGCCTTGGTCTCGATCCAGGGGCGCCAAAGCTCCACGATCTTGCGGGCCGCCTCCGGCGGGCTCTTCCCCGTCAGGCGCTCGCGGGCGATCAGCGCCACCGCGTCCTCGAGCGGCGCGTCGGCCCGGTCCGTGATCTCGGCGTAGTTGCCGCGATGATAGCGGTCTTCCAGCATGGCCGACAGGTTCACCGCGACCCCGTCCATGCGGCGCGCCCCGATGGATTCGACGCGAACCTGCTCGACGGCGTCGAACACCGCGCGGGCCGCCTGGGCTTCGGGGGCAAGGCGACGATGCACCCCCACGTCGTGGCAGGCGAGCCTCAGCGCCATGGAGTCGGCGTGGCCGCGCACGATCGCGGCGTCGCGCGGCGAAAGCCTGCGGGGCGGCTCGGGGAGACGGGCCTTGGCAGTCTCGCCGTGGCCGATCACGCTAGGCCTGTCGGCCGCAAAGGTGACCTCCAGCGCCGGGGTCCTGGCCATCGCCCGCATGCAGGACGCGACGGAGCGCTTGAAGGGCTCCTGTGGCGCTTCCGCGGGGGTGGCGGGTTTGCGGTTGGTCGGCGTCATCGTGACACCACTTCCTTTATGCTTGGCCGGGCCCGCGGCAGGCTCAGCTCAGCGCCACGTTGACGGCGCTTTCGGGCAGTTCCTTGCCGAAGGACCTTTGGTAGAATTCCGCCACCAGGGTGCGTTCGAGCTCGTCGCACTTGTTGAGGAAGGTCAACCGGAACGCGAAGCCGATATCCTGGAAAATGTCGGCGTTTTCCGCCCAGGTGATCACCGTGCGCGGGCTCATCACGGTCGACAGGTCGCCCGCCATGAAGGCGTTGCGGGTGAGGTCGGCCACCCGCACCATGCGGTTGATGGTGTCGCGCCCTTCCTTGGTGCGATAGTGCGGCGACTTGGCCTGCACGATGTCGACCTCGCGGTCGTGCGGCAGGTAGTTGAGCGTCGCCACGATGGACCAGCGGTCCATCTGCCCCTGGTTGATCTGCTGCGTGCCGTGGTAGAGCCCGGACGTGTCGCCCAAGCCCACCGTGTTGGCGGTGGCGAACAGCCGGAAGGCGGGGTGCGGCTTGATCACCCGCTTCTGGTCGAGCAGGGTCAGCCGGCCCGACAGCTCCAGCACGCGCTGGATCACGAACATGACGTCCGGCCGGCCCGCGTCGTATTCGTCGAAGCAGAGCGCGACGTTGTGCTGCAAGGCCCAGGGCAGCATCCCGTCCCGGAACTCGGTGACCTGCTTGCCCTCCTTCAACACGATCGCGTCCTTGCCGACGAGGTCGATGCGCGACACGTGGCTATCGAGGTTGATGCGGACGCAGGGCCAGTTCAGCCGCGCCGCCACCTGTTCGATGTGGGTCGACTTGCCGGTGCCGTGATAGCCGGTGATCATCACGCGGCGGTTGCGGGCGAAACCCGCCAGGATGGCGAGCGTGGTGTCCCGGTCGAAGATGTAATCGGGATCGACGTCGGGCACATGCTCGTCGGCGCCCGAAAACGCCAGAACCCGCATAGCCGACTCGAAGCCGAAAACATCCGCCACCGAAACCGTCGTGTCCGGCTCGCCGCCGGTGTGCTGCTCAACTCTATCCATCATGCCTCCGTGCCCGCCGACCCCTCGGATCGGCGGGGACGCCTCGCGCCCGTCTTGTTGTTCAGGATGTCTTGCCCGCGTTTGCCGTGAGCTTGACGGTTTTCAGGAAGTTATAAGCCCGGATGATTTCACGCAATTTGTCTTCCGACGACCGGTCACCGCCGTTGGCGTCCGGATGGAGACGTTTCACGAGTTCCTTGTAGCGGGCCTTGACGGCCGCAAGGTCCGCTCCCTCGTCGAGATCAAGCACCGCCAAGGCCTTCATGGTCGCCTCGCTGTGCTGTGGCCGCTTGGGTGCGGGGGCGTGCTGAAAACCCGGGCGACCCTTGAACATGCCGAGCGGGTCGGCGGCCTCGGTGCCGTCGGTATCCTCGCGGTGGCCCTTGCCGGCCCGGTTGACACCCATGTTCCAGGTCGGCCGATGCCCGACCAGCGCTTCCTTCTGGTATTGGGCGACCGCGTCGTCGCTCATGCCATTGAAATAATTGTAAGTCGCGTTGTATTCGCGAACGTGTTCGAGGCAAAAGCAGAAAAACTGTCCTTCCCGGTCGCGGCCCATGGGGGCGCGGAACTCGCCGAGCTTGGTGCAGCCGGGGTGGGCGCAGCGGGTTTGGGCAGGCGCCACCTGCTCCTTGGAGGCCCGCTTGACCCTGATACTGTCGAAAAGGCGTGAGTTGAGGTTCATATCGCGATCATTATGGGTGAGTTGAGCCGCAGAACAAAGCGGGGCGTGGAGCAATCCGGGCCGGCGCGTCGCTTTGCCAACGTTTCGCGCCGCCCGCCACAAGGGAGAAACCATGACCGTCAAGGACACGATGATCGCCATTCTGCGCGAAGCGCTGCATCCGGTACGCCTCGACGTGACGGACGAATCGCACCTTCATGCTGGCCATGGAGGATGGCGGGAGGGTGGCGAAACCCATTTCCGCGTCAGCATCGAGGCGCACGCCTTCAAGGGGAAAAGCCGGATTGAGCGACATCGGATGATCAACACGCTGCTGGCGGCGGAGTTGCGCGGGCCCGTTCACGCGCTGGCGATCGACGCCAAGGAGACCGGGGAATGAGCGACATGCGGCTTGTCGTGACGGGGGCGGCCGGCCGCATGGGCCGCATGCTGGTCAAGGCCATCCAGGCCGCGCCCGGGTTGAGCCTGTCGGCCGCCGTGGAGCACGAAGGCTCGTTCGCGCTGGGGCAGGACGCTGGCGTGCTGGCGGGCGTGGGAGAGATCGGGGTTCCGATCACCGACGACCCGCTGACCGCTTTCGTGGCGGCCGACGGCGTCGTGGACTTCAGCACGCCGGCCGCCACGGTGCGCTTCGCCGCGCTCGCCGCCCAGGCCAGGATCGCTCACGTGGTCGGCACCACGGGGCTGGCCGATGCCGACCTCGACCGGCTGGCGGCGGCGGCCTGGCACACCGCGATCGTTCGGTCGGGCAACATGAGCCTCGGGGTCAACCTGTTGGCCGCCCTGGTCAAGCGCGTGGCGCGAACGCTTGGCGAGGAGTTCGACGTCGAGATCGTGGAAATGCACCACCGCATGAAGGTCGACGCTCCATCGGGCACGGCTCTCCTGCTCGGGGAAGCCGCCGCCGAAGGCCGCGCGATCGACCTTTCGACCCGGTCCGTCCGCGGCCGCGACGGGGTGACCGGCGCCCGCCCGCCCGGCGACATCGGGTTCGCGACCTTGCGGGGCGGCTCGGTCGTGGGCGACCACCGCGTCGTCTTCGCCGGGGAGGGCGAGCGCATCGAACTCGCCCATCTGGCCGAGGACCGGGCCATTTTCGCGCGCGGCGCCCTCAAGGCGGCGTTGTGGGCAAGGGGCCGCAAGCCGGGGCTTTACGCGATGACGGACGTGCTCGACATCCACGACGCTTGACGCGGCGGGGTCGCATTCCCGGCCCACGCCGGCCCGTGCTAGGATCGGTCCCATGTCAGCGGTCCTTTCCCCATCGGCTTTCGAGCCGGCCCTTGCGGGCCACCCCACCCTCGACCGTCCGGCGCTCGACGCCGCTGTCGCGGCAGTCTGCGGGGCGGCGGCCGACCGGGGGGAGAGCCCGCGTCCGGCCGTGGTTGAGCTGTTTCGCAAGGCGCTCGAGGGTGGCCGCGCCACGATCGCGGCCCGCTTCCTGGAGGAGGGTGGCGGCCTCAACTGTGCCCGTCACCTCGCCGCCCTGCAGGACGATCTGATCCGGGCGATCCACGCCTATGTGCTGCGGCACGTCTACCCGCTCGACCGCCCGACGGACGCCGAACGCCTTTCGATCGTGGCGGTCGGCGGCTACGGGCGGGGCACGCTGGCGCCAGGGTCCGACATCGATCTTTTGTTCCTGCTTCCCTACAAGCAGACGGCCTGGGGGGAGAGCGCCGTCGAGGCGATCCTCTACGTCCTGTGGGACCTGCGCCAGAAGGTCGGCCATTCGACGCGCTCGGTCGACGAGTGCCTGCGACAGGCCAAGGCCGACATGACGATCCGCACCTCGCTGATCGAGGCCCGCCGGGTCGAGGGCGACGCGCCGCTCTTCGCCGAGCTGCAAGCCCGCTTCGACAAGGAAGTGGTGCAGAAGACCGCGCGCGAGTTCGTGGCCGCCAAGCTGGCCGAGCGCGAGGCCCGCATCAACCGCGCGGGCGTGTCGCGCTACGTCGTCGAACCCAACGTCAAGGAGGGCAAGGGCGGGCTGCGCGACCTCAACACCCTGTTCTGGATCGCCCATTACGTTTACCGGGTAAAGACCAGCGAGGAATTGATCGGCGCGGGCCTGTTCACCCGGCATGAGTTCAAGCTGTTCCGGCGTTGCGAGGAATTCCTATGGCGGGTGCGCTGTCACCTCCACCTCCTGGCCGGCCGCGCCGAGGAGCGGCTGAACTTCGATTATCAGCAGGCCATCGCGGAGCGGCTGGGCTACGCGGCGCACGGCGGGCTGTCGGCCGTCGAACGCTTCATGAAGCACTACTTCCTGATCGCCAAGGATGTGGGCGACCTCACCGCCATCGTGTGCGCGGCGCTGGAAGAAAAGGAGGCCAAGCCGCCGGCCGCGTTCAGCCGGGTGATGGGCAGCTTCCTGCGGCGGAGCCGCACGGTTCCGGGCGACGGCAGCTTCGCCATCGAGGTGGACCGCATCACGGTGGCCCACAAGAATGTCTTCGAAAAGGATCCGGTCAACCTCATCCGGCTGTTCTGGGCGTCCGATCGCTATTCGTTGCCGATCCACCCGGACGCGACGCGGCTCGTCACCCTTTCGCTTCGTCGCATCGACGGGCGCGTCCGTCAGGATCCGGAAGCCAACCGGCTGTTCATGGACATCCTGACGTCACGCAACGCCCCGGAAATCGTGCTGCGCCGCATGAACGAGGCTGGTGTGCTGCGCCGCTTCATTCCGGAGTTCGGCCGCGTCGTCGCCATGATGCAGTTCAACATGTACCACCACTACACGGTGGACGAGCACCTCCTGCGGGCGATCGGCAACCTGTCGGAGATCGACGCGGGCCGGATGAAGGAGGAGCACCCGCTCGCCAACGAGATCATGCCGACCGTGGAGTTCAGGCGAGCCCTTTACATGGCGGTGTTCCTTCACGACGTCGCCAAGGGTCGGGACCAGGATCACTCGGTGGCCGGCGCGGGGCTCGCCCGCTCGGTGGCCCCGCGGTTCGGCCTGAGCCAGGCGGAAACCGACCTCGTGGCCTGGCTGATCGAGAACCACCTCGTCATGTCGAACACGGCGCAGAGTCGCGACATCGCCAACCGGCGGACGATCGAGACCTTCGCCGACATCGTGGGCACGGCCGACCGGCTGAAATGCCTGCTCATCCTGACGATCTGCGACATCAAGGCTGTCGGGCCGGGGGTTTGGAACGGCTGGAAGGGCCAACTGCTGCGCGCGCTTTATACGGAAACCGAACGGCTCCTGGTTGGCCAGTCCCAGCCCGTCGCCTGGGCGGAGCGGCTGGCGGGCGCGCAAAACGAGTTGCGGGCCGCGCTGCCCGGCTGGAGCGAAGCTGAGCTCGAAGCCTATGTGGCCCGGCACTACCCGCCCTATTGGCTGCGCGTCGACCTGGCCAGCAAGCTGCGCCACGCCGAACTGCTCCGCTCCATTGCCGGGGAAGCTGTTCCGCTCGTCACCAGGGTCGATACCGACGCGTTCCGCGCCATCACCGAACTGACCCTCGTCACCCCGGACCATCCGCGTCTTTTATCGGTCATCGCCGGGGCTTGCGCGACGGCAGGGGCCAACATCGTCGATGCCCAGATCTTCACCACCACCGACGGGCTGGCGCTCGATACCTTCACGGTGTCGCGCGCCTTCGAGCAGGACGACGACGAGGAGCGGCGCGCGGGCCGCATCGTCACCGCGATCTCGCGGGCCCTGCGCGGCGAACTGCGCTTGTCGGACGCCATTGCCGCCAAGGTGGGCGTCACCAAGGGGCGCGACGCGACCTTCGCGATCGAGCCCGAGGTCATGGTCGACAACCAGGCCTCGAACCGCCACACGGTGATCCAGGTCAGCGGTGTCGACCGGCCGGCCCTGCTCTACGACCTCACGGTGGCGATCGCCCGGCTGAACCTCAACATCGCCTCGGCCCACGTGGCGACCTTTGGCGAAAAGGCGGTCGACACCTTCTACGTGACCGACCTCACCGGCGCCAAGCTGCTGGACATCAACCGGCAGAGAACGATCCGCCGCGCCCTTGCGGCGATCTTTACCCCGCCCGATCCTGGTATCGGCACCGGGGGTGACGCGTGACGGGTGGCGCTTCGGTTCTCAATGGTTCCAGGCTGGTAAGCGGTGTCCGGCTAGCGTTGGGTGTTCCCCAGTCCCGAAGCCTTGGCGACGGAACGGAGGGGTGAAGATGATCTCGATCCCTTGCAAGATCCTCAGGCCGCTGGTTGTGATCTGCACCCTGCTTCTGATGCTCGTCCTGATCGCGTATTTTTGGGGCTACGGCCTTTTGTCGGGCGATGCCATCGGACGGCTCCTGCTGTCGTACACAATCCTTGTGCTGGGGTCCTTCGTAATCTTCTACGTTGAAAACCCGGACAGCGTTCGTTGGCGCAGGCCGAAGGTTTGATGCGTTAACGGTCACCGTTCCTCGATGGCGGGCTGGTCGCGCTCTTTCGTCCAGATCGCGGCACTTCCCATGATGGTGGCGAAGCATAGAAGCGTTGTCGCGCTGCCGACGCTGTCCCAGAGCGTCCCGAACAGGGGCGCGCCCGCCGTCTGCCCGAGCGCGACCATCAGGAAGGGAAGGCCCAGACCGACATCGGGGTGGTCGGGAAACAGCCCAACTCCCCACATCAAGAATGCGCCGGTTGACACGATGTAGGCGACGCCGAACAAACCCATGACGGCGAAGGCGATGGTTGGCGCGAGGTTCGCGGCAGCGAGCCCGATCAGCGCCAGGGCCATAACGAGCAGCGCGAGGCGATGAACCGGACCGATGCCGAACCGAAGGGTGAGAAGGCCCGTTCCCCCGCCGAGGAGACCGGCGGCGCCCAGGATGATCCAGCAGAGCGCGATACGCCCGTCGGTGAACCCGAGTTCGTCGCGCATGATGGTTGCACCAAAGGTCCAGATCGCCGTGGTGGCGGCACCTACCAGGAAGGCGCTGGCGCACAGCCCCCCGGCGCCCGGTCGCGCCAGTGTCTTGATCGACAAGCGGTCCGACGTCGGTTGGCAGGAAGCGGCCGGCAGGGCGAACCATAGCCAGACCGTCACCCCGGCACCAATGGCTGCGAAGAGCGCGTAGAGTTCGCGCCAGTTCCCGCCGGACGCCGTCACGGCGCACCCGGACAGGATGATCCCAGCCGCCGTGCCGGCGTTGATGACGCCGTTCGCCTTGGGACGCGCCACATCGTCCAGGCAGCGTGCCACAGCGGCGGCGAGCGGCGGGGAGGTCAATCCCGTGCTCAACCCCGCGAGCGTGCTGGCCAGCTCCAGGCCCCAGCCGGACGACGCCAGCGCGACGAGCGCCAGCCCGCACGTTCCCGCCAGGCCCGCCAGGACGGCGACGCGGCGTTCGCCAAGCCGGGCACCGGTCAAGAGCGCGAAAATGATGCCCAAACAATAGGCCGCAAAAGCGCCGCCTCCGATCCATCCGGCACCTGCGGCACTCAACGACAGGTCTTCCCGGATATGAGGGAGCAGGAGCCCATAGGCGAAACGGCCCAGGCCATAGGTCAGGGCTGTGAGCGCGAAGGCCGCCGCCACGAGGTTGCTGCGCCCCTTCACGACGACCGGCCTTGCGCCGCCAACATCAGAACGCCAGCCGCATGCTTGGCCGATCCGACGACGGAAAGATCGGAAACGCTCGCAATGGCGGTCGCTCCCTCGAAAAGCAGCCAGACCTGCGTGGCGAGGGCGGCATCGGCGAAACCCAGCACGGTCTCGACGCGCCTCGCGATTTCTCGCTCAAACTCCTCCTTCTGCCGCCGCACGAGGGCGACGATCTCCCCATTCGCGCTGGCGTACTCGCCATGGGCCCGCAGGAGCATGCAGCCTCGCGCGCCATGCTCGGTGAGCCATTGCTCCAACGTGTCGAACAGTTCGCCGAGGGGGCCTCCATTCCCGATCCGCCGGTCGAGCCTGGCCATGAAATCACGGTGCCGTTTTTCCAGCACGGCGAGCACCAGCCCGTCTCGCGAGCCGAACTGCTTGTAAAGCGTGCGGGTCGACGCCCCGGAAAAGGCGAGGACCCCATCGACGCCGATGCCTCGAAAACCCTCAGCCTCGAACGCGCGGGCCGCCCCCGCGATCATGTCGTCGCGCTTGTTCATGACCGATGGTGTAAAGCGATCGTTTTACATTGCAAGAGCGGTTTGCCGATCCTTGTCCCTGCCGGTGAGCGCGGCATCAATGCGGGACAGTGCCGGTGAAACAGTCGGCAGTTCCCCGATTTGAGGGCTGCCATCCACCACGCTTGATTTCCGCGATGATCTCCCAGTGCAAGGATGATGGAGCGGCGCCCGTTTCCGACATCATCGGCACCGTGCGGAAATCTTGATTTTTGCCGCGTCGGACGTGATATGCCCGCCGTCACGATCAATGGAAGTGAAGTGCGATGACCGATCCGAATGCCGACCCGATCGACCCCGTCGAGGCGCAGAACGCCGAGTCTCCGGTGCAACCGGCGGAGGCCGCGCAGCCCGATCCGTTCGTGGTTCTCGAACATCTGAACACCGAGAACAACTCGCTGAAGGACAAGGTGCTCCGCACCATGGCCGAGATGGAGAACATGCGGCGGCGAACCGACAAGGAAGTGGCTGACTCCAAGGCCTACGGCATTTCCAACTTCGCCCGCGAGATGCTCAACGTGGCCGACAACCTCAACCGCGCCATTTCCAGCCTGCCGGCGGAGGCCCGCGGCTCGTCGGAGGCGGTGCGAACGCTGGTCGAGGGGGTGGAATTGACCGAGCGAGACCTGCTTTCGCGTCTCGCCCGCTTCAACGTGAAGCCGATGGAGCCGCAGGGCCAGAAATTCGATCCCAACATGCACGAGGCGCTGTTCGAGATCCCCGACGAGAGCGTGCCGTCGGGCACGGTGCTCCAGGTCGTCGAAACCGGCTATTCCATCGGCGAGCGTTGCCTACGCCCCGCCAAGGTCGGTGTGTCGCGCGGGGGGCCGAAAGGTTGAGCGCCGCCGAAGGCCAGCCTGTCCGGTTCACGGTGGATCAGGTCGCCACCGCCAGCACGGCCATGCGGGTCGCCCTCGGGCTTCCACCCAAAAACCTGACCAAGGCTGAATTTGTGATATCGGTCGCTGACGAGGTCGCACAGCTCCGTGTTGCCGGCTGGGACGACGCCGGCATCGCCGACCTGATCGGGGAAGCCACCGGCGAGCCGATCGGCGCCGCCGACTTGGCTTTGGATCAACAGCCGCGGCGTCCCGAGATGGGCTGAGCCCGATATTCATTCGTGAACGATCTGGGCGTTCAGGGCGTCCGCCAACCGCGTCTTCGCCGAACCGGGCTTGAGCGGCTTTTGCTGACTTTCATGCGGTGCCCAGGCCGATAGCCAGACGATCTCGAACGTCGCCCGCAAGCGCCCGTCGGGGTCTCCGAACCGTTGGGCGTAAAGGGCGGCCGCGCGGGCCAACAGGTCGCGGGCGAGCGGCTTGCGGCTTCGCTCGACAAGCGCGTTGGTCATCCCCATCGCCCGAAGGTCGGCCAACAGGCCGAACATCGAGGCGTAGCGCACCGTCAGCACGTCCGTGTCGGTCACCGGCAGGGCCAACCCCGCCCGCTGCAGCAGGGAGCCGAGGTCGCGAAGGTCGGTGAAGGGCGCGACCCGAGGGCTTGCGCCGCCCGTCAGCTCGATTTCCGCCTCCGTCAGCACGGTGCGAAGCTCGCTCAAGCTCTGCCCGCCGAGCAGGCAGGCCAGCACGAGGCCGTCGGGCTTGAGGGCGCGGCGAACCTGTGTCAGCGCGCCCGGCAGGTCATTGACGCCTTGCAGGGCGAGCAGCGACACGATGAGGTCGAACCGCTCGGCCCCGAACGGCAGGAGCTCTTCGTCGGCCACCACCCCGGCCCAGCGCGGGTCCGCCCGCTCCTCGACCCGGGCGGCGCGGGTCAGGGTGGCATCCGGCAGGGCGGCGGCGAGACGCTCCGCCAGGGCAGGGCGGGGCGTCCCAAGGTCGAGGATGTCGCGAAACGTGCGCTGCACGGGGGCCAAGCGGTCGATCAGGTCGTCCGTGGCGCGCTCCAGCAGGAAGTCGTCGGCACCCTGCCGCAGGGCGCGTTTCAACCGGGCCCGGAGGAGCGGGCGGTCGAAAATCCGGGGAGCGAGGGTCGGGTGCTGGGCCATGGCCCATTTATGGGGTCGAAACGCCCGCGTTGACAGGGCAGCGGCCGTTCTTGCCTTCGCGGGCGGCGCGGCTTATCGCTTCCCGGCCTGCCTTGAGGGACACCGAGCGTTGATCCGCACCGAACCCGACATCACGCCCGAACTCGTCGCCGCCCATGGTCTGAAGCCGGATGAATACGAGCGCTTCCGCGTGCTGATCGGCCGGGAGCCGACCTTCACGGAGCTCGGCATCGTGTCGGCCATGTGGAACGAGCATTGCTCCTACAAGTCGTCGCGGCTCCACCTGCGCGGTTTGCCGACAACCGCCGTCCACGTTATCCAGGGACCGGGCGAGAACGCGGGCGTGATCGACATCGGCGACGGCCTCGCCTGCGTGTTCAAGATGGAAAGCCACAACCATCCTTCATTCATCGAGCCCTACCAGGGGGCGGCGACGGGGGTCGGCGGCATCCTGCGCGACGTGTTCACCATGGGGGCGCGCCCCGTCGCGACGCTGGACGTGCTGCGTTTCGGGGCACCCGACCATCCGAAAACGCGGCATCTCGTGGCCGGCGTGGTGGCCGGGGTTGGCGGTTACGGCAATTCGTTCGGCGTTCCCAACGTCGGCGGCTCCGTGGGGTTCGATCCGAGCTACAACGGCAACATTCTGGTCAACGCCATGGCGGTCGGGATCGCCCGGGCGGACGAGATCTTCTACGCCAAGGCGACGGGAGTCGGGAACCCGATCGTTTATCTCGGCTCGAAGACGGGACGCGACGGCATCGGCGGCGCCGCCATGGCGTCGGCGGCTTTCGAGGCCGATGCCCAGGAAAAGCGTCCCACCGTGCAGGTCGGCGACCCCTTCGCCGAGAAGCTGCTGCTCGAAGCCTGCCTCGAACTGATGCAAACGGGGGCCGTCAACGCCATCCAGGACATGGGGGCGGCTGGCCTCACCTCCTCGGCGGTAGAGATGGGCGCCAAGGGCAACCTCGGCATCGAGCTTGACCTCGAC
>CALMOK010000094.1:0-483 GCA_937871825.1 uncultured Alphaproteobacteria bacterium
CGCCAAGCCCGAACTGGTCAACGCCAAGCGCAAGATCCGCATCGCCAAGGGGTCGGGCACGACGGTGCAGGAGGTCAACAAGCTGTTGAAGATGCACCAGGAAATGGCCGGGGCCATGAAGAAGCTGCGCAAGATGGGCGGCCTCAAGGGCATGATGGCGATGCTGGGCAAGGGCGGCCCGGGCGGCGGCATGGCGGGCCTGGGCAACGCGCTGGGCGGCGCGGACCTGGGCGAGCTGATGGGCAAGGCAGGCGGCGGCCTGCCGGGCCTGCCCGGCGCGGGCGGGGGTCTGCCCGCCAATCTTCGCGGCGGCTTCGGCCGCAAGTAATTCAACGATTCAACCCAAGGAAACTATAATGGCACTCAGCATTCGTCTGTCGCGTGGCGGCTCCAAGAAGCGTCCGTACTACCGCATCGTGGTGGCCGACGCCCGGTCCCCTCGCGACGGCAAGTATCTGGAGAAGATCGGCACGTACAATCCGC
>CALMOK010000094.1:493-2444 GCA_937871825.1 uncultured Alphaproteobacteria bacterium
CCAAGGATGCGCCCGAGCGGATCGTGCTCGACGCCGACCGCGCGAAGCACTGGCTGAGCGTCGGTGCGCAGCCGACCGACCGCGTCGCCCGCTTCCTCGACGTCGCCGGCGTGAAGGAGCGCGCCGCGCGCAACAACCCCAACAAGGGCAAGCCGGGCGAGAAGGCGACCGAGCGCGCCGAGGAGCGCGCCGAGAAGCTGGCCGCCGCCAACCCGGTGCCCGAGACCGAGACGGCCGAGACGGCCGAGGCCTGAGCGATCCCTTCTTCCGTTCACCCCGAGCCTGTCCAAGGGCCGTGTTTCTTCCCCGGAAGCAAGGCAGGGCTTCGACGGGCTCGGCCCGGGCGGAGGCTGGGTGATGTTTCGATGATCGGTTTGGGATGGCCGTGCGTTGGGGACGTCTCATGAGAGGAGCCCCACGCCATGACCGACCCCGATCCGCGCACCGCGTCCGATGATGACGAGGACGCCATCAACGAGGGCCAGTCGGCCCAGGCGCCCGCCGAGGGCGCCGACGACGAACCCGGCGAACAGCCCGGCTCCCCGCAAGGCTGAGCCGGCCCGGCCGCCACGCGCCGCCGTTGATCCGTCGACGGTGGTGCTGGCGGCCGTCACTGGCGCGCACGGGATCGCCGGCGAGGTGAAGGTGAAGTTCTTCACCGACGACCTCGCCGGCTATCGCTCGTTCAACGACGGCGCGCTGTCGATGACGTCGCTGCGCGGACTGGTCGCGCGATTTGCCCAAGTCGGTGATCGCGAGGGCGCGGAGCGGTTGCGCGGTACGCTGTTGACCGTGCCCCGCGCGTCGCTGCCGCCGTTGGCGGAAGGCGAATATTACCATGCCGACGCGGTCGGCCTGCCCGTCCATGACGAGGCGGGCGCGCTGCTCGGCCATGTCGCGGCGGTGGAGGATTTCGGCGCTGGCGACCTGCTCGACGTGGAGCGGGAGGATGGGCGACGCTTCATGGTCCCGGTCGCGGCGGCGGAGGGCGTGCTGGGGCCGGGGGGCAGCGTGACCGTGGCAGCGGAGTGGGCGGCTTGATGGAGCCTGCTGCCGATTTGCCGGTGCGAACCGTCTGCTGATCTCGGGTTTCCATTGTGCGCAACTCGGCCTTTGATGCCTGCGCGAAACACATCGAAATCGTGCATCACTAAAGCAAGCGCACTTCTGCGGTTCTTGGCGTGATGCGGTCAAACGAGTCCGATCCCGCTACATTCTCGCTATCGAGTCCAGATTGATACGTTCGTGTCCGTCGTCCTGGTGCGGCAACGTCGCGCTTACCGACGTCCTCATTAACCCAGTAGATGACATCCTCCAGCGAGTGTTCAAAGTAGCTATGTAGCTCATCAGGGCGGCGTAGCAGCACGCATCGTTTCTACCCTTTTGTGGCTGAGCACCAAGTCGATCTGTTCCGGAAGGTCACTCATAACGAGAATGCTCGCACGCGGTCGGCATGTTCGCAACTGGATGGTTGCGGTAGGAGAGCTAAGCTGGGGCTGAACAGCTTGGTGGAGCAGCGACCGACTTTGCGTCACCGAAAGACACTGGCATCGGGAACCACGTGTCCCGCAATTTTCTCGTCGGGCATTGCTACCGGCCAATGCAACTGACGCACCCAATCCAACATATCCCGATCCGCTTGCGGATCACCTATGCTTTTCAGGACGTAAGCTCTGCTGACGCTCCCTTGTTTGGAGATGCTGATGCAGACCATGTCCGACCTATTCAGCAGCGTAGCAGGTACGGGAGGCAATTCTTGAGCAATCGCGGGCCGGCTGGACAACGCGAAAAATGCGGCAACAATGACCAACGTTGCGATGCGAGCGACCATAGCCGGGATCGTGGCACAATGCGGTAAATGACTGCGACTCGACGTCACCTGTCCGGCTGCTCTGCCCCGCTACCCTGATGCAAAACTTTTGATTTTTACATCAGGCCAAGAGTAGGTTTG
>CALMOK010000095.1 GCA_937871825.1 uncultured Alphaproteobacteria bacterium
GAGCAATCATCGGCGTAATCGGCGGGTCCGGCGTTTACGATCTACCGGGCCTGCAGGACCTGCGCGAGGAGCGCGTCGCCACGCCATGGGGCGAGCCGTCCGACGCGCTTCGCTTCGGCCGTATCGGCAACCGCGAGGTGGTTTTCCTGCCGCGCCACGGGCGCGGGCACCGGCTTTCGCCTTCCACGATCAACTACCGGGCCAACATCGACGCCATGAAGCGGGCCGGGGTCACCGACCTCGTCTCCGTGTCGGCCTGCGGCTCCTACAAGGCCGAGCTTTATCCGGGCTTGTTCGTGCTGGTCGACCAGTTCGTCGACCGCACCCACGGGCGGGCGTCCTCCTTTTTCGGGGACGGCTGCGTGGCGCATGTGCCGATGGGCCACCCGATCTCGCCCCTGCTCCAGGCCCGCCTCGCCGACGCGGCCAGCGCGGAAGCGATCCCCTTCAAGAAAGGCGGCACCTACCTCTGCATGGAGGGGCCGCAGTTTTCCACGCTCGCCGAATCCCTCACCTACCGGTCGCTCGGCTACGACGTCGTCGGGATGACGGCGATGCCGGAAGCCAAGCTCGCCCGCGAAGCCGAGATTTGCTACGCCACCGTCGCCATGGTGACGGATTTCGATTGCTGGCATTCCGACCACGGCCACGTGGACGTCACATCCGTGATCAAGGTCGTGCGGGAGAACGCCGACGCAGCCGCCAAGCTCCTGGCGCGGCTGATCCAGGATTTCCCCGAAGGGCACGAGCCCTGCCCGGAAGGCTCCGACCGTGTGCTCGACAACGCTATGATCACCGCCCCCGAACACCGCGATCCGGCGCTGCTGGGCAAGCTCGACGCGGTCGCCGGCCGCGTTCTCGGTGGAACCTGAACGGCGGGCGAGGAAGGCGACCGGCCCCCGCCGGTGCCGACATCCAACCATTCCGTCCCGCCCCGTTGTTCGCGAGCTCCGCATGACCCCAGACGACCTCAAGGCCGCGATCCGCACGATCCCCGATTATCCCAAGCCAGGGATCCTGTTTCGCGACATCACTACGCTGTTGGGCAACGCCCGCGCGTTTCGCCGGGCCATCGACGAACTGGTGCAGCCCTGGGCGGGCAGCAAGATCGACAAGGTCGCCGGCATGGAGGCGCGCGGCTTCATCCTGGGCGGGGCGGTCGCTCACCAATTGAGTGCCGGCTTCGTGCCGATCCGTAAAAAGGGCAGGCTGCCCCACGCTGTGGTCAGCATCGCCTATTCGTTGGAATACGGGCTCGACGAGATGGAAATGCACCAGGACGCGGTCTTGCCGGGGGAGCGCGTCATCCTGGTCGACGACCTTATCGCGACCGGCGGCACCGCCGAGGGCGCCGTGAAACTATTGAAGAAGCTGGGCGCCGAAGTGACGGCGGCCTGTTTCGTGATCGATCTTCCCGACCTTGGCGGGGCGCAGAAGATAAGGGACCTGGGCGTCCCCGTGCGGACGTTGATGGAGTTCGAAGGGCACTGACCGGTGCCCTTCGCGGGGGCGATCAGGCTGGACTGGTCGCCACCTCGGAGCCTTGCGCGGGTACCTTGCCGGGTTGTGACGCGGCCAGTTTGGGATGCGCCGACGCGACGGCGTTTGAAACAGACGGTTGCGACAGGAAAAAGCGGACCGCGTCCACGAAGCCCGTGACCTTCGGCTCCCTCACGGCTTCGTCGATCTCCTGGTCCATTGGTCCGTACCCGTTATGGCGCCACCACGCCCCGACGAGGATCTCGGCATGCGGCGCCCGACGCTTCAAGCGCCGGAGGACGAAGCGAAGGAAGGCAGGGCTTCCCCCATCCAACGCCGACAGGCAGATCAGCGAAACCCCGTCGATGTCGAGCTGCTCGATTTCCGCTTTCGACAGGGACGTGAAACTCGCCGCCCGCGCGCCGATTTCATTTCCGGTCAGGATCTGGGCCAGCATCAAGGCGGCCGCGTCGTCGAGCGGCCCCCTCGCGCCAACGCAAAGGATGCTTCCAGGCAGGCGGAATTGCTCGGGCACCTGGTCGGGCAGCAGGTCGTCCGGCTTGGTGGGTTCCTTGTGGTCGCCCGCCTTGTGCTTCCGCAACGTCCAGAAGTGCCGCCGGGTCGCTTGGTCATCGCCACCCGATTGAGGCTGGAGATCCTCGACGACCTCAATCGCCGCCGTCTTGATCTGGCTCTGCCGGCCGAGATCCAGGCGGTTTTGAGCCACGTCGTCCTGGGCGAGGAGCAGGCCGGGCAGGGCGACCGAGTCATAGTATTCGGCGATCGACATCTCGTGCAGGCATTTCTGGGCCTGGTCGGAGACCTCGATCGGGTCGTTGGCCAGCATGCGCTGGTAGAAGGTTTCCATGGGCGAAAGGGCGGGCTCGTCCCCCAGAAGCACATTCAGAAAGCCGAGTTGCTCGACATGACGACCGAGCACGACGAGACAGACGGTCAGGGGCGTCGACAGGAAGAGACCGACTGGACCCCAAAGAACCGTCCAGAACGTCGCCGCGATCACGATGGCGATGGGCGACAAACCGGTGTTGTGGCCGTAGGCGAAGGGCTCCACCACTTGGCCGATGACCGTTTCCACGATTAGCAGCGTGACAACGGTCCACACCACCATCGACCAGCCTGGATCGACGGCCGCCGCCAGCACGATGGGAAGCAAGGCGCCAATGACCGGGCCGACATAGGGGATGAACCGCAGGCAGGCGAAGGTGATGCCGAGCAGGACGGGGCTCGGCACGCCGATCAGCCATAGGCTCACCCCAACGATGAGCCCCGCCACGGCATTGACCGCGCATTGCGTGAGCAGGTAGCGGCTGAGACGCTTCGCACCATCGTCCATCGCCGCCGTTGTGCGCTGCAGATCGGCCGCGCCGAACAGGCGGATGGCCCGGTTCCTGAGATCTTCCCGCTGCAACAGGATGAAGATCACGAAAATCAGAACGATGCCGGCCGTGCCCAGCGGGTGAAGCAGCGGTGCGGCGAGGCGCATCATTGTGGCGAGCGGGCCAGGCGTCGGTTCGACGACCTGCACCGGCATAGGGGGGGATGTGGGTTCCGCCTTCGATGTGTTCGGGCCCGGCGCGTTGTTCGGGTCGGCGTTGACCACGCCCGCCGTTCGGCGATCGATCGCCGTGTTGACCTTGGCGATGGCATCCTCGAGCCGCTGGATGACCCCGCCGCTCGACATGCCTTTCACGTACTGGATCTTGCGAACCATCGTGGTTTCGTAGCGCGGGAGATCTACCGCCAGATCCTTCATTTGGCTGGCGATAACCAATCCGAGACTAGCGATGACGATGAAGGCCAGCAGGACCGTGATGCCGACTGGAGCGAGTCGGCCAAGACCGAGCTTGTGAAGGGCGCGAACCGCTGGCGCGAGGACGAAGCTGAGCAGGATGGCCAGCGCAATCGGGACCAGGATCTCGCTGCCGAAGTATAGCGCCGCGATAATGGCGGCGAAGGTCACGATATCGCGCGTACCGTCGCGAGGATTGGTTTCGAGCGAAGCGGTGACCTGAGCCATCGATCATCCTCAGGAGGCCGGCCACGACGGCGTGAGCGGCCAATGAAAATGCGGCTCGTCGACGACGAGCCGCATCGGTTCTAGCTGCAACGGTGACTTAGCGTGCCAGGACCGCCGCATCCCGGCGGCGTCCACCCCAGGTGGCGGCGATGCTGGACGAGAAGGCGCCGATCAGCATGGAAGCAAAAAGCCAAAGCGACAGGTAGGAGGCAGCCTTGCGGGCCGTGTCGGCCGCGTCCCGCGCGGTCTGCTCTGCCTTGGCGGCAGCGGCCTTGGCCTGGCCGACCGTATCATCGACGCGCTTTTCGGCATCTGGCTGGCTAAGGCCGGTGCGGGCCGCGATCAATTGGGCCACATAGGTCTTGTCGGCTGGGGCGATTTCGCCCGACGCCAAGCTACGCGACATAATGCGACCGACTTCGGCGACGCTTTGCTGATTGTTCGGGTCATTCACCGCCTTGTCGCTGCGGAACAGCATATCGGTGAAATAGGCCTGGACGCCCGGGTTGCTGGCCGCCTGCGTATTGGCGGCGCTTCCCGCCGCACCGGCTGCCGACGACAGCGTGCTACCGAGGCCGGAAACGAGCCCGCCGGCTGCTTGCGCGCCGGTTCCAACCAGCGAGGAGGCTGCCGAAGCCAGAAGGCTGGCGCTCACGATAGCGCCAACCGACCAGGCCATAAAGCCGTGCGCGGTGTCGCGAAAATAAACCTCGTCGGTGTGCAAGCCCGCCCAACGCGTCCGCAGGCGACCCGCCAGATAGCCGCCGAGCCCGGCCGAAATGACCTGGACGATGATGAGCCAGATGGCCGTCGTGACCGTGAACGTCGAACTCGACGCGCCGGAATTGGCGTAAGGCGAGATTGACGAGAGGCCGATGCCGGTTCCCAAGGACAGAAGGATCAGGGACATCGCCGACGACACGACCGCGCCTCCGATGATGGCGGCCCAGGATACGGCCGATTGGGCCCCATCCGATGTTGTCGTGTTGACGGATACGTTCGGCGCAACGGCCATGGCGAAACTCTTCCTCAGGGATGTCGAAGCGAAACCGGCGCGAGCCTGGCCGATCGGTTCGGATGGGCTAGTGGGCGAAAAGCGCGATCAGGATGATGATCGGGATCGGAATGCCGAGAAACCAAAGCAAAATCGAACGGCCCATGGGCGTTCCTCCTTCTTGTGGACAAAGGACCAAACGCCAAGGCTCAGCTTCTGTTCCCGGTCCGAACCGGTGAAGGCGGCATTCCGACACGAAAAAGCCCGCGATCCGCCGCGATGCGCTGTCGCGTCTTACCCAAAGCCTTGATGGCCGCGCTCGTTCGCCCGAGGCTTATTCAGAATGGGTGGTACTGGAATGCCCAGATCTCGGTCAGGACTTCGTTGTCATTTTTGAGGTGGCAGCGAAGCTCGACGGGATCGGTGCCCTCGACCACAAGGTCGAACTGGGCGCGCCAGTGCCCGGCCAACCCGTCCGGAACGGCTTCGGTGTAAAGGTAGGGCGTGAAATGGCCGCGCGAGGTGGACAGCACCGCTTCGGGTTTCACCCCGAAGGGCAGGGTGGCGAGAGGGCCGCCGAGAAACTCGACCATGAACTTCCGCACGCCGGCCGGCCGTGGCAGGCCGGGCTGCCCGCCCCGGCCCATACGGGTCGCCACGCAACGCGCCAAGGATGTGGGGAAGGGCTCGTCGGCCTGCCAGTAGAGCTTGTACGTGAAGGCGAACGCCTTGCCGGCCGTCGCGGGCTCGGCTGGCACCCAGGTGGCCACCACGTTGTCGTGGATCTCGTCGTCGGTGGGGATCTCGATAAGCTGGACGGCGCCCTGGCCCCAGTCCCCGCCCGGCTCCACCCACAGGCTCGGGCGCTTGTCGTAGAAGACGCCGTCCTGATAGTGGTCGAACACGCGGTCGCGCTGGTCGGTGCCAAATCCGCGGGGGGAGCGGTCGGCGAAGGCCGAGGCCGTCGTCCGTTCGGGGTTGTTGAGCGGGCGCCAGATGCGTTCCCCCGTCCCGGTCCACAACGACAGGCCATCCGAGTCGTGCACTTCCGGACGCCAATCGATGCCGGTCTGCTTCACGGTTTCGGAAAACCAGTACATGGTGGTGATGGGGGCGATGCCGAGCCGCGCGATGTCCTTGCGGATGTTCAGCGTGTGGTCGATCGCCATGGTGACGCCCTTGGCGCGGGTCATGGTGAACCGGTAGGCGCCGGTGAGGGACGGGCCTTCGAGGAGCGCGTTGATCACGATGGTGTCGTTCGTGGTCGGCGCCTCGATGTAGAACCGGGTGAAATCGGGAAATTCCTCGTCGCGGTCGGCGACGGCCGTGTTCACCGCCACGCCGCGCGCCGACAGCCCGTATTGGAAGAGTTCGCCGATGGCGCGGAAATAGGCCGCGCCAAGAAAGGCCGCCCAGTCGTTCTTGCGCCAGTCGAGCGAGCCGTCGCGCGGCTCCTGGATGCGGAAGCCCGCGAACCCGATGCCCTGCTCAAGCTGTTTGGCGGGCGAATCGGCCGGCATGTCGAACATGGCTTGGCTGTAAACGATCGGGCGCGCCTGCCCCTTCTCGACGGCGTACATTTCGACCGACTTGGGAAAGAACTTGCCGATATGGAAGAACGTCACCGGGAATTGCCCGGGCCCGTTGGCGAACAGCGACGAATCCGTGTTGAAGGTGATCTTGCCCCAGTTCTCGTAATCGATCTTGGACACTACGGCGGGGTCGGGCTGGCGCGGGGCCGTGTAGGGCTGGGCGGACAATTGCGCCGCCGTCGCCTTCAGGCCTTCGAACGAGAAGGTCTCGGGCGCGCCAAGCGTCAGGCTACCGGCCGCCTCCGCCGGTGAAAAGCCAGCCGGCAGAAGGCCGGACGCTCCGGCCACCGCCAAAGCTTGAAGAAGGCGGCGTCGGTCGAAAAGGTCGGTCACTGGTCAGCCCCTGATCGGTTCGACCTTGACGGCCGCGCGCATGAAATAGAACAAGGCGACGAAGCCCAGCAAACCGAAGCCGACTTCCACCCCGCGCGCCACCATGGGGGGTAGCTGGAAAATGCCGCCGAGCGCCCATCCGGCGGCCCAGGACATGCCGACGAGCTCCGTCCCGACCAGGATGGCCACGCAGGTGATGGTCGTGAAATTGGCCCAGTGAATGGGCTTGGCGGACGACAAGGCAAACTCCGGCGCAAAGAGGTGCAAAGGTGCCTTGACCGAGGGTCATGAGCGCCCGGACCTAGCCCATCACCCCGATCGAGGCAAGCGGGCGACCCCGCCCGACCCTGCGGATGGCGCGTCGAGGAACCTTCGATCAATCGCCGCATTGAGCCTCACTGCGTGGAGTCTGGGTGAACATGGCCGACGAGGAGAATGAAGCCGAGGCGCTTGACGTCGTCGATCCGCGCGACGCAGCCGAATCGGCTGGCCTGACCTATGTGACGGGCGAGGAGCCTGGCATCACCCGGGCCAAGGTGGGCGACGAGGTCACCTATCGTGGGCCAAATGGAAAGCCGATCACGGCACAAAAAACGCTCGACCGCATCCGCATGCTCGCCATCCCCCCGGCCTACACCGACATCTGGATCTGCGCCCGGGCCGACGGGCACATCCAGGCGACGGGGCGCGACGCCAAGGGGCGCAAGCAGTACCGCTACCACCCTGGCTTCCGCGAGGTTCGCGAAAGCGCCAAGTTCGAGCATGTCACCGCTTTCGCGGCCGCCCTGCCGAAAATCCGGGAAACGGTGCGCCACCACATGGCGATGCGGGGATTGCCCCGAGAAAAGGTGCTGGCCACCGTCGTCTACCTGCTCGAGAACACGCTGATCCGCGTCGGAAACGAGGACTACGCCAAGCACAATCAATCCTACGGCCTGACGACGCTGCTGCACGACCATGTCGACGTCGGAGGAGCGGCGCTCCATTTCGAGTTCAAGGGCAAGAGCAACAAGATGTGGCGGCTCGACGTGCGCAACAAGCGCGTCGCCTCCATCGTCAAGGCCTGCCACGACCTGCCGGGGCAGCACCTGTTCCAGTATCTCGACCATGACGGCCAGCGTCACAGCATCGAATCGTCCGACGTCAACGCCTACCTGCGCGAGATCACCGGCCGCGAGGTCACCGCCAAGGATTTCCGCACCTGGGCCGGGACCGTCCTGGCGGCGCTCGCCTTGCATGAGATCGGCGCCATCGACACGGAAGCCAAGGCCAAGAAGAACATCCGCGCCGCGATCGAGCGGGTTTCCTCGCGCCTCGGCAACACGCCGACCATCTGCCGCAAATGCTACGTGCATCCGGAGATCGTCAATTCGTACATGTCGGGCGAACTGCTCCTGGAGATCAAGGACGACATCGAGACGGAGTTGCGCGACAACCTCCCCCAACTCCGACCCGAGGAAGCCGCAGTGCTGGCGCTTCTCGAAAAGCGCATCAAGCACGATCTCGCGGCTTCGCACGCCGAGGCGGCCTGACCGCCGGGGGAATGTCGATTCCCTCACCGCTGATCTTGCTTTAGCGTTCGGCTTCCTCCGGCCGCAGGCATTCCCGACGTGATCGAAACGCCCGTCTTCTCGCGTGCGGCCACCGCCGCGCCCCACCAACTGGCCGCCGACGCGGGCCGTGACATCCTGATCGAGGGCGGCAACGCCATCGAGGCGACCGTGGCCATGGCGGCCGTGATCGCCGTCGTCTACCCGCACATGAACGGCATCGGCGGCGACGGGTTCTGGCTGATCGGCGAGCCGCGCCGGGCCACGGCCACCGAGTCCAACATGCGCTACATCGAGGCCTGCGGCTTCGCGGGAACGAAGGCGACCCTCCGGTCCTACCATGACAAGGGCTACGACCGCATGCCGTCGCGCGGGCCGGACGCGGCCTGCACGGTGCCGGGCGCCGTTGACGGTTGGCGCGCCGCGCTTGAACTCTCGGCCGCGCGCGGCGGCAAGGTCCCGCTCGGGCGCCTCCTCGAGCCGGCGGTCCGCTTCGCCCGCGATGGCTACCCGGTGTCGCGCTCAGAGGCCTTGTACGAGCCGATGGAACTCGCCGGCCTGCGCGCCGCCCCAGGCTTCCTCGACGCCTACACGGCCGACGGCAAGGTTCCGGCAGCGGGCGACACGCGGCGGGCCGGCGCCTTGTCGGCGACCCTGGAACGGCTCGCCCACGTGGGCTTGCAGGACTTCTACCGGGGGGACGTGGCGCGCGAACTCGCGACCGATCTCGAACGGATCGACGCGCCCGTGACCCGCGAGGACTTCCGGCGCTACGAGGCCAAATGGCGCAAGCCGTTGAGCCTGCGCCTGCCGGGCTGCACGGTGTTCAACGCGCCGCCGCCGACGCAAGGCCTGGCGGCCCTGGTGATCCTCGGCGTTTTCGCGCGCCTCGGCGTCAAGCGCGGCGAAAGCTTCGAGCATATCCACGCTCTCATCGAGGCGTCCAAGCGCGCCCTCGCCATCCGGGACCGCGTTTGCACCGACTTCGACCACCTGTTGGAGGATCCGGCGGATTACCTTTCGCCCGGCTACCTCGACGCGCTCGCGGCGGGGATCGACATGCGCCGCGCCAGCGCGCCGACCTTGCCGCCCTCGGACGGTGGCACGGTCTGGATGGGTGCGATCGACGGCGACGGTCTTGCGGTCTCCTACATCCAGTCGATCTACTGGGATTACGGCTCGGGTTGCGTGCTGCCGCGCACCGGCGTCCTGATGCAGAACCGCGGCCTGTCGTTTTCCCTCGACCCGCAGGCCCTCAACGCCCTGCGGCCGGGACGGCGCCCGTTCCACACCCTGAACCCGCCGCTGGCGCTCCATGACGATGGGCGCGTGATGCCGTACGGCGCGATGGGCGGGGATGGGCAGCCGCAGTTCCAGGCCCAGGTCTTCTCGCGGCTCGGCTTCGGCATGGGACTGGCGGACGCCATCGACGCGCCCCGCTTCATCGTCGGCCGGACCTGGGGGGACACCACGCAACGTCTCCGGCTGGAAAGCCGGTTCGATCCCGACGTGATCGCGGCGCTGGAGCGCGCGGGCCATGAAATCGTGGTCGACGCGCCCTACTCGGACCGGCTGGGCCACGCGGGCGCGCTGATCCGCTATCCCAAAGGACGAATCGAGGCCGCCCACGACCCACGGTCCGACGGTGGATCATCCGGCTTCTGATCGACGGACGGCACCCCATCTCGCCGGGCGGCGGACGGCAGGTCGACGAACCGGTGGCCTTCCGTCCTGTTTCCGAATACCGCGATGGCACGGCCGATCCGAGCCGTCCTCGCCGTGCAGGGTGGGCGGCAGCGACCCTCACGGTCGATCGAGACATTGCTGATGTTCACGCTGACCCAAGCCGGACGGGATGCCATCTGGAAGGAACGCGCCGCCACGATCGCCATCTTCCTGTCGCTTGGCTTGGTGGTCGGCGCCTGGGCTGCCGACCTGCCGCGCTTCAAGGCCGAGCTTGACCTTTCGGATCGTGACCTGAGCCTGGCGTTGCTGGCCCTTGCGATCGGCTCCGTCGCCGCCACGATCGCGACGGGCGTGCTCGCCCCCCGCTACGGAACAGGGCGATCGACCGGCATCGCCGCCCTCGCCATGGTGGCGGCTTTCATTCTGCCGGGCTTGGCTGCCACCTTCACGCAATTCATGATCTGCGCCGCCCTGCTGGGAGTGACCTTCGGGGCCATCGACATCGCGGTGAACGGTCATGCCAGCGACATCGAGCGACGCTGGACCTCGCCCCTCATGTCGTCCTTCCACGCGGCTTTCAGCCTTGGCGGCCTTTTCGGGTCGGCCTTGGGCGGGGTGCTGGCGGCCGCCGGCTGGAGCGTCGCCGGCCAGCTTTGGGGGTCGGTCGCCATCGCCGCCCTGGCGGTGGGCTGCGCGCTGCCCTTCCTGGGTTCGGGCGCGCGGACCGGCCACGGCGCCGGCTTCGCCCTGCCGGAGCGGTCGGCGCTCGGCCTGTGCGCCATCGCCCTGTTTTGTTTCCTGATCGAAGGCGCCATGGCCGATTGGAGCGGGGTTTACCTCGCCACCGTGGCCCACGCTTCGCCGCCGGTTGCCGCATCGGGCTACGCGGCCTTCTCGATCGCCATGACGGGCGGGCGCCTGGTGGGTGATTCCATCGTGGCGGCGCTCGGGGCGAGGCGGGTGGTGCTGCTCGGCGGCTCGGTCGTGGCAGCCGGGCTGGCGCTGGCCATCGCCGACCCCGAGCCCGTGCCGGCCGCCCTGGGGTTTGCGCTCGTCGGTTTGGGGGCGGCCAACATCGTTCCGGTGATGTTCAGCGCGGCTGGCCGCTTCGGCTCCTCGCCTTCGGCGGGCGTCGCCATGGTGGCGACCTTCGGCTACGCGGGCTTCATCGGGGGGCCCCCGCTGATCGGCATGGTGGCGACCTGGGCGGGGCTCCAGGCGGGGCTCGTCGTCCTGCTCGCCGCCGCCGCCAGCATGGCCCTTGCCGGCCTGGGGCTCGACCGGGCGGGCAAGCCGGCCTGAGACTCATGGTTTCGCCGTGTCAGCGCTCGGCGCGTCGCAGCCGCACGTAAAGCGCGCCGAGGCCGCCGTGGGAAAGACCCGCCGGCTCGAACCCCACCACCACCGGGCGCAATCCCGGCTCCCGCAGCCACAACGGCACGGCCCGGCGCAGCACGCCCACCTCGCCGCCCGGCACCGGGCCGACGTCGACGCGCAAGCGGCCCTTGCCGGTGACCACCAGCACCAGCTTGGCCCCACTTTGCTGCGCGCCGCGCAAGAAGCCGTGCAGGGCGCCATGCGCCTGCGCCTGGGTGAGGCCGTGCAGGTCGATCGCGGCCTCGATCTCGACGCGGCCGTGCGTCACCTTCTGGCGATACCGCTTCTCGAACGGGGCCAGGGGCGGGGCGGCTGGCCTGGGCTGCGATATCGGCGGCGTGTAGCTCGGCGGGGGAAGCGAACGGCCCTTGCCGGGCGCGGGGGCAGGAGGCACGGCCGGCGCGGGTTTCGGCTCGGGCGGCGGGGTTCGCCGCGCCGGCAGCACCGCCCCGGTGCGGGGCGTGACGCTGCGGGCCACATGCAGCCATGTTTCGATGTCGGCGTCCGACAGCAGGCGTCGTCCGAACGGCCGGCTCACGGGCAGCCTCCGGCGGGGTTCGGCCTCAGCAACACGAGGCGCCCGTGATGGCGGATGCCGCCCGCCAACCTGCCGGCCTCCTCGCCCGAGCCGACATAGATGTCGACGCGCGCCGGCCCGGTGATCGCCGAGCCGGTGTCCTGCGCCACCATCAGGCGATTGAAGCGCGCCGGGGTGGGCAAACCCGGGGGCAGGGCGACCTCCACCCAGAAGGGCAGGCCGTAGGACCAGCGCGTCCGGTCGACCGCGATCGAGCGCAGCGGCGTCAGCGGCACGCCCTCGCCGCCGATCGGCCCCTCCACCGAATCGATCCGGTTGGCGTCGAAGAAGATGTAGGAGGCGTTCGCCTGCATGACGGCGCGTCCGGCCTCGCCGGGTTCCTGCCCGGCCTGCCGCAACCAGGCTTTCAGGCTTTCAAGCGCCATGGCGTCGAGCGCGATGGCGCCCCGCTCCACCAGGATCCGGCCGATCGACGTGTAGGGATGGCCGTTGCGCCCCGCATAGGTCAATCGCAGGATCGTTCCGTCCGGCAGGCGAACGCGCGCCGACCCCTGCACCTGGATGAGGAAGACCTCGACCCAGTCGCGAAGCCAGACGATCGATCGCAGCCAACCCTCGATGGCCGCCGCCTCGATGGTGGCCCGGACCGGATAAGGTTCAAGCCCGCCAGCGGGGGTGACGCGGGCGGAAGACAGGCCTTGGAGCGAAGCCGGCCTGGGCTCGTCGGCCGCAAAAGTCCTGAGGTCGTCCGGGCGGGCGAGGATGGGCGCCGCAAAATCCGGCGATCGCGTGAGCGACCCCTCGACGACGGGCTCGTAATAACCCGTGTAGAAGGCGCGCCCGTCATCCCCCACGCCGACGGGGTGGAAGTTCTCGATGAAAAATCGCTTGGCGGCTTCGGCCGAGGGTTCGCCCATCGATTGCGCCGATCGAAAGACGGCTTGGAGGTCGGTGTTGGCCTGAACGGCCGGCCGCAGCGGGGGAGCCTGCGCCAGGGCCGCCTGGGCAGAGCGCTTGAAGCAGGCGAAAGCGGCCGCGTGATCGTCGCCGTCGAACCCTTCCAGCGCCGCGAAGGGCAGCGGAGGAAATGCGTCCGTGCCGGGCGAAAGGTCCAGCGCCATGGCGGCCGCCTTCAGGCCCGACCCGAAGCCATCATCACCGTCCGGTTTCCGTCGCCACCAGCTTCCAGTTCGGATCGCGCGCCGTCACGTCGCGGGCAAAGGTCCAAAGGTCGAGCATGTCGGACACCGCGTCCGGACTGCCGTCAACCACGCTGCCGTCCTTGGAACGCGTGAGCGTAATCAGCTTCGTGTCGAACCGCACGACGATCTGGGCGACCTTGTCACGCAACTGGGCGTCCTCGATCACGCCGTCGCTGACCGAAACGAAGGTGGTCTCCACTGTTTCGCCGCGCGTTTCCCGCTCGGAAACGACCTTGTCGAAGCCATCGAACACGTCCTTTGCCAGCAGCGGCTGCAACGTCGCCCGGTCACCCCGCGCGAACGCCTGGATGATCGCCTCGTAGGCGAGCTTGGCGCCGTCCAGGAACGGTTTGGGGGCGAAATCCGGGCTGGCTTTCTGGATCTGATCGAGGCCGGTGGCCGCCGTCGAACCGGAAGCCGCGAAACCTTTCCAACGGTCTGGATCCGTGGCCGACCACGCGGAACGCGTCGTCGGCCGATCGCCCGCGCCAGGCAGCGTGACGACATTATCCCGCTCGCCGGACGATGGGGCGCCCTTCGTATCGGCGGTGTTTCGTCGAGCGAACGGATCAAAGGGAGGGCGCTCGGTTCCCGTTCGGGTTCCCAGCACGGACCGCAGCTTCCACACGACGAAGACCGCCAGGATGGCGAACACGATTGTCGATACGTCGAAGGACCCGTTCATCGCCCGTCCAATGATCTGCGCTTAACGCCGCGCGATTGAAAATTTGCCGCCTCGCCCACATCTCTTTATCGTGTCCCGAGGCATCCCGGAAACATATGTAGTGAACGCCGCGGACATCCAATGGCGCGGACGGTTCATCCACGTTTTTCCATGCCGCGGCCCGCCATGCCAGGCCATGGTTTCGAGGTGATCCGTGATCAACGCGCGACCGTTCGCAGTCCGATTTCCCGGAGGGCTGAAGGGGATGTTCCTGGCCTGGGTGGTCGGGGAGATCCTGGCCTTTGCCGCCGTGGTGCATGCGTTCGGCCTAGGGGGCACCATCATGCTCGCCCTGGTGACCAGCGTGGTCGGCGCCTCGATGCTGCGGCGCCTCGGCACGGGGGCGGCCCGCAACCTCGGCCGCGCCGTGGCGGGTGGCGAAGCACCGGGCGGGGCTCTGCTTGACGGGATGCTGAACGCGCTGGGCGCGGTTCTCTTGATCGTGCCTGGCTTCCTGACGAGCCTGATCGGGTGTGTTCTCGCCTCGCCCTCCGCGCGTGAATGGGCGATCCGCCGGCTCGACGGCAGGCCGGACCCGGCCATGCCCCGGCCGTCCCGGCGAGCCAACGACGTGATCGATCTGTCTCCCGACGATTGGCGTCCCGTCAACCCGCACTGACCGGCAGCCTTGTCGGTGAAAACCATCCATGCTACGCGCCGCAACGTCGCCGACCCGGGTAGAGGGTCG
The DNA here is from genome assembly GCA_937871825.1 of uncultured Alphaproteobacteria bacterium. Classification (GTDB taxonomy): domain Bacteria; phylum Pseudomonadota; class Alphaproteobacteria; order Rhizobiales; family Beijerinckiaceae; genus Lichenihabitans. Next base: position 14,202 of record CALMOK010000095.1, read on the forward strand.
CCGCGCGTGCCGCATGAGGAGGGCAGGATGGCCGAAGCCAACGGGAATGGAAACGGCGTCGCGGCGGACGACCAGCCGCAGTTGAACGCCATGGTGCAATACACCAAGGACTTCTCGTTCGAGAATCCGAACGCGCCCCGTTCGCTCGGACCTCAGGACAAGGGCCCAAACATCTCCATTCAGGTCAACGTCAACGCCAAGCAGTTGAGCGAAACCGATTTCGAGGTCGACCTCAACCTCGAAGGGTCGGCGGGCGAAGGCGCCGACACCCTGTTCAAGTTCGAACTGGCCTATGCGGGCGTGTTCCGGGTCCGCAACATCCCGCCCGATCAGGTGCACCCGGTCGTGATGATCGAATGCCCCCGCCTGTTGTTCCCCTTCGCCCGGCAGATCGTCGCCGACGCGGTCCGCAACGGCGGGTTCCCGCCGCTCTACATCGACCCGATCGATTTCGCCGGGCTTTACCGGCAGAAGCTCGGGGACGCCCCGCAGCCCGGCGTGCCGGTCGGCTGACGTCGCGGGGGCGAAACTCCCCTAGTGGGCCATGAACACGGGCAGGTTCGAATGGGCCAGGATGTGGCTCGTGGCCCCGCCGAAGATCATCTGGCGGAGGCGGCTCTGGGTGTAGCCGCCCTTGATGATGAGGTCGGCGTTGATCGCGGCGGCCTTGTCGAGGATGGCTGGCCCTTCGTTGGCGGAGCGTCGTTCCACGGTCGAATGCTCCGCCTCAATGCCGTTGCGCTCGAGCGACGTCGCCAACAGCGAGCCCGATGGACCGGGCACGGTGCTCACCTCGATGGTCAGGATCACGACCCGCTTGGCGCGATGCAGCAGCGGCATCGCCAGCGCCACCGTGCGGGCGGTTTCCGAACTCCTGTTCCAGGCGATCAGGATCGTTTCTCCAAGTTTCGAGGGTGGTGTCGGCGGCGCGATCAGGATCGGGCGTCCCGTTTCGAACAGCGCCGCCTCGAAGCTCGCCTGCCGTGGGTCGTGCGCGCCGGAGCCGGGCTTGCCCAGCACGATCAGGTCGTACACGCGTCCGGCGCCGCCGATCGCGCCGTCGCTGGTCATCTTGCTTGACCAGAGGGCGACGGGTTCGCCCCGTTCAGCGTCGCACGGGTAGCCGGCGGCCTCCATGCCGGCCGCGAAATGCCGTGACGCCCGATCGGTGAGGACCTGCCGCGTCCGCGCGTCGAACACGGTCGCGCCAATCGAGATATCGGCGACGACGATGTCCGAAATGTCCGGAACGATCGGCACGCCCTCGATCGTGCTGCCGAACGTCCGCCCAACCAGCGCGGCGGCCTGCACAGTCGAGCCGATGCAGGAATGATCTTCAACAAGCACGAGGATGCTTTTCATCGCGGCTAACCCCTCCCCCAACGGGCAGCATCTCACGCCGGACGCGGCCGAAACACAAGCCGCCTCGGAACCCGGGTGGCCGAACGGGGGTCGGTCACCCGAGTCCGGGTGATCCGCCGATCGTTGGAAAGCATGGCCGCACGTCGGCAAAGCCCTAGTCCGCAAGGGTCCTACGGCGCCGTCGCGATCGTAGCCGCCGGTGTTGACGGCCGAGAATGGTCTGCTCTTCGCGGGCGTGATCCGATCGCACCGTGGATGCGTCGTCCCGGATCGGCTTGAACCAGCGACGGAGCGCTTGCTCCAACCCGTCCGTGCTGCCTTGCCGATCCGACCAGGCAACGCAGGCATCGGAACGGATGAGCATCGAAGGCCCATCGTCCACGGCAACGCAACGCACCTTGGTGGGTGGTGGCCGCGACAAGCTTGGTGGCCTGCTTCCCGGTCGAGGCGTCGGGAAGGACGCCCATGCCGTCCTGCATGAGTTCGTAGAGCGAAACCTCCGCGTCGCCGTCTTTGATGGGCCTGTCGCCGATCAGCCGTCCGACATCGTCCACCTCCGAGCCGAGATCGTGACGCGTGGAAAGTCCGCTCATCATCTCGCCGATGAACCGGTTGACGTCATCGAATCGCATGAGGTTGGCGACGAGGTCCCGCACAAGACGAATGCCCGGCGCCTCGCCCGAGGTCGGGCTAAAGCCACTTGCCCATCACGACGCGAGGCGCTGTTTCGAACCCCAGGCGCTCGTAGAACGTGACAACCTTCACGTTGGTCTCGCGGACGAGGAGTTGCACTTTGCTCACGCCGCGTTGCCAAAGCCATGCCTCCCCGGCCTGCACGATTTGTTGTCCAAACCCGCGACCTCGGGCCGTTGGCGACGACGCGACGTAGTACAACCATCCGCGATGGCCATCGTGACCGACCATCACGGTGGCCTGCAAGGCGCCGACCTCGTCCAGCCCAACCAGCACGTCGGAACAAGCGCCGGCCATGGCGAAGTGGAAGTCGAGGTCCGGGTCGTTGTAGGTCGTCACCAGATCGCAGGCACGCCAAAGACCAATGACCGTCGCTTGGTCGTCGGCGGTGGCGCTCCTGGTCAACAGCGGCATGGTGGTATCCTCGTTCAACGCCACCCGCGCTTCACGGCGGGGCGGGCGATCCCAGATCCTGTCGGGCGTGCGTCGTTCAACAGCGGTTTCACCGCAGCAGGAAGCCGATGATCCTGTCGGCCCGCGCGCCGTAGGGCGGCTGCAGCAGGCGCGTGACGCTGCGGGGGCTTTGCAGGAAGATGGGCCGGCGGTGGCTGAAGGTGTCGAACCCCGTCCGTCCATGGTAGGCCCCGATGCCCGAAGCACCGACACCGCCGAAAGGAAGGCCGTCGATCGCCGCGTGCAGCACCGTCTCGTTGACCGCGACGGTTCCCGACATCGTCCGCTCCAGCACGGCGGCGAGGCGCGCGTTGTCGGCGCCGAACCAGTAGAGCGCCAGGGCGCGGGGCAGGTTGTTCACCTGGGCGATGGCCTCGTCGAGCGTGTCATAGGCCAGCACGGGGAGCAGGGGGCCGAAGATTTCGTCCCGCATGATCGGGCTGGTCGGGGCGGGGTCGATGACGAGGGCGGGCGTCACCTTGGGGGGCGCGAGCGGCCTGTCGAACAGGGGCACCACCGCCTGGCCCTCCTGCAGGGCCGCCAACCGATGCCGCGCCCCCTCGTCCCGCACCGCCGTGTAGCCGGGACCTTCGGGATCGGGGTAGAGCGCCTGAGCGGCGCGCTTCGCCGCCGTCACGAACGCGTCCCGCAGGGGTCGCGGCACCAGCACGTAGTCGGGCGCCACGCAGGTCTGCCCGCCGTTCATCAGCTTGCCGGCGACGACGGAGCGGGCCGCCGCTTCGATGTCCGCCGTCTCGTCGATGAGCACGGGCGATTTGCCGCCAAGTTCCAGGGTCACCGGCGTGAGGTGTTCCGCAGCCGCCGCCATCACCTTGCGGCCGTTGCCCGTCGACCCGGTGAACAGGAGGTGGTCGAGCGGCAAGCGGGTCATCGCCGCCGCGACGGCGGCATCCCCTGCGACGGGCGAAACCTCATCTGCCGCGAAGGCTTCCCGAAGGCAGGCGCCGATCAGGTCGGCGGTGGCGGGCGTCAGTTCGGAGGGTTTGACCAGCGCGCGACAGCCGGCCGCGATCGCCCCGACAAGCGGCAGGAGGCAGAGTTGCACCGGGAAATTCGCCGGTCCGAGGATGCCGACGACACCCAGCGGCTGCTTGATGATGCGCGCCCGGGCCGGCCAGAAGCGCGGGCCCACGGCGGCGCGCTCGGGCGCGGCCCAGCGAGCGATGCGGGGCAGGGCGTGGTCGATCGAGCCCAGCACCGTCATGATCTCGGCGACAAGCGTTTCATGGCGCGAGCGCCCGCCGAAATCGGCGTCCAGCGCGACCGCGAAGGCCTCGGCCCGCGCCTTGATGGCGGATCGCAATCGCCGGAGCGAGGCCTGGCGAGCCGCCAACGAGAGGCCACCTTGCTCGTCCCAGGCGCCGCGCAGCACGCCATAGGCGTCCCGCAGCGGGTCCGCTCCTTGACCGGCAGCCCCGCTCACCGTTCTGCCGCGTAGCTGCGGCCGCGCCACGCCGTTTGCCAGCCCAGCCAGGCCCGTACCAGCGCGGTCCACTGGATGGCCAGCGTGGCCAGAACCGCCAGCGGGTGAAGCGGCACCGCCCCGGCGGGTTCCCGGGCGGCGGCGGCCTGCAGGAGGCGGGCGCTGAGCGACAGCAGGCAGGCGCTCGCGGCAATCGCCTCGTCGCGCCCCGACGCGTCGGTGGCGAGCGCCACAACAAGCACCAGCCAGGGCAGCACATGGCCGCCGAGCAGCAGCGCCGTCCAGACCGGCAGGGCGAGCGGCTTGGCCATCCCTTCCGTCGCGTTTTTCAAGAAGCCGTTCCACACGGCGGGCGCCGAGTCATACATCCGGCACGTCGCCAGTGCGGTGCCGTCGACAAGATCGGTCCGGTAGCCGGCGGCCCTGAAGGCGCGCGGCAGCTTCAAGCCGTCATGCAGGCTCGCCCGGATAGCGCCGTGGCCGCCCATCGCCCGGTAGCTGCTCGCCCGCGCCATCATCATCTGCCCGCATCCCGCCCCGAGCCCGACACGGCCGTTCCGCCGCATCATGCGGACCGGGAGGTAGCCGAGGATCAGCGTGTTGATCATCGGCACTGTCAGCCGCTCGGCCAGGCTCGGCATGAGCTGCCGCGGCACGCCGCTTTGAAGGTCGACACCGTGCGGCAGGGCGAGCCGCGCGGCGGCCTCGGGCTGCAGCACCACGTCGGCATCCAGGAACAGGAGGTTCGGCCGTTGCGTCAGCCCGGCCAGCACCGCGCAGGCGTTCTGCTTGCCGTTCCAGCCGGGGGGAAGGGGCGGAGCGTGGGCGAGGCGCAGGCGCGGATCGTTGCGGGCAAGCCTCGTCACGATGGCGGCCGTCCCGTCGATCGACCCGTCGTCGAGCACGACGACCTCGACTTCGGCGCCGGTGCTCCGCAACGCGGCCTCGACGCAAGCGCCGATCGAGGCTTCCTCGTTGCGGGCCGGGATCAGGATGGCGACGGAGGGTGGCGTCGCCGGCAAGGGGGGTGTGCGGAGCGCCCCGAGGTTCACCGCCGTCATGGCGAAGGGCAGCGCGGCGAGCGCGAGGCAGAGGAGGGCGAGACCCGTCACGGCTGCCCGCCATGGGCGGCAACGAACGGTTTCCCACCCGCCGCCGCACGGGCGCGGCGCCAAAGGTCGTAGATCCCGCCCACCCCGGCGCTGCCACCCACCAGAACCTGAAAGGCGGCCGCGTCGCGCGCGATGGCTTCGGCCGCCAATTCATCCTGGGTGGCTTCGAGGTGCCGCGCCAGCAGGTCGTGCCGTGCCGTCCGGGACAGGTCGGCGAGCGCCCGCGCCGGTACGGATTCGCCAAAGCGGAGGAGAAGCTCGGGCTTGCGTTCGTCCCAGAACGGGTAATCGAGGGCGAGCGGCACCAGGGTGGCTTCGGGAACGCGGTCGACGAGGTGGACGAGGCCGGGCGCGAGGCGGACGGGGCGCTCGCGCGGGTCGGCGAACCGGCCTTGCGCGGTGACGAACAGCATCCCCCGCGGTTCGCTAAGGATGTGGGCCGACGTCGCCAGGAAAGCCGCAGCCCCCGCCATGCTATTCTGCGCGACGCCAAAGGCACCGATACGGCCCATGAACCCATATCGGCTCATCATCACGTCGTCGATCGGCGCGTGCCCGGCCCGGCCCGGGAAGAGCCTTGCCATCAGCACGGCATAGATCGCCGCGTCCCACCACGACGGATGGTTCGAGTAGACCAGGAGCGCGGGCGTGTTGGGAGCCGGCGGCGGCCCGCCGTTGGACAGCCGCACGGCATGGAAGTCACGCTTCAGCGCCCGGGTGAAGATGCCGGCGAACCCGGCGAACCACAGGGCGGAGCGCCGAGCGACGGCTCGCCGCGCATCGGCGGCCAGCTTGGCTTCGCGCTCGATCGCGCCGCCGCTCATTTCAGGAGGCGCGCCGGAGCGACGTCCTGTCCCCATCGAGCGCGTCGGCCGCGATCCAGCCGGACATCATCACCATCGGCATGCCGGGGCCGGGATGGGCCGCCCCGCCGGCGAGATAGAGCCCCTTGACCTGACGCGAGCGATTGCCGGGCTTGAACGCACCAAGGTATTTGCCGTGGCTCGCCAGACCATAGATGGCACCGTTTAGCACCTTGTAGCGGTCGTGGATGTCTTGCGGGGTGAGCGCCCGCTCGACCACGATGCGGCTTTCGATGTCGGCCATGCCGGCGGTGCGCTTCAGCTTGTCGAGGATCACCTTGCGGTAGGCGGGGAACATCGTCTTCCAGTCGTGGTGCGGTCGCAGGTAGGGCGTGTGGACCAGCACGTAAAGCGCCTCGCCCCCCGCCGGGGCGACGCCCGGATCGGTGCGGGCCGGCGCCGCGATGTAGCAGGTGGGGTCCGGCGCGGGTTCGCCCTTGTTGTAGATCCAGTCGAACTCCTCGTGGGCGCTGCGCGAAAACACGAAATCATGGTGCAGGAGGTGCTCGTAACCACGCGACAGCCCGAGGTACAGGACCACGCCTGAGCAGGCCGGCTTGAACTTGTCCTTGTAGACCTCGCCCGTGGGGCCGCCCACCAATTCTGTGTAGGTGCGGATGGCGTCCATGTTGGAGACCACGGCGGACACGGGGTAGCGCTCCCCTTTGGCGGTCTTGACGGCCTCGACGGCGCCATTCTGGACGTCAAGACCCGTCACGTCCGTTTCGGGCCTCAACGTCACGCCGAGCCGGCCACACAGGCCCAGCAAGGCTTCGGCAACAGCCCGCGTGCCACCGACCGGATACCACACGCCGCCACTCGCCTGCATGTGGGCGATGGCGCAGAGCACGGCCGGCGAGGCATAGGGCGAGGAGCCGACGTATTGGGTGAAATGGTCCAGCATCTGGGCCACGCGCTCGTCCGGCACATGGCCGCGCACGCTTGACGCCACCGAGCGGCCCATGCGGAGCGACAACACGTCCCGCAGGGTGCTGGGGCTCATGTTGCGCTTGAAATCCATCGTGTCGCGCAGGTCCTCGACGGATTTCCAGAAAAAGAACCGCTCCGACACCCCATGCAGGTTCTCAGCGAATTTCTGAAACGCCGCATAGCCCTTGCCGATGTCCTTGCCGGGCGCGAACCCGTCGAGGGTCGACGCCATGGCGCCGACATCTTCCTGCAAGTCGAGCGTCGCCCCGTCGTCGAAGAAGCAGCGCCATTGCGGATCGAGGCGGATCATCGGAAGGTGGTCTTCGAGCTTTTCGCCGGCTTCGGCGAAGATGCGCCGCAGCACGGCCGGCACCGTCAGGATGGTCGGCCCCATGTCGAAGCGGAAGCCGCCTTCCTCGAAGACCGCCGCCTTGCCGCCGAACCAGGGGTTCTTGTCGAACAGCGTCACGCGATGGCCGCGCGCGCCCAGGACGGCAGCCGCCGCGAGGCCGCCGAGACCGCTGCCGATCACCGCAACGGGAGAAGTGGTTGTCATGGCACGCCTTGCTTAAACCGGGGTGGTGGATGCCAGGGGCATCTCATCCTTGTAGGAAGGGATCGTGTGGCCGAGCCCGAGGTCTTCGAGCACGAGGTCGCTTGTGATGCGCGCGCCCTCGTAGATGACCGGCAGGCCCGACCCTGGATGCGTGCCGCCGCCCACGAGGTAGACGCCGTCCACCCCTTCAAACTTGTTGCGTGGGCGAAACAGCAGCATCTGGTCGAGAGAATGGGCGAGGTTGAACGTCGCCCCCCGGTAGATCGCCATATCGTCCCGCCAATCGTCCGGCGTCACGACTTTCTCGTAGCGGATGCGCTTCCGCAGGTCCGTGAAGCCGAACTTTTCCAGCCGGTCGATCACGATGTCGCGGAACTTCGTCTTTTCGATTGCCCAGTCGATCTTGCCGCAATGGCCGACCGGCACCAGGACGTAGATCGACGAGCCGCCCGGCCCATCGAAAGCGGGATCAGAACGCGACGGGTTCTGCACGTAGATCGACGGATCGATTGGTGGGTGCTCGGCCGCCTCGATCTCGGCGACGTTGCGGCGATATTCCTTGCTGAGTACGATGGTATGGTGATCGAGGTGCTCGTAGCGGCCCTCGATGCCGAGGTAGAGCATGAAGGTCGAGCAGGAATAATTGGACTTCTCGATCTTCTTGTCGGACCAGCGGCGGCGCAGCCGCGCCGGGATCAGGCGGGGAATGGCATGGGCGAAGTCGCCGTTGACCACCACGGCGTCGGCCGCGAACAAACCTTCGCTCGTCCGCACCCCGGTGGCGGTCCGGCCGTCGAACTCGATGGCCTCGACATCCTCGTTCATCCTGAACGTGACGCCGAGTTGCCGGGCCGCCTCGGCCATCCCATCACTGAGAGCACCGCACCCGCCCATCGGATGCCACACCCCGAACTCGTATTCGAGGAAGGACAAGATGGTGAACAGGCTCGGGCAGCGGAACGGCGACATGCCGAGGTATTTTGTCTGAAACGAGAAGGCCAGCCGGATACGCGGGTCACGGAACAACTGGCCGAGGTCGCCATCCACCGAGGACATCGGCGAAAGATAACGCAACGACTTCAGAACATCTGGTGAAAGCAGGTCAAGCGGCCCGAGGAAAGGCTTCTGCAGCACGGGCCTGAACGCCGCCAGCTTGCTGCGTCCCCGCTCGATGAACCGCCTGATGTTCTTGGCGTCGGCAGGGTCGATCTTGGCGATCTCGACCTCGAGCTGGTCGAGATCGCTGGTTGTCACGAGTTCCGGGCCGTCCTCGAAGATCAGGCGATAATGCGGATCGAGGCGCTTCAGGGTGACAAAATCGTCGAGGTCGAGTCCACAGCGATGGAAAAGGCTTTGCAGGATTTGCGGGTACAAGAAGAAGGTCGGCCCGATGTCGAAACGGTAACCCTCCGCTTCCACCACCCGGGTCCGGCCCCCCACCGCACCGAGGCGCTCGAACACCGTGACGTCCACGCCTGCGGCTGCCAGCAAAAGCGCCGAAGCAAGCCCTCCAGGGCCCGCGCCGACGATCGCAGTCTTCTTTCGGCGCTCGATCTTTCCAAAGTTCATTCTGAGTGTGTACTTCGCACGTCCTAGGCCTCGCTACCGGCTATGTAGCGCGAAGACGAAATGCCGCTATCCCCCTGAAACGGAATTTTGCCGGTTCCACATTTTTATCCGCGATGGGGACGAGGTCGGCCGGTTTATCGGTCGACCACGCCCAGGACGTGACGATGGGGGCCACAAGGGCTGGCCTACTGGGTCAGCCCCGCCTTCTCGGACACCGCGTGGGTCCAGGCGCCCTGCGGTTCCTTTGTGATCACCGGATCGGAGCCGGCCGACAACAGGATTTTGACGGTCCGCTCGTAATCGGCGGGATCCAGCGCGCCGCCGGTGCCCTGCGTCAACAAGTTGACCTCGTCGATCATGTGCTTTTGGTGCACCTCGGTCTGTGCCCCGGATGGATCGTTGTCGAGAACGATCTTGACCGTCTCGTCCGGGTGCTGGCGGGCATAGTCCCACCCTTTCATCGAGGCTTTCACGAAGCGGGCCATCTTGTCCACGAAAGCCGGGTCCTTCAGCTTGCCCTCAAGCGCGTAAAGCCCGTCCTCCACCGTGGCGACGCCCTGGTCGGTGTAGTTGAAGACCACCAGCTGCTCGGGCTTCATCCCGGATTCAAGCACCTGCCAATATTCGTTGTAGGTCATGGTGGAAATGCAGGCCGCCTGCTTTTGCAGCAACGGGTCGACGTTGAACCCCTGCTTCAGCACCGTCACGCCGCTGGGCGAGCCGTCCGTCTTCACCCCGAGCTTCGCCATCCAGGCCAGGAACGGGTATTCGTTGCCGGCGAACCAGACGCCGAGCGTGTGGCCGGGGAAGTTTTCGGGCGTCTTGATGCCGGAATCAGCCCGGCAGGTGAGCTGGAGGCCGGACCGCTTGAACGGCTGGGCGATGTTGACGACGGGCGAGCCCTTTTCGCGCGTGGCAAGGGCCGAGGGCATCCAATCCACCACCACGTCGGCGCCCCCGCCCGCCAGAACCTGCTGAGGGTTGATGTCCGGGCCGCCCGGCTTGATGGTCACGTCAAGGCCGGCGTCCTTGTAGAAGCCCTTGTCCTTGGCGACGTAGTAGCCGCCGAACTGAGCGTCGGCGACCCACTTCAACTGCAGCGAGACGGCATCCGCCGCCTGCGCGGCGCCGGCCGCCCCCGATGCCACCAGGGCCAAACCGCAAAGCCAATGTTTCATGCTAGTTCCTTCTTGCAATCGGTTTATCGGGCCCGGCGCCGAAACGACGGATGCCAGAACGTGACGCGGCGTTCAGCCAGAACGATGCCGCCGTAAAGCACGGAGCCGGTGAGCGCCGCGACCGCGATGGTGGCCCACACCATGTCGATGTTCATGCGGCCCACCTCGGCGTTGATGCGGAAGCCCATTCCGACGATGGGCGTGCCGAAGAATTCGGCGACGATCGCGCCGACCAGGGCCAGCGTGGTGTTGATTTTCAAGCCGTTGAAGATGAAGGGAAGGGCCGCCGGAACGCGCAGCTTGCGCAGGGTCGTTCCGTAGGAGGCCGCGTAGGTGCTCATCAAGTCGCGGTCGATCTGGCTGCTCGACGCCAGCCCGGCGTTACAGTTCACCAGCATGGGAAAGAACGTCATGACGGTGACGACGGCGGCCTTGGACGGCCAGTCGAAGCCGAACCACATGACCATGATGGGTGCGATTCCGACGATCGGCAGGGCGGAGATCAGGGTGCCGAGGGGCAGCAGGCCGCGCTGCAGGAAGGGCACGCGGTCGATCAGGATCGCCACAAGCAGCCCGACGTCGAGCCGACGAGATAGCCGACCGCCAAGCCCTTGCCGGTCTGCAGGAGGTCGGCCGCCAGGATCCCCGGCGATGTCAGGATGCGGGCGGCGATGGCCGAGGGTGGCGGCAGGATCACGCCCGGCAGATGCAACCCGCGCACCGCCATCTCCCACCAGAACAGGAGCGTGGCGCCGAAGACGAGGGGGATGGCGAGGGCGCAGGCCCGGCCGGCAACGCCGCTGCGCGGCGCCTTGGCGACGAGAAGTTCGACGGCCGCCCAGGCCAGCAACCAGACGAGCACGCAGCCCATCCAGTAGGACACGCCGGCAATGGGCGGCCCCTCGCTCATCGCCCACCTCCTCGCGCGCTCAAGCCGCGCTCGACCGCGCCCACCAGGCCGACCAGGACGGCCCCGCAAACCGCCGCAACCAGAAGCGCCGCCCAGATCTGGATCGTTTGCCCGTAATAGGAACCGGCCAGCAGCCGCGCCCCCAGGCCACCATCCTCGCTCTTCGTTACTTCCGCCACGATGGTGCCCACGAGGCTGGCGGCGACGCCGACCTTGAGGCTGGCGAAGAGCATGGGGCGGCTCGCCGGCAGGCGCAGCTTGACCAGGGTCTGCGCCGTCGAGGCCGAGTAGGTCCTCAGAAGGTCGTGCTGGAGCGGCTCGGCCGACCGAAGGCCCTTGACCATGCCGACCGTGACGGGAAAGAACGACAGGTAGGCGGCAATGATGGCTTTGGGCAGCAGGCCGGTGACGGCGACCTGATTGAGCAGCACCACGATCATCGGCGCGAGGGCGACGACCGGCACCGTCTGCGAGGCGACGATCCAGGGCATCATGCCCCGGTCGAGGCTCGGCACGTGGACAACCAGCAAGCTGAGGACGAAGCCGAACAAGGAGCCCAGCACGAAGCCGAACAGCGTCGCCTCGAGCGTCACGCGCGCGTGGAACAGCAGGCTGCGCTTGGAGGTCGCCGGCAGGCCGAAAACCGTCTTGCCGATCTCGGCGGCGATCTGATGCGGTGCCGGCAACCTTGGGCGTTCCTGCGACCAAGTGCCGAGCATGAAGTCCCTCGCCGTATAGCGCGTTCCGGCGTTGCTGAAGGCGTCGCGCTGCAGGTCCGCGTTCATGCCGACAGCCGCCGCGTACCACAGCGCGAGGATGCATCCGACGACGACAAGCACCGGTATCGCGTGCCCGCCCACCAAGCGGGCGACGGTAAGGGACGGCACCGGTGAGCGCCGTCCGCCCCGCCCGGCTGTTTGGAGCGGCTGGGCCTCAGTCGACATAGGAGTGCCCCGCCCGCAAACCTTCCCGCACCCGGTGGGCGACCGCCAGGAAGGCCGGCGTTTCCCGGATATCGAGCGTCCTGCCGCGATCGAGGTCGCAATCCACGATATCGTGCACGCGTCCGGGGCGGGGCGACATGACGACGATACGGGTCGACAGGAACACCGCCTCGGGGATGGAGTGGGTGACGAACACCACCGTTTTGCCGGTGCGGCGCCATAGGTCGAGCAGTTGCGCGTTGAGCTTGTCGCGCACGATCTCGTCGAGCGCCCCGAACGGCTCGTCCATCAGCAGGAGGTCCGGGTCGAACGACAAGGCCCGGGCGATCGAAGCGCGCTGCTGCATGCCGCCCGACAGCTGCCAGGGGAACTTGTTCTCGAAACCATCGAGGTTGACGAGGCCGAGGCCCGCCTTGACGCGCGCCGCCCGTTCACCTTTCGCAACACCCATGATTTCCAGCGGCAGGGCGATGTTGCGGCCGACCGTGCGCCAGGGGTAAAGGGCGGGCGCCTGGAAAACATAGCCGTAGTGGCGGGATCGGCGGGCCTGTTCCGGGCTGACGCCGTTCACGGCGACGTGGCCGTCCGTGGCGGTCTCAAGGTCGGCGATGACCCGCAGCAGGGTCGTCTTCCCGCAGCCCGATGGCCCGATCAGAGAAACGAACTCCCCCTGCCGGATCGACAAGGACACATGCGACAAAGCCTGAACAACGCCGTCCGCCGTTTCAAACGCCAACGAAACATCATCGATTTCAACAACCGGCGACTGTCCGTCCCGCGTCGAAGCGGAGCCCGTGGCCAAAGGCGTTGTCAGGCCCATGCCGGCGCGAACGGAAAGCGAGTCGGTCGGTCGCTGGGCCACAATCGCCAGCGTCTCTGAAAACCGGCACGACAATCGAGCATTTCACCCCCGGCGGGCCGCGAACCAGCCCATTGAGCGAGCCTGTTCGATACCTCGAAATTTTCACCTCCGTTGACGGCTGAACAGTTCAAGCCGACAAGATCGGTATCCGACTCATGAGCATCCGATCACCCCTGGCGGGATCCCCGTCGACGGCCACCGGCGTGCGCGGGATTGTCACGCCGGCAACCGACCAAGCGTCACTTCGTGATGAACGTCCGCTGAAAACCATCCACGATGGTGTCGTGGAACTTGGCCAGCCAGCCCTCGGCTTCCTTGGCGCGCCCTTCGGCTGCCTCGGCCCGTCGTTCCGTCGCCATCAGGCGGGCTTCTAGGCCCCGCATCTGCTCGCCATGGTGAACAACCAGTTGCTGATGATACTCCTCGGCGGCGGCTGCCCGTTCCTCGGCGATTCGGATGGCCTCGAAAGCCTCGTTGACGAGGTCAAGCGCGGACGACCAATCGCGCTTGGGCGAGTTCCGGTCACCGGTCAGCGCCGTCAAGGGCGCCACTCGCTCCTTGAACGACGGCGAGAACTTCAGCACGCGCTCCGGATTTTCCGGCCCGTCCACGAATTCCTGCAGATCGCCGGCGGCTTTGACATCCGGCTTGAGTGTCGATGCTTCCATGGCCCCACTCCCAAAACTTACCAAGTTGTACACCCATTCTGTGATTCGGCGTCAGTAAGAATCGCCTAAATCATCAGTTCCGGCATCCCGCTTGTGGATCATGGCGGACAACGGCCATGACGACCCGTGGTCGCGCCAGCTCACTCCGACCGGTCCGTTCCCTTGAAGACGTGGACATTGTCGGGCGGCTCCGCTTGGCCGAAAATATCCTCCTCCGGCACGCCATCGGCGGCCTTGGCTCCCGATGCGGCATATTGGCGCTTAAAGGCGGTGTATTGTGAGAGCAGCTTGGTCCGACTGCTCCGGGCGATGTCCAGCGCGCCTTGGGCGAGGGACCGCTCGGCCCTTTCGCTCTGCAGTTCTTCGATCAGGCGACGGTTGGTCAACTCGAACGATGTGCGTTCCTGCTGGAAGCGCTCGTTCATCTGGTCGATCCGCTCGGCGAGGTTGACGGCCTTGCGGTTGCCGCTTTCGAGTGCCGAATCCTTGGCGCTCAAGGCCTTGGCGAGCATTTCGCAACGCTCTTTCAGTTCGGTCACCAAGCGCTGACCGTCGCTGATCTGGATCGCCTGGCGCCCGAAAGCCTCCTGGGCGGTTTCGGCGCGGCGTTCCGCGGCGACCTTCTCGGCGAGGATGTCCTTGAGGGTCCGCTCGGAAATCCGCAGCGCCTCCGACCGGTCCCGCAACTGGTCCCGCAAGTTGGCCAGCATCTTGTCATTCGTCGTCACGTGGGCGTTGAGGCCCTCGATCTTCATCGCCAGCGACTGGATCTCGGCGTCCTGCGCGGTTCGTTCGACTTCGCGGTTGGTTTCGAACTTCTGCCGGGCGGCCTGTTCGGCGGCGAGCTTGATCTGGAGGATCGACACTTCCTGCCGGCCCGCCTGGATCTGCGGTTCGAGCTCGATGATCTGGCCCTTGAAGGCGGCGACCCGCTGCGAATAGCTTTCGGCCAACTGCTGCAACCGGGCGTTCTCGGTACTGGCGGTTGCGTTCAATTGACGGGTTTCAGCAAGGTCCGCTTCCGCCCGGGACTTGAACTGTTCCAGGCCATCGATGTCGGCTCGCAACGCCTGGTTGTCGTCCGACACGGCCCGGGCGCGTTCCGTTTCGGAGGCGAGCTGCCGTTCCAGGTTGTCGATCGAGGCGTGTTGGTCGTCCAGCCGGAGGCGCTGTTGCGTCAGGTCGGCGTCCTGCTCGCGAAGCAGCTCGTCGCGGGAGCGAAGTTCCGCCAGGGCGGCGGAAAGGTCGCCGGACATTTTTGAAGCGCTTGCCTGGAGTTCGTTCAGCTCGGAACGTGCCGCGAATGAGAGTTCGCGCTCGCGGGACAGCAGGGCTTCCATCTCCAGGAGCTTGGACTTGCTTTGGGTGTGCTGAACGATGAATTCGTTCAACGGCTCGATCACCGCACCGAAATCGTCCGCCAGACTTTTCAGATCATCCAGCCGGCCCGATAGGTGGACGACACGTTCTCGGACGTGCTCGCTTTGCTGGCCGACCTCGTTGAGAGGACCACGTTCAAGGGCATGGCGAGGTTGCGGCGGCCGGACCTCTTTGGCCGGCAATGCGAGAACCGGCGGGGCAGGCTTGCCGCCTAGCAGTTTGGTGAACATGGCCCAGGGCGGCTGCATCGTCAGTTCTGCTTCACTTGGAGGCGGGATCGAATGGCACGGGGGTTCGACCCGTCAGATCCGCGTCGGGGCCGAGGCGCCGAGCCAAAGGCCGAGAGTGCCACCGGACGCGTCAACCTTGTAATTCGTCCGCGCCCGGCTTGGCCACGAAGGCCAAGGCGGCATGGGCCTTCGATCCGGCTCCGAAAGCCGCCACGATCTTGTCGTGGAACAAGGTCGTCAGGTCGATCGCCGCACTTGCGTGCTGTTCCGCCGCCATCACGAGTTCCTGCCCGGCCGCAAGCCGCGATTCCGCGACTTTGACGCGCTGCGTCATGTCGGCCAACCGCCGCTCGCCGTCCTCAAGATGGCTTTTCAAGGTCGACGCCAGGTGCTGCCAGCGCTTCGTTTCGTCTTCGGCGGCATTGACCGAATCCGATGCTTGCCGTTGCACGGTCCGGATCTCCTCTTCCAACGTCTGGCATCGTTCGCCCATCAGTTGGAACGCATCCGCCACGCGCGCCAAAAGGTCGAAGGCGGCCTCATAATCCCGACGCTCCAGCACGGCTTTCGTCGGCATCGCCGATCCGTTGAGTTCCGGAAAGACCTGAAGCATGAAGCCTCCGATATCCGGGACCTTGGCGGGCGCGAACGCGGCATCCGCGTCCTGAGGATCGATAACGAAAACCTCGTCTCCCTGCGTCATGTGCTCGGCCGCCAACGTCGTTCCCACCCTTTTGGGCACGCTACGGAGACTTCGTCACTCCGACAAGGGCCGGACGATGAACTTCGGCGATTCTCCAGAACTCGTTCAGGGTTTGGTTACCATCCGGCCGGTCAGCCTCCCGAATCGTGGGAGGAACCAAGTGAAGGGGATGGAACCAGCTCCGGGCGAGCGACGAGCCGGTAACCAAGTCTTAACCATAAACCATCAATTGTGGACCGATCAGATCGCGATGTCTTGCGGGGCTTCATGTCCGTTGTCCACCCGGCCCAACCGGTTGCCTTTCCAATTCTCGCGGGCGTCGACCAAGGCCGCGACGCGTCGGCTCAACCCGAGACGCCGCCGGACCCGAAAACCGTTCTGGACCTGCTGCATCACGCGTCCGATGCCCTGGATCGCATGCAGGCCCGCTGCGCCGAGGTGGAGGCCGCCGCCCGGGATGTGGCGCTTCGTGGCCAACAGCATATCAACAGCGCCCGTGCCATGAAGGCCGAGTGGCAGGCTCGCGTGGCATCCCAGCAGGCCCATGTCGACGATCTCGAATGCAGGCTCGCGCTCGCGGACGAGACCGCGATGGAGCTACGAACCCGTCTCATCAGCCTTTACGGCAAGCTGGCCGCCTCGGTTCTCAACGTCCGCACGCAGCCCCGGCCACCGGCGGTCGCTTCGAAAAACACCTGAAAACCGAGAAGGCCTGCCGCCCCGAAGCGGGCGAAGAACGACATGGCCGGTTTGGGCAGCCATCACGATGGTCGCCATCATAACGGGAGAGCACGATGGCCCTTGCGCAGCATTCCTCCAACGCACGGGCGGACGAGCTCTCCGTCAGGCCGTCGCCGCGTCCCGCAGCACCAAGGATCCGCGACGCCGACCCGGCGACCATCCTCCTTGAAAAGGCCAGCGCCGCGATCAATGGCTTGCGGCAGCAGCGCATTCGTCTCGACCATGAGGCCCTGGAGCGGCAGAAGCAGTTCGGCGCCCAACTCGCCGCCGCCAACGAGACCTCGACCTTGTGGCAAAGGCGCGCCGCCATCGTGTCTGAACAGTTTGACGAATCACGGGCCCGATTGGCCGACCTCGAACACATCATCGAATCCGCGACGCGTCGCATCGATCAGGCCGAAGCCAGCCTGACCCGCTTCGAGCAGACGAGTTATAATGGTAACGCCGCCGTCCACCTCTACCACCACCGCATCTTGACGGTGTTCGGGACACTGGACCTCGACTGACGAAACGGGCTGTATCGATCGCCACCGCTCGGGCTCGTCAAAACCCACGGTCGCCACTCCTCTATGCTGGCCCCATTCGCCTTCGGCAACCCTCGCGTGACCCGAGCCAAGACCCGGGTCACGTCGATTGGTCGGAGCGGGATCGCCGTGAGGACGTCCCGCCCAGCGCAACGTCTCAGTAGACGTTCCTCGGCCTGAAAATCTGCACCACCGTCAACACGATGGCCAGAAGGTCGAGCTTGAGGCTCCAATTCTCGATGTACCACAGGTCGAGCTTGACCCGCTCTTCCATCATGGCCAGCGTCGAGGTTTCGCCCCGATAGCCGTTGACCTGGGCCCAACCTGTGATGCCGGGCTTCGCATGGTGGCGCATCGCGTAGGTGGCGATCAGCTTGTCGTATTCGCTGTCGTGCGAAAGCGCGTGCGGGCGGGGGCCGACAAGTGACATCTCGCCCCTGAGCACGTTGAGCAATTGCGGAAGCTCATCGAGACTGGTTTTCCGCAGATAGCGTCCCACACGCGTAACCCGGTCGTCGTTCCGCGTGGCTTGTTTGACGGTGTTGCCGTCGTCCAGCGTCGTCATCGACCGGAATTTGAAGATGCGGAACATGCGGCCGCTGAAACCGGCCCGACGCTGCCTGAACAAGGTCGGGCCAGGGCTGTCGAGCTTGATGGCAAGCGCGATCATGGCGAAGAAGGGCGCGAGGATGAACAGTCCCGCAAGGCTGAGTGCCACGTCAAGGCTGCGTTTTGTCACCTGCTGCGATGGAGTCAGCGGACCGCATTGCAACTCCACCGTCCGTCCCGGCCCGATTCCGGTGATCGGCTTTGACAAGAGCGAACTGACGGCCCGGTCAAGCAAAAGGTGAACGGGAATCGGCACGGTGCGCAGTCCACCCGCCACCGCCTTGACCAGGGCTTGCTGGCCGAAGTCGAACGTCAGCAGGATCTCGTCGACCTTGTGCTCCCGGGCGAACTGCCTGGTCTGCTCGACAAGGGTCGCGATCTCGTCTCTTGGCTCGGCCTCGACCTCGAATTGCGCGACCACATCGTAGCCATGCCGGCCAAGGTGCCCGCCGCCGGTCGATCGGGCCAAGTGCTGCCGATCCCCGATCAGCACGACGCGACGTCGTCCAGCGAGGCGATTGTTGGCGATCAGTCCCCGGAATGTCCGGTGAGCCAATTCCCTGAGCAGCGGCAACGCCACCGCGCCGCCCGCAACAAACATCGTGGCGGTTCCACGCGAGATGTTGGGCGACAGGCGGGTCAGGATCGCGACCAGGACGATCGAAGTCGCGACCGCCAGCCACGTGAAGAAAGCGGCCCGCCTTTGGGACCGCCCCTCGATGATACGCGTCGGCGCGTAAAGGTGCTGCGACTGCATCGCCAGAACGAAGAGCGAGCCGAACGACAGGCCGATCCCAGCCGCCAAGCCGACGTCACCAATCGGATTGGACGTCGCCAACTGGCACACGACCTCGG
>CALMOK010000096.1 GCA_937871825.1 uncultured Alphaproteobacteria bacterium
ACATGAAGGAGGCGGCCGCAAAGGTCGGCTGGACCCTGACCGTGATCGACGGCAAGGGCAGCCCTGCGACGTGGCTTGCCGGCTTCAATCAGGCGATCGCTCTCAAGCCGAACGGGATCGCGATCTTCGCCGACGCGTCGAGCTTGCAGGACCCCATCCGGACCGCCGTGGGCCAGGGCATCACGGTCATTGGGCTCCATGCGGCCTCTCTCCCAGGCCCAACGCCCGACCTGCACCTCTTTGTCAACATCCAGGAGGATCCGCGAGAGATCGGCAAGGCCGAAGCGGATTGGGCGATCGCCGACAGCAACGGCATGGCCAAGGTGGTGGTCGTCACGCACAACGAATACCAGATCGCGGCCACCAAATCGGGCGAGACACGGGACACCGTCAAGGCGTGTTCGGGCTGCACGGTTTTGGATTACGTGAGCTTCCCGGCCTCCGAGGTGGCGCAGCGCATGCCGCAGCTGACGACGAGCTGGATCCAGCGTTTCGGCGTCCCGCTCTATGTCACCTCCGTCGGCGACAATGCGCTGGATTTTGCCATCCCGGCGCTGCGCAGCGCGGGTGTCTCGCCTGATCAGGTGAAGCTGATCGGCGCGGATGGCAACCGCTCCGCGTACGAGCGGATCCGCAAGGGTGGCCAGTACCAGACCGTCACGGTGTCGGAGCCGATCGAACTCCAGGCCTATCAGGCCGTCGACGAGTTCAACCGCGCCTTCAACGGCGCCCCGCCGAGCGGCTTCGTGCAGCCGCCCTACCTCGTCGCCGCGGCGAACGTCGACAAGGCCGGCGGCACCAAGAACCTCTTTGTGCCGGAAAACGATTACAAGGGTCACTACCTGAAGATCTGGGGCGTCAATCCTTGACGCTCGGCCCGCAGGAGGTCGTCGCTGAACCCGATCTCCTCGAACTTGTCGGTATCACGAAGCAGTTCGTGGCGACGCTCGCGCTGAACAGCGTGGATCTCTCCATCCGCAAGGGTGAGATCCACGCGCTGCTCGGCCAGAACGGGGCAGGCAAGTCGACCTTGATCAAGATCCTGGCCGGGATCTATCCGCCGAGCGGCGGCGTGGTGAAGTGGCGGGGAGAGGTCGTCGAACCGACCTCGGCGCGTCTGCCGATTAATTTCATCCACCAGGATCTCGGTCTGGTCGACAGCATGTCGGTGTCCGAGAACATCGCCCTCCTGGCCGGCTACCCGCGCAAGGGACGCCTCATTAAATGGCGCGCAGCCGCCACGGCGGCCCAGGAAGCGCTTCGGGCCATGAACAGCGACATCGACCCGGAGGCGCGGGTCGGATCGTTGTCGGCAGCCGAGAAGTCCATCGTCGCCATCGCGCGAGCCCTTGCGCGCAAGAGCGACATCCTGGTGCTCGACGAGCCGACTGCGGCGTTGCCGGCGGCCGAGGTCGACCTGCTGCTCGACAAATTGCTGCGCCTGAAAACGAGCGGCATCGGGCTGCTCTACGTGACGCACAGGTTGGATGAGGTGTTTCGCATCGCCGATCGCGCGACGGTTCTCCGGGACGGTCGTCGCATCGCCCTCCGGCCCACCTCCGAAACTAAGCAAGGCGAACTCGTGGAGTGGATCGTCGGCGGGGCGCTCGCGGCTACCCATTTCGCGACCACCGCCCCTTCGGCCGAGACGCTTCTCGACGTGGAAGGCCTCGTGGTCCCGCAGGAAGACGGGACAGGCGGGGCTGGCCCGGTGTCCTTCTCAATCCACCGGGGCGAGACGCTTGGCCTTGTCGGGCTACGCGGGGCAGGCCATCACGACGTCGGCCGCGCGCTCTTTGGAGCCTTGCCGGTCCGGTCGGGCACTATCCGGTTCAAGGGGCGGGACGTCGAACCCGCGGGACCGGGCGCCACGATCGATCTCGGCATCGGCTTCGTGTCGAGCCGGCGCGGCGAGGAAAGCCTGGCCGGCACACTGACGGCACTCGAGAACCTCAATATGAATGCGCGTGCCAGACGGGCGGCGCCCTGTCGTCTGGTCGGCCGCGCTCAGGAACTCGCGGCAGGCGTAAAGGCACTGGCGCGGTTCTCTGTCCGGCCGCCCGACCCGACCCGTGTCATCGCGACCTTCAGCGGCGGCAACCAGCAGAAGGTGGTGGTTGCGCGCTGGATGGAGTCGCATGTGGACCTGTTGATCCTCGAAGAACCGACGATCGGGGTCGACGTGGGCTCAAAGGCCGAGATCTATCGTGACCTCGATTTCGCCCATCAGCGTGGGCGTGCGGTTCTGCTTGTCTCGTCGGACTTCGAAGAGGTCGAGAAGATCTGCCATCGTGCGCTGGTCTTCGATCGGGGCAGGATCGTTGCCGAGATCCGTCGTCCGGACATCAATGTCGGCAGCCTGACCGAATTCTCGACAGGCGCCCATCGGGCGGATGCCGCGGCATGAGCGTCTCGACAGCCACGAAACGGCCACGGACTACGGCCGCGCAGATCATCTCGGTGTGGGGATTGCTCTTGCTGCTGGTGGCGCTGATCGCGCTGTTCTCCGCCCTGAAGCCTGACACGTTCCCGACCTACTTCAACATGCGGTCGATCATCAACAACAAGGCGATCCAGGCCATGCTGGCCTTGGCCGTCTTTGTGCCCATGACGGCCAACCACTTCGACCTGTCGGTCGGCTACATGCTCGGCATCGCCCAGGTTCTGGTGATCGGGCTGCAGGCACAGGGGCTGAATTGGCCGGAAGCCGCCGGGCTCGTCCTGCTGCTCGGGGCTCTGGTCGGCCTGTGCAACGGCGTTCTGGTGACGGTCGTGGGCATCGACAGTTTCATCGCGACGCTCGGGACGGGAACGCTGCTTTACGGGCTGAACGCCTGGTATACGGGTGGCCAACAGGTGGTCGCCACCCTGCCCGACAGTTTCCTTGGGCTGTCTGGCGCTTGGCTCGGCATTCCGCTGCCTGCGATCTATGTCCTGGTGCTCAGCCTGGCCATGTGGGTGGTCTTCGAATTCATGCCCCTTGGTCGGCACCTTTATGTGCTTGGAGCCAATCCGAAAGCCGCGGAGTTGAACGGCATCTCGGCCCGGCGATACGCGACGGGCGCTTTCGTCGTGTCCGGTTTCGTGTCGGCCTTTGCTGGCGTCATTCTTCAATCGCAGCTGCAGGTCGGGCAGAGCTCGGTTGGGCAAGAATACCTGTTGCCAGCCTTCACGGCCGCGTTGCTGGGCGCGACCTCCATCAGGCCTGGTCGCGTCAACGTGTGGGGAACGGTGCTCGCGGTCGCGGTTCTGGCCGTTACCGTCGCAGGCCTGAACCAACTCGGGGCGCCGTTCTTCGTGGAACCCTTGTTCAATGGTGCGATGCTGATCCTGGCGGTCGGGCTCGCGGTCACGGCGGCAAAGCGGCGGGTGAAGCTCGGCGCGACCTCCTCGGACCAGCCGGTTGCCGCCTCCAGGACCGCTTAGGGAACAGTCATGGCATCAGAAGACAACGATCACGCGGGCGACCCCGATCCGAGCCCGGCCCTTGGCTGGGACTGGTACCCGTCGCGCTGGGGCAGTGACGACCAGCGTGGCAACGCCAACCTCTTGGGTCCGGCCAAGGTGAAGCAGGCGCTCGAACTTGTGGAGACGGCCGAGATCGTACGGCTCGGGCACGAATACGACGCCCGCATTCCGCTTTCACCGGGGCGGATCTTCGGCCTTCGCATGCCAGGCGGGCCGACCGGTGGGCCGGAGGGCCGACGCAGCCGGACCGTGTGGAACGATGAATTTCTCACCACCGAAATCGGCCAGATCGGCACCCACATGGACGCGCTCGGCCATCTCGGGCGCCAGATCGGCGACAAATCAGACCACGGCAATATCCGCTTCTATAATGGCACGCCACTCTCGGACATCTGGTCGCCTTATGGATTGACGCGGCTCGGCATCGAAAATGCGCCAATCTTCTTCACGCCCGGCATTCTGCTCGACGTTCAGGGCCTCAAGGGACGTGTGCTCGATCCGGGCGAAGAAATCAAAGCGGCAGACCTTCGCGCTTGCCTCCAAGCGCAAGGCCTGGCCGAGGATGTTTTTACGCCAGGTGACGCCGTTCTCATCCGCACAGGCCACGGCTCCCGCTTCCGAACCGAAGCCGCAACCTTCTATGACGGCGCTCCGGGGCTCGGTCTCGACGCGGCGGAGTGGCTGGCCCCCAAAGAACCCGCGGTGGTGGGTGCCGACAATTTCGCGGTCGATGTCTACCCGCCGATCGATCCGGACGTGTTTCATCCCGTGCATCAGCACCTGATCATGAAACATGGGATTTACCTGCACGAAGGCATGAAGCTCGATACTTTGGCGGAGCGGGGGCGCTGGCGCTTTGCCTATGTCTTCGCTCCCTTGCCGATCGTCGGAGCGACAGGCTCCCCCGGCGCACCTTTCGCGCTGCTTTGATCGATTTTTCGAGGTGAGTAGCCAGTGGTTCGATCAGGTCGGACCACGACCGTTTCGTGTGCTCCGTGCTGCTTTGACGCCCGACATACAATGCGCCAGGGCTTGGTTGCCACAATCCTTGATCTCGCGCCGGACAAGACGAGGCGTCGCGCTGCACTCAACCATCTCGGCTGGCCTGTGCGCCTAAACGTCACGTGTTGCTCGTATCAGGCGTCATGTCGCGCATTGATCTCGCGTGCGATGGTCGGCTCACGCCGTTAAACGCTGCACATCAGCTTACCCATGAGTTTCAGTCCAAAGCGGTTGAGCGCCTTCGGCCAGAATGCGCCAGGAGCGGAAGTTGGATCGTCGCCAGGAAGCAGACCTTCCATCGCTCCCATTCCATCTGTCACCGAAGCGCGCCCTCTGCGCTCGAAAGCAGTGGTTTGTCCGGCGTAGGCCTAGCCCGCCATTCACAGAACGGCTCATACAGCCTTCGCCTCACGGAGCCGTTGCGGGGTGCGGAGCAAAAAGCGATTTATCGCTGCCGCAATCGGGACAGTGCCAATCGGCGGAAATAGTATCGAAAACCGTTCCGGGTGGGATGCCTTGCAGCGGCAATCCCGTGGTTTCGTCATAGATGAAATAGCAGCCACGACAGATAAATTGCCTTCGTGTTTCGGATAGCGCCGGTGACTGACTGGCAGAAATGGTGATGTCCTCCACCGTGCCGGGCGCCGCAACGGTGTTGCCGACGGCGATCGTGCCCGTCTGTCGGGCGATCAGGTATACGCCTAGATTCTTGTGTCCGAAGGTGGCCCGGAGCGACGTCGGAATGTCGAGATCGCGACGGCCTGTGGCCGGATCGACGTTGGTGGCCCCACAACGGCCGTTCTGCCGATCGACCGAAAAGGCTGTGCCGCCGATCCTGATCTCGTGGCCGACCCAGTCGAACTCTTCCCAGGCCCTCGCACCGTCGATGTAAATGTTGGCCCGAAACCGGAGCGGGTCGAGCTTGACGCCCCATCGCTCCTCCAGGCTGCGCAGGGTCGCAAGATTGATGAGCGAGATGACATTGTCCGGCTTGTCCATGAAGTGCCCCTGGCGGGAACGGAGGAGGACGGGCGGGGACTTGAAGCTCGGTAGCAGGGTCCAAAAGAAACGTTCCAGCGCTTCGCGGTCTTCGGCATTGGACAGGCAACCCGCCGCGACCTGCTGGGTGCCACGTCGAGCTGTCAGCCACATCGTGTTGAGGTCTAGCTCAGTGGTGACCTGAGCAAGCCCCTCGTCCAGCATGAGCATGGCGAAAAGCCCCTTCTTGGCCCATTTCGGATCGTCGCGATCGATGGGGGCCGTGGGACGGGCTAAGGCGAAAACCCGGTCATGGAGGATCGGCTTTCCCGCCTCGGTCTCGACCTGTGTGAGCGGCTGCCCGCTGAGACCCTTGACTGGATACCGGTAGATGCTGCTGACGGTGGCCATGGGAATCGTCGTTCCTTGTGCGGTTCTCTTGTCCGAGAGTGCACGGGCACGACGCGGCTTTGGTAGAGCCGGTTGCCGCCGAAAACGGGAGTCCAGATGCGAGGGCGTCCGCCCCGCCCGACGCTGGTGGCGTGGAGACACCTGGGGCGCCCCGACCAAAAACGATGTGACGCCTGTCTTGAGGTCATCGACCGTGTCGTCGATGGCTTCGGAAAGGCGATCGATCCCCTGATCGATCTGCTTGGGTATCAAGGCACCAAATCCGAGCAGAATAGCCCGCCGGTCCAGCATGGAAGGGTGAAGGGAAACAGCCCCTCCCGATGCCAACGGGTAAAGTCCGATACGGGCTCGCCGGGCCAGGGCCTCGACGATAGGAGCATCCGGCACGCCCGCCGGCAGATGCCACAGAATGTGAAGCCCACCCTCCTCGCCGCTGACGCTCACCTCGCCGAAGTTCCGACGCAGGGCACCGAGCAGGCAGTCGCGATTTTCGCGGTAATGAGCGCGGACGCGGGCCACATGAGTCGCGTAACTGTTGCCTCCCATCATGTCAGCGAGGGCGGCTTGTTCAAGCC
>CALMOK010000097.1 GCA_937871825.1 uncultured Alphaproteobacteria bacterium
CTGCCCGACCGCCCGCGCGACCTCGACGAGGCGGCCGACGCCCTTGCCCAGATCGACCCGGCGCTGGCCGGCCAACTGGGCGAGGCGCTCGCCGACGACCTGCCGCTCGCCCGGCGGGACGGCGGCTTCGTGCGCGCCGGCCATTCGCCCGACCTCGACGCCATCCGGGCCTTGCGGGACGACGCCCGGCAGGTGATCGCCGGCCTGCAGGCCCGCTACATCGACGAAACCGGCGCCCGCCAGCTCAAAATCAAGCACAACAACTTCCTGGGCTTCTTCGTGGAGGCCAGCCAGGCCACTGGCGAGCAATGGCTGCGCCCGCCCCACAACGCCCTTTTCATCCATCGGCAGACCATGACGGGGGCGATGCGGTTCTCCACGGCGGAACTGGCCGAACTCGACGCGAAGATCGCCTCGGCGGGCGACCGGGCGCTGGCGCTCGAACTTGGCATCTTCTCGGCGCTCACCAAGGCCGTGCTCGACGCCGCCCCCGCCATCCGGGCGGCGGCCGACGCGCTGGCGGCGGTCGACGTGTCGTGTGGACTGGCCGAACTCGCCGCGACGCGCGACTGGGTTCGCCCGCTGGTCGACGACACGCTCGCCTTCGCGGTCGAGGGCGGGCGGCATCCGGTGGTGGAAGCCGCCCTGAAGGCGCGAGGGACGAGTTTCGTCGCCAACGATTGCGACCTGTCGGGCGTCGCCACCTCCTCGGGCAGGCGCAAGGCCACCGCCCCGGGCGGGCGGATCGCGGTGGTGACCGGCCCCAACATGGCGGGCAAATCCACTTTCCTGCGGCAGAACGCGCTGATCGCCATTCTGGCCCAGATGGGGTCCTTTGTGCCGGCGGCTTCGGCCCGGATCGGGGTGGTGGACCGCCTGTTCTCGCGCGTCGGGGCGGCCGACGACCTCGCGCGCGGCCGCTCCACCTTCATGGTCGAGATGGTCGAGGCCGCCGCGATCCTGAACCTCGCGGGGCCGCGCTCGCTGGTGATCCTGGACGAACTCGGGCGCGGCACCGCCACCTTCGACGGCCTGTCGATCGCCTGGGCGGCCGTCGAGCACCTCCATGACGTCAACCGCGCGCGCGGGCTGTTCGCCACCCATTTCCACGAGCTGACGCAGCTCACCAAGCGGCTCGACCGCCTGTCCAACCTCACCATGCGGGTGACCGACTGGAACGGCGAGGTTGTTTTCCTGCACGAGGTGGTGCCGGGCGCGGCGGACCGCTCCTACGGCATCCAGGTCGCCAAGCTGGCGGGCCTTCCGGCGGCGGCCGTCGAGCGCGCCCGCGTGATCCTGGCCGAACTCGAGGCCGGCGCCCGCGCCGCGCCGGTGACGCGGATGATCGACGACCTGCCGCTCTTCGCCGCCTTCAAGGAGCCGGCGCCGCCCGCGCTGCCCGACCCGCTGCGGGCGGCGGTCGACGCGCTCGACCCCGACGAGATGTCGCCGCGCGAAGCGCTGGAGGCGCTTTACGCGCTTAAACGCGCCGGCAAGGGATCGTAGCCCGTCAATCTTCAATAGATGGCACTGTGGCCCGCCCTCAAGCCATGATTGCCGAGCGGGCAGAGGCTTCCGGTACTAGGTAGCAAACACCTTCGCCAACCTACTCTGAGCATTGCGGATTGTGATCATAAGGCGTGTTTGAACCCCAGGTCGTCAACACCCTCCGATCAAAGCGCGACGAGATCGAAAAGGCGATCGCCGGATACGAGAAGGGATTGGAGCAGGCCCGCCTCGACCTGGCCCATGTCAACGCCACGCTAACCATCTTCGAGCGAGTGAACGACACGCGGGACGTGAAGGCTTACATGGACACGGGGCGGCTGTTCCGCACGGGCAGATCGTGAAGCTCTGCCGAGCCGCGCTGGAGGCCGAGGGACCGCTGGACACGCGGCAGCTCGCGGTGCGGGTGGTAGCGGCGACGGGGCTGGACGCGAGCGACCCGATGCTTCGGAAGGCGCTGTCTTACCGGATCGTTCAGGCCATGACGCTGGCGTGGAACCGCGGAAAGATGGGGAGCGAGGGGATTAGGGGCGAGTTGAGGGTGTGGCGGGCGTGAAACATACCTGGGCGAGGTAAATCTTAGATGGTCGTAATTGCAATTCACCGCGAGCTAACTATTTGGCTAAAACTGTACCTACAGCGTGAGACTCGTTAGAGAATGTAGGAGCGCCGCTTGGCTGTACCCGACTTGCGTATCGTACAGGGTGATTGGATTGCCTGTTCCGAATGGTTAGATTTTCCAAATCTTGTAGAGGCGCCTTCTCCGACTGGTCCTCGCCAGAGTTGCCAATACAGAGTAGCTAAGGAAGATGCGGTTAAAGCCGCACGTGCGGCTCGAAGAACTCCAGTGTTCGATTTCTGGAGCATGGTAGTTGGAGTGCCTCCGAGGGTTATGGGCAGCGCCCCCAACGATGGTGATCTGACGAGCTTGTCGTTAGCTCATGCATGCTTCAAAGGGCTGCAGCGACCTGTGGCGTCCGACAACGCTGGTGAGAACATTCTTGTTTATGTTCTAAAACCCAAATTTCATTACGTTTTTGCTCCTCGAATGACATGTTGCGCTGATAAGCAGATTGTTCCCGATGATCTTGTGTTCGTTGTGTACGCTAAGTTGGATGAACCCTTTAACGAGTTCACACATTCTGTTAAGGGTATCTTGACACATTGGCAATTTGTAGAAGCCGATTCGAATGACCCCTCGTTGCCGGTGGATTATGAGGGTCGATATGGACGGCAACTTTGGTAAGGAAAAAATGTGAGCGAGATGGCTAGAGGTATGTTGCTAGAACATAATCTCAATACGGCCTATAGGTCCGTGGCGCTGTATTTTGACGCGTCGGATAGCATTGAATATGTCCGCGCAGATGAACCATGCGTTTATAGCCGTGTAGATGAGATGCTCACGTTGATCAAGCGCATGAGTGACAGAGAAATTATCGGGTTTCGTCTAAAAGGGTTTAAAAATTTCTATATCAAAGAGTTGGAAGAAGGCCAGAAATATTTGAATAGCGAGTTTTTACTAGCTGTTTCCGTTCTTGAGAAAGCTATGGAACGCTATTGCAATAATTTATTTGAGGAATACGATGAGGCTGTTCGCCAAGCCTATCGGGATGCTTGGATGATGGCGAATGATGATAAGGTTGAGTTGAGAGATCTACCAAAAGTAGCATAGTTACTGCTGTCAGTGTCCTTCCAAATTTGGTTGACGGGATGCGTCAGAGCGGTGTTTGTAGCCAAAGATATTGCTTACCGTTCGACACACGGCAGTTATCCTGCCGTCACGCCATCTCACCTGAGTAGGCGTTGAGGTACGGCCCGGCAATGTAGTGGTGGATGCCGATCTCAGCGCGGCGGATGCGGGAGAAGGGGCTTTCTGCCTAATTGGTGCAAGCCTCGCTGTCCAAATAGCTCTCTTGATGGTTGATGCACTTCGTCAGGTAGCGCTGATACAGCACGTCACAACTGGCCGCCTTGTCAGCGTGGATTGTTGAGCTGATCGCCACGCGCTGGCTGATCTGACTGACAGAAGCGACCTCGCTCTTGATGACGAAGGGGAACGTCACGCCGCTCCGCTCGCGCATCACGACCATGACCTGAGGCTTGCCGGTCTGATTGATGGCGAGGCCTGCCAATCGACAGGCAGGACGCAACGGCGTACAAATCCGAGTGGGCGTCTCTTAGCCAAAGCCCATGCTCTAGGACATATGCCAACTGTAAGTAATCAAAATCCGTCAGGTCAATTAGGTGAATACCTTGGTGTGTTTGCTACCTAATACGGGAGGCTTCAGCCTCGTTTCCCACGGCTGCTGCGAGCGTACCGCCGCTCGACTCAAGCCTTTGAACCAGCCCGCGCTTGATTTCCCTCAACAGCCTCGGCCCCTTGAACACCAGCGCGGTGTAGAGCTGAACAAGGCTCGCGCCCGCCCGGATCTTGGCCATCGCGGTGTCGGCGTCCTCGACGCCACCGACGCCGATCAGCGGGAATTGCCGTTCGACCCGGAGAAAGACCTGCGCCAGCACCCGGGTCGAGGCGGCGAACAGGGGACGGCCGGACAGGCCGCCGGTTTGCGGCGCGACGTCCCGGTGATGGAGGCCGGGGGGCCGGGCCAGGGTGGTGTTGGACACGATCATCCCGTCGAGCGCGCGGGCGCGGGCCACCCGCACCACGTCGTCGAGCGCCGCCTCGTCGAGGTCGGGCGCGATCTTGAGGAGGACCGGCACGCGTCGGGCGCCCGCTTCGGCGGCGGCGCGGTCCCGCGCCTCGGTCACGCGGGCCAGAAGGTCGTCGAGGGCGGCGGCGGCCTGCAAGTCTCGAAGGCCGGGCGTGTTGGGCGACGACACGTTGACGGTGAAATAGCTCGCCACGTCGGCGAAGCGGCCGATGCCGGCCGCGTAATCGGCCGCTCGGTCGGCCGTGTCCTTGTTGGCGCCGATGTTGACGCCGACGATCCCCGGCCGGCCCTGGCGCCGCGCCAGCCGGGCGTGGGCGGCGTCGGCGCCGGCGTTGTTGAAGCCGTAGCGGTTGATCAGCGCGCCGTCGCGCGGCAGCCGGAAGGCGCGCGGGCGCGGGTTGCCGGGTTGCGCCAGGGGGGTCAATGTGCCCACCTCGGCGAAGCCGAAGCCGAGACGGATCAGGGCGTCCGGAACCTCCGCGTTCTTGTCGAACCCCGCCGCGATGCCGAGCGGGTTGGGGAAGCGCAACCCGAACGCCTCGATGGCGAGGCGCGGGTCATCGAGCGGCGGCGGGCCGGCGGGGGCGAGGCGGAGCGCCTTGAGGGTGAGCCCGTGCGCGACCTCCGGGTCGAGCGCCAGGAGCGCCGGGTGAAGCAGCGCCCCCAAAACGCCGATCATGGGAAACCGTCGGGAAAGCGGTGGCGCCCGTCGGCGGCGAGCGGCAGGTCGGCCACGGAGCGCACCGCCGCCATCGGCAGGTGGCCGTAAAGGTGCGGAAACAGCGCGCCGCCGCGCGAGGCTTCCCACCGCAGCGCGTCGCCCAGCGCCTCGGCCTCGACGGCGACCAGCAGGAGGCCGTCCACGCGAGCGAAATGCTGGGCGGCGGTTTCGCGCGCCTGTTCGACGCTTGAGAAATGGATGAACCCGTCGGCCACATCCACCGGCGCGCCGGTGAACGAGCCGGCGGCTTCGGCAGCGCGCCAATCGGCCGCCGGCGTGATCTTGTAGATCAGCATCAGGCGGCGGCCTGCCGGGCGGCCAGAAAGGCCGCGTGCTCGGCGATCAGCGTCCCGTCGAGCGCCTTGGCGATCAGCGCCCGCGTTTCGGGCAGGCCGTAGAGCGCCGCGAAGGAGCCGAAGCGCGGTCCCTTGGCCTCGCCGAGCAGCACCTGGTAGAGCATGTTGAACCAATCGTTCGATACGCCGGGCCGCTCGGGCGTC
Source organism: uncultured Alphaproteobacteria bacterium (assembly GCA_937871825.1). Taxonomy (GTDB): domain Bacteria; phylum Pseudomonadota; class Alphaproteobacteria; order Rhizobiales; family Beijerinckiaceae; genus Lichenihabitans. The sequence goes on from CALMOK010000097.1 coordinate 5,400, forward strand.
GCCGTCTTGGCCTTGAAATCCTGGTAGCGCGGGATCGGCCGGGCGATGTCGTAGAGCGCCGCCTGGATGTCCTCGGCGGTGGCGCCAGGGGGCAGGGCAGCCAACATGTCGGACAGGTCCTGCAGGGCGGCCCGCTCCACCGCGTCGGGCGCGCGGTAGCTTTTGGCGGGCCTCACGAAATCGCGGTAATAGCGCAGGGCGTAACCCACCAGGCCGTCGAGCCGGGGATAGCTGTCCGGCGAAACGCCCGGCGCGTAATTGCGCAGGAAGCCCCACAGCACGGCCGGGTCCTCGGTGTTGGCGACGGCCACGAGGTTCAGCAGCATGGCGAAGGACACGGCGGTGCCGCCCCCTTCCTTGGTGGGCAGGTGTTCGGGCGCGGGAGGCTCGCCGGCGTGGAAATGCCAGACCGGGTTGCCGAGCCGCTCCTTCCAGCCTTGGCGCGGGTAGGCGTCGAGAAAGGCGAGGTAGTCGTCGGCGGCGCGGGGGATGACGTCGAAGAACAGCCGCTTGGCGGCGGTCGGCTTGCCGAACATGAACAGCGACAGGCTTTCGGGCGAGGCGTAAGCGAGCCATTCGTCGATGGTCAGCCCGTTGCCCTTGGACTTCGAGATCTTCTGGCCGTTCTCGTCGAGGAACAATTCGTAGTTGAAGCCCTCCGGCGGCTCCGAGCCGAGCGCCCGCGCGATGCGGCCCGACAGCTTGACGGAGTCGATCAGGTCCTTGCCGGCCATCTCGTAATCGACCCCAAGGGCGTGCCAGCGCATCGCCCAGTCGGGCTTCCATTGCAGCTTGCAATGGCCTCCGGTCACGGGTGTCTCGTGAAGCGCGCCGGTGGCGGGGTCGCGCCAGGAGATGGTGCCGGCTGCCGCGTCATGCGCCTCGATCGGCACCTGCATGACGACACCGGTGTCCGGATGGATCGGCAGGAAGGGCGAATAGGTGGCGGCCCGCTCTTCCCGGAAGCTCGGCAGCATGATGGCCATCACGTCGTCAAGCCGCTCCAGCATCAGGCGCAGCGCCGCGTCGAAACGGCCGGACCGGTAGGCCTCCGTGGACGACATGAAGGTGTAGTCGAAGCCGAACCGGTCGAGAAAGCTCCGCAGCCGGGCGTTGTTGTGGGCTCCGAAGCTCTCGTGCGTGCCGAACGGGTCGGGCACGCTTGTGAGCGGCTTGCCGAGGTGTTCGGCCATCATGGCCTTGTTGGGGATGTTGTCGGGCACCTTGCGGAGCCCGTCCATGTCGTCCGAAAAGGCGATCAGCCGCGTGGGGATGGCGTCGCCGGTCAGCAACCGGAAGGCGTGACGCACCATCGTGGTGCGGGCCACCTCGCCGAACGTGCCGATGTGCGGCAGGCCGGACGGACCGTAGCCGGTTTCGAACACGACCTCGGATTTGCCGGTCCGCTTCAGCCGGGCGTTCAGCTTGCGGGCTTCCTCGAACGGCCAGGCCGGCGCGACCTCGAGCGCGGCTGAAAAATCGTCGGTGGGCGCGGGAAGCATGGGCGGGGACATGGAAGCTGAGGATCCGATCGGAAGCCGGGTGCCGCCTCTCGGGCGCCCCCCGTCCTATATCGGACCCGGCAAGCGGCCGCACGCACGAATTGGCCGGCAGGCCCGCGCGGGCGCGGGGGGTGCCCCCGTGGAACCATTCGGGGCAATCGAGCTTTCCCGTCGATAAGGAGAGTCGCGATGCGTGTTCGCTTGTTTGCCGCCGGGGCCGGATTGTGCCTGTTGATGTCGGGAGCCGTCACGGCCCACGCCCAATCCTATGGAAACCCGGATCTGCCCCGCAGCCCTTATGCTTTGCCGGAGCCGACCTACCGGGGAGGCGACGACCAGGAAAGTCAGGAGCAACCCCATCCCTGGCGGCATTGGGGCGATTCCCGTAACAACGGCGAACTCGTTTATGGGTTGGTGGCACCGGACGGTGTCTTGGGAAGCGGTGCCTTGGGAGGCGGCCGCTACGGGGCGCCAGTCGCCCCGCCGCCCGATAGCCGCGCCCATGCCCGCTTCTGCCGCCGGCACCCGGGCGCCTGCGACTAGAAGGGTTTCACCGGGCAACCGTCCGGGCGCCCGCCCGAAGAATGAAGCGGGCGTATTCGGCCTGGGCGTGCCGGACCGCCCGCGCGGCGTGAAACGTCTTGTGGTGCGGCAGCACCGGATAGTCGTCCAACCTGAGCAGGCCGTCGAGCGCCGCGACGAGGTCGCGCATGGTCATGGGCTGCCCGCGCGAGGCCTTTTGTTCCACTAGCAGCAGGAACTGCTCGCAAAGGACATGCAGAACGAAGAGTTCGTGGGCATCGAGGTAGTTCTGCGCGATGCGCGCCTCCTCGATGCTCGGCAGGCCACCCTCGAACCGTTGCAGCCCCATGGCGGGCTTGTCGTGGTCGGCGCGGGCCTCGATCAGGTCGTCGGGCGTTTGTCCCGTGACGGCGAACACGAACTTGTCCTCCATCAGGCGGTTGAACCGCCGGCACGCTTCGCTGTCGGCCTCGTAATCTGTGGCCCCCTCGGCGAAGAAGGCCCGTACGCTGTCGTAGACGGATGCCTCGTCCGCCCGGATGGCCCGAAGCCGCGCCGCCAGGGCGTTCCGCGCGCCCTTGTCGGCGCGCAGGCGTGCCTCGTCCAGCGCGAAGCCATCCACCATCAGCGCCCGCAGGAGCCGGCTCGCCCATTGGCGGAATTTCGTCGCTTTGACGCCGTTGAGCCGGTATCCGACCGACAGGATCATGTCGAGGCTGTAGCGTTCGGCCGCGACCGGCCGAGCGTCTCCCTCGTTCGACGCGGCCGCCGGAGCAGGGCCGGGCCGGACGACCTCTTCGCGGGTGAGTTCGCCGTCGGCGAAAACCGCCGCGATTGTGCGGGCCACCTGCACGGCGGGCACCCGGAACAGGGTGGCGATCTCGCTTCCCGTGGCCCAAAGGGTTTCACCCCGGATGTCGAGGAGGAAGTCGGCCGGTTCCGCTTCGCTGGTGAACCGGACGAGTTCGAACTCCAATTGATTGTCCGGGGATGCCGCCATTCCATTCAGTCTTTCGTTGTTGATCGAAGGCGATCAGGTCGGGCGGACGCGCTTCTTGGCGGTCCCGTGTTCGGTCTTCACCCAGGCGTGGGGACGTCCCAGCATGTCGACCAGGGCCTGCCAGGTGGCGAGGCTGACAAGCAGCAGGTAGGCCGGAAGCAGGACCACGAAGCGCGCGAGGCCATACAGCCCACGCCCGCGCATGCCGAGCCAGATCGGCCCGACCGCGCTCGCCACGCCGGTCGTGACCAGAACCGCGGCGAGGAGGCTCCATGCCGTTTCGACCGGCGTTTTGGGCGCCAGCAAGGGGCCGAAAGCAGCGTCGACGAGGAGGCCGGCCGTGAACAAGGGGCCGAGCAGGGAACTTGCGATGGTGCCGCAAAGCACCGCGAAGACCGCGAGGCCTCCTCCCAACCCGAGTTCGGCGAACAAGCGGGCCGGGTGGCGGCTGTGGGTCTGCAGGGTGACCATCCAGCCCTTCTGCCACCGCGCCCGCTGGCCGAGCCAGGCCGCCAAGCGATGGGGCGCCTCCTCGAAGGTGGAGGAGTCCAACACGCCCACACGGTAGCCGAAACGGGCCAGCCGGATGCCGAGGTCGATGTCCTCCGTGACGTTCCAGGCATCCCACCCGTTGACGTGCCGCAGCGCCTCGATCCTGAAATGGTTGGACGTTCCCCCGAGGGCGATCGGCAGGCCCAGGCGGGCCAGCCCCGGGTTGATGACGTCGAACAGGGCCGCGTATTCGAGCGCGAAAAGCCGGGTGAGCCAGCTGTCGGCGCTGTTGTCGATGGCGAGCCGCCCTTGCAGGCAGGCGAGCTTCCGGTTCCCAGCCGCGAAGGCGTCGACGGCTTTGCGCAATTGTTCAGGCTCGGGTTCGTCCTCGGCGTCGTAAACCACGAGGAAACGCCCCCGCGCGAACTGCAGGGCGACGTTGAGGGCGCGGGGCTTGGTTTGCGGCCAGCCCGACGGCGCCATCAGGATCTCGTAATGGTCGGGCAGGCGCTGGGCCTGCAACGCCTGCACGGTGTCGTGATCGTTGGCCTCCACCACGATCTTGATGTCGAGGCGCGCCGTCGGGTAGTCGAGGCCGTTCAGCGCCTGGACCAGCCGGGGAACGATCCGGCTTTCCCGGAACAAGGGCACCACCACGGTGTAGACCGGCATCCGGTCGTCCGGGACGCGGGGCCGGGATGGGGCCGCGCTTTGCCGCGCGCCGCATCCGGCGGCCAGCAGGCGGACCCCCACCATGGCCAGGAACAGGCCCGAGAAGCCCAGGCAGACTGCCGCCAGGGTCGCCCGTGGGGCGAGGCCCGTGCCCAGGCTCACGGCGACGCCGAACCCGAAGCCGAACACGCGCTGGCCGACCGACCAGCCCGAGCGCGCCGACAGGCTGGCGTTCCAGTCGGGCAGGCCGTGGCTCGCCTCCTTCAGGATGGCGTGGCGATGGTGGAGCCGGATCAATGCGGCCAACCGCTGCGGGGACGTGATGGCGACCCGCGCCCGGCTTCGTCCCCGGCCGGCCTGGAATTGATCCAGCAGCATGACCAGGTGCTCGCCCTTCGGCGCCAGCACGTAATCGAGCCCGAACGCATTAGGTGCCAGCGGAACGATCTCGGCATCCATCAGCTGGTCGAGCCGGGCACCGCCGGCGATCGGCAGCGGCCGATGCATGTAGGCCACCCCGAGGTAATGGGCTAGCAATTCGTAGAAGAGCTGCGGCGAAACCAGGCCCTCGGTCAGCAGCGTGCGGTCGGCGGTGACGCCGGCCACCCGGGCGCTCGCGGCGGCGCCCCGCAGCAAGCTCCAATCCACCCCATAGTTGACCAGGAAGGCGACCTCGACCGGCAGGTGGTCGTCCCCCTCCAACCGGGCCGGATCGAAAACCGCGCGGGGTGCAACCACCGCCAAGCCCGCGGCATCGCCGGTGCGGGTCGGCGCGCCCTCATCCAAGCGGCTTGCCCGGCGTTCGGATGGGATCGCGCGACTGAGTTGCCAAGATGACCCTGCTCACCGGGTGACGGCCTTCGTCCCGGACGGTAGACTGGCGCCATGAGGCACAACAAGTGAAACGCGCTTCGCGATTGAGAATTCTTTCGATGGCTTGCGCGGGGCTGGCTTGCCCGGCCGGGCAAGCCGCCCTGGGAGCCGAGGCGGCCGTGTTCGTGCCGACTTTCGTCGATCCCCACCATCAGGTGGAACAACCCGCTCTCGTGGCGCGTCCCTCGATCCGGTTCCTGACGGCCGACGATTATCCCCCGTTCGATTTCACGGCACCCGACGGTTCGCTCGCAGGCTTCAACATCGACCTCGCGCGGGCGATCTGTGGCGAGCTGAAGGTGACCTGCTCGATCCAGGCCCGAAGCTGGGACAGCCTGGTGCCCAGTCTGCAAGCCGGCGATGGGGACGCCGTGATCGCGTCGCTCGCTATGACGGCCAAAACGCGGGAGCAGGTCGACTTTTCTACGCCCACCGCCAAGACGCCGGCCCGGTTCGCCGCGCGCGTCGGCGCCGTTCCAGCCGCGGTTCTGCCCGAAACGGTCGGAACCCTGCGGATCGGCGTGCAGGGCGGCACAGCCCATGCCGCCTATCTCGCCGCCGTCTTTCCCGCCGCCAAGGTGAAGGCCTACACGGACCCGGACTCGCTGCGGGCCGGCTTGAAGAGCGGCGAAGTCGACCTGATGTTCGCCGACGGCCTGTCGACCGCCCTGTGGCTCAACGGAACCGAGTCGGGTGAATGCTGCGCGTTCGCCGGCGGTCCCTTCACCGAAAGCCGTTTCTTCGGCGACGGTAGCGGCATCGCGGTGCGCAAGGGCGACGACGAACTCCGGCGTGCTCTCGACCACGCCCTCTCGGCCTTGTCGGCGCGCGGCGTCACCGGCGACCTTTACCTCAAATATTTCCCGGTCGGCTTTTATTGAGGGGCGTTCAAAGGTCGTTCTTGAATTCCGCGGCTGCCGCTTCGGGCGATTGGCTCAGGTTGAGGGCGTTTACGAACCGGCCCTGCCCATCCATGAGGTAGACCACCGCCGTATGGTCCATCGTGTAGTCGCCGCCGCTTAACGGCACCTTCTTGGCGTAAACCCGGTAGGCCTTTTCAATCCCTGTGATGGCGGCCGGGTCACCCGTGAGGCCGACGATGCGGGAATCGAAGCTCGACAGGTAGTCCTTGAGCACAGCCGGCGTGTCCCGCTCGGGGTCCACCGTGACGAACACCGGCGTCACCGGCTCGCTGCCAAGCGCGTTGAGCATCCCCGTCAAATCCTGCAGCGTCGTGGGGCAGACGTCCGGGCAATGGGTGTAGCCGAAGAACACGATCGTGGGCTTGCCGAGGAAATCGGCCTGCGTGACCGGCTTGCCGTTCTGGTCGACCAACGCGAATGGGCCGCCGATGCCCGAAGGCAAGGCGCCCGGCTTGTGGCCGCCAAGAAGCGCGAAAGCCACGAGCCCCAAGCCCACCAGGGCCGCCACGAAGGCCAAGAGTCTCGCCCGGGGCCGCAGGGCCGTGCCGAGAACCGTCATCGTTGATCCCGATCGATGGACGTCAACCGCCGCCGCCAACCACGCTCGACACCACGCGGGCGGTGAAATCCACCATGGGGATAATGCGGGCGTAATTGAGCCGGGTCGGCCCGATGATGCCGAGCACGCCGATGATGCGCCGCGAGCTGTCGCGGAAGGGCGCGGCGATCATGGAGGAGCCCGACAAGGAGAACAGCTTGTTTTCCGAGCCGATGAAGATGCGGACGCCTTCCCCGCTTTCGGCCCGGTGCAGCAGTTCGATGACCTCGGTCTTGGTTTCGAGGTCGGCGAACAGCAGGCGAATGCGTTCCAACTCGTCGAGCGCCGTCAAATCCTCAAGCAGGTTCGCCTGCCCGCGCACGATGAGCCGCCGGCTTTCGCCCTGCAGATCCGCCCAGGTGGCGAGGCCCGCGTCGACGAGGCGCTCCGTCAGCGTGTCGAGCTCGGTTTCGGCGGCCCGGCGCTCAGCCTCGATCTCCACCCGCGCGTCGGCGAGGGTGCGTCCACGGATGCGCGCGTTGAGGTAGTTGCCGGCTTCCACAAGGGCCGAGGCGGGAAGGCCCGGCGTGACCGCGATCACCCGGTTTTCGACGCTGCCGTCCTCCCCCACCAGGATGGCCAGGGCCCGTCCCTCGTCGAGGCGCATGAATTCGATGTGCTTGAGGCGATTGTTGTCCTTGCTGGTCACCACGACGCCGGCCCCGCGCGTGAGTCCCGACAGCAGGCTCGTGGCCTCGCCCAAGGCGTCTTCGAAGCTGCGCGACTTGGACGCTGCCTTGACTTCGGTTTCGATGCGCCGGCGTTCCTCGTCGCCGACATCGCCGAGCTCCAGCATGGCATCGACAAAAAAGCGAAGGCCGGTCTGCGTCGGCAGCCGCCCGGCGCTGGTGTGGGGCGAGTAGATCAGCCCGCGCTGCTCCAGGTCCTGCATGACGGCCCGGATCGAGGCGGGCGACAAGGGCGCCGACAGGCTGCGCGACAGGTGCCGCGACCCCACGGGCTCGCCCGTCGCGAGGTAGACATCGACGATCTGCTTGAAAACTTCCCGGGAGCGCTCGTTGAGAGCCGCGACAGTGCTCGTCAACGCGTCCCGGCGGGGATCATAGGGCGAGGACATGCGCCGATCATGCCGCCCAACGGGCTGCCACGCAAGTGACCGATCACCGCAACGCCACGCCGATCATCCCAGGACCAGGCGGCCGACCCCGTCCCACGACGCCTCGACGGCGACGGCGCCGAACTTCGCCAGATCGGCGTCGTGCCCGGGCGGGATATGGCTGCCCCCCGTGAAGCCCACCGCCCGCATGCCGGCGGCGACCGCGCCCTGCACCCCATAGATCGAGTCCTCGATCACCACGCAGCGCGCGGGCTCCACCCCCATGTTGGCGGCGGCAAACAGGAAAAGGTCGGGCGCCGGCTTTCCGCGCGCCACCTGATGGGAGCTGAACACCGCCTCGCCGAACGGCGCGTCGAGCCCGGTGAGGCCCAGGCTCAAGCGGATGCGCTCCGGGTTGGACGAGGAAGCGACGCAGCGTTTGAGGCCGTCGGTTTTGGCCAGGAAGTCGGCGATGCCCGGCATGGCCCGCAGCGAGCGCGTGAAGGATTGGCGGGTCGCCGGCCAGATGGCGCTGGCAACCGGGTCGGGGATGTCCCGCTCGGTTTCCTCGGCGATCGCCAGGAGGATGTCGGCCTGCTTCATCCCGAAACGCCGTTCCACCATGTCGGCCGTGGCGGGGACGCCCGCCTCCCGCAGCACCGCCACAAAGGCCTCCACCGCCAACCGCTCGCTGTCGACCAGCACGCCGTCGCAGTCGAAGATGATGAGGTCGTAGTCCGCCAGCATCGCGCGTCCCTTGAAATTCGCCCGCGACGTAGAGCAGGACGCGGTCCGTTGGGCAAGCGAACTCGCCGGGGGACTCGAGCCGATGCGCTCTGCCGCCGTGGGCAGGGTGGTCCCCGGGGCAGGGGGTGAGTTGCGTCCCGTCCGCCACCCCGTTATGCCACCCCAACCGTCGTTGCAGATCGGATCTGACG
>CALMOK010000098.1:0-10628 GCA_937871825.1 uncultured Alphaproteobacteria bacterium
CATTGGTGATGGTGAACGTGCCGCCCTGGAGGGCACTCATCGTCAGTTGCCCGTCACGCGCTCGCTTGCCATAGCCCGCGATGGTGGTCTCAATGCCGGCGAGGCTGAGTTGGTCGGCGTCGCGCACCACGGGCACCACCAGTCCCTTCTCGGTGCCGACCGCGATGCCGATATGGTAATAATTCTTGTAGACGAGGTCCGTCCCGTCGATCTCGGCGTTGACGGCAGGCAACTCCTTCAAGGCCCCGACGCAGGCCTTCACGAACAGGCCCATGAAGCCGAGCTTGGCGCCGTGCTTCTTTTCGAAAATGTCCTTATAGCGCGCCCGCAGGGCCATCACGCCGGTCATGTCGACCTCGTTGAAGGTCGTCAGCATGGCGGCGGTGTTTTGGGCGTCCTTGAGGCGGCGCGCGATCGTTTGGCGCAGCTTGGTCATCCGCACGCGTTCTTCCCGCGACCCGTCCACGGGCGCGGACGGCGCGCGAGGCGCCGGCGGGGGAATGGGCGCTTCGGCCCGCACCTGCTGGGGAGCGGGAGACGGCGCAGGCTGGGCCGCCGGGCGCACCATCGGCAGGACATCGCCCTTTAGCACCTGCCCGCGCCGTCCAGATCCTTCAACGGACGACAAGTCGATGCCGTTCTCGGTCGCGATCTTGGCCGCTGAGGGCGCCGGCGGCATTGCGGTGCTGGCGATCGGCTGAGGCGCCGGTGGCTGGGCGGGCTCGGCGGACGCCGTCGGGGCGGGGCTCGGCGGTGGGGTTGCGGCCGCCTCGCCGCCGGCTTGGATCTGGCCGAGCAGCGCGCCCGGGCCGACGGTCTCGCCATCCTTGGCGACCACCTCGGCCAGCACGCCCGCCGAGGGAGCGTTCACCTCGAGGGTGACCTTGTCGGTTTCGAGTTCCAGCAACGGCTCGTCGGCCTTGACGCTCTCCCCCGGCTTCTTGAACCAACGCCCAATGGTGGCCTCGGTCACGGATTCGCCAAGGGTGGGCACGCGGATCTCGGTCGCAATGAAGCACCTTCAGGTGGGTAAGGAAACAACCGAGGCCAAAACACTCGGGCAAGCAGTACAAAAGCGGGTTTTACGTCGAACGATCCCGGGCAAACCTTGCGGCCCGCCCGGTGTTTCACGACGCGAAGGCGTCGTCCATGAAGGCCTTCAGCTGGGCGACATGTTTGGACATCAGGCCGGTCGCTGTCGCGGCTGAGGAGGGCCGTCCCGCGTAGGCGGCGCGGCGCGTTTCACCCCCCGCCTGGGTGAGGACCCATTCGAGATAAGGTTCGACGAACGACCAGGCGCCCATGTTCTTGGGCTCCTCCTGGCACCAGACGACCTGCGCGGCCTTGAAGCGGGACAACTCGTTCAACAAGGTCTTCAACGGGAAGGGGTAGAGTTGTTCAACGCGCAGCAGGTAGACGTCGGTGATGCCCCGCTTTTCCCGCTCTTCGTAAAGGTCGTAGTAGACCTTGCCGGAACACAGGACGACGCGCAGGATCTTAACATCCTCGACCAGGGTCGGATTCTCGCCACGGCCCGCGTCGTCGCGCAGCACGCGATGGAAGGACGAGCCCATCTTCAGCTCGTCGATGGTCGACACCGCCCGCTTGTGGCGCAGCAGCGACTTCGGCGTCATCAAGATCAGTGGCTTGCGGATGTCGCGCTTGAGTTGCCGGCGCAGGATATGGAAGTAGTTGGCGGGTGTCGTGACATTGGCGACCTGCATGTTGTCTTCGGCGCACATTTGCAGGAAGCGCTCCAGCCGCGCCGATGAATGTTCCGGGCCCTGCCCCTCATAGCCATGCGGCAGCAGGCAGACGAGGCCCGACAAGCGGAGCCACTTGCGTTCGCCGGACGAGATGAACTGGTCGAAGACGACCTGCGCGCCATTGGCGAAGTCGCCGAACTGGGCTTCCCACAAGGTGAGGGCATTGGGTTCGCTGAGCGAATAGCCATACTCGAACCCGAGCACGGCCTCCTCGGACAGCATGGAATTGATCACCTCGTAGCGGGCCTGGGTGTCGCTCACGTTGTTGAGCGGGATATAGCGAGCTTCGGTTTCCTGGTCGATCAGCACCGAGTGACGGTGCGAGAATGTGCCCCGCTCCGAATCCTGGCCCGACAGGCGGACGGGATTGCCGTCTTCGAGCAGGGTCGCAAAGGCGAGGGACTCGGCGATCGCCCAGTCGATGCCCTCTCCGGTCTCCACCATCTTGCGGCGAGCTTCCAGGATGCGGCTGATCGTGCGGTGGACATTGAACCCGTCCGGCAAAGTCGTCAGCTTGCGGCCGATGGCGCGCAGGGTTTCGGCCTCGACGCCCGTCTGGCCGCGCCGATCGTCGTCGACGTCGTTGGTGGCGCGCAGGCCGGACCAGCGACCGTCCAGCCAATCCGCCTTGTTGGGCCTGTAGCTTTGCCCCGCCTCGTATTCGGCATCGAGTGTTTTGCGCCAAGCGGCCCGGGCTTCCTCGACCTCGGCGTCGGTCACGGCGCCTTCCTCGACGAGCTTCCTGGCGTAAAGCTCCAGCGTGGTAGGGTGCGAGCGGATGACCTTGTACATGACCGGCTGGGTGAAGCCGGGTTCGTCGCCCTCGTTATGGCCGAACCGCCGGTAGCAGAACATATCGATCACCACCGGCTTGTGGAACTTCTGCCGGAATTCGATGGCGATCTTGGCCGCGTAGGTCACGGCCTCGGGATCGTCGCCGTTGACGTGAAAGATCGGCGCCTCGATCATCTTGGCGACGTCGGACGGATAGGGCGAGGACCGGGAATAGCGCGGATAGGTGGTGAAGCCGATCTGGTTGTTGACGATGAAATGGATCGACCCGCCGGTGCGGTGGCCCTTGAGACCCGACAAACCGAAACATTCGGCGATGACGCCCTGCCCGGCGAAGGCGGCGTCGCCATGGATCAGCAATGGGAGCACCTTGATGCGGTCCACCGTGTCGTCGAGCTGGTCCTGCTTGGCACGCACCTTGCCCAGCACCACGGGATCGACGATCTCGAGATGCGAGGGATTGGCCGGCAGCGACAAATGGACCTTGTTGGAATCGAACTCCCGGTCCGACGACGCCCCGAGGTGATATTTGACGTCGCCCGATCCCTCGACGTCGATGGGCGAGGACGAGCCGCCCTTGAACTCATGAAAGATCGCACGGTGCGGCTTGGCCATCACCTGGCTGAGCACGTTGAGCCGTCCGCGATGGGCCATGCCGAGGACGATTTCGGTGACGCCGAGCGCGCCGCCGCGCTTGATAATCTGTTCAAGGGCGGGGATCATCGCCTCCGCGCCGTCGAGGCCGAAGCGCTTGGTCCCGGTATATCTGACGTCGATGAACTTCTCGAAGCCCTCGGCCTCGACGAGCTTGTTGAGGATCGCCCGCTTGCCTTCCCGGGTGAACGAGACCTCCTTGTCGGGGCCTTCGATCCGCAGTTGCATCCAGGCCTTCTCCTCGGGATCGGAGATATGCATGAACTCGTAGCCAATGGTCGAGCAATAGGTCCGGCGCAGCAGCGGCACCATCTCGCGGATGGTCGAGAAGGTCAGGCCCAGCACGTTGTCGATGAAGATCGGACGGTCATAATCGGCTTCCTCGAACCCGAAGGCCGAAGGATGCAGTTCGCCCGTGTCGCGCTCGGGCTCGATGCCCAGCGGATCGAGGTTGGCGTGGAGGTGGCCGCGCATGCGGTAGGCCCGGATCATCATGATGGCCCGCACGCTATCGCGGGTCGCGCGCTGGATGTCCTGTTCGGTGGCGGCGGGAGCGGCCGCGGGTTGCCGGGCCCTGATCTGCTCGGCGACCTTCTTCTCGGTCGTACCCCAATTGCCGTCGAGCGCGGCCACGATCTCGCCATTAGCGAGGATGGGCCAGCTCGGCTTTTTCCACGACGCTCCTTCGGCCAATTTTTCAATCGATGCCCGATCATCGGCCAGGGCCTCGAAAAACGCCCGCCATTCCCCGTCCACGCTCTCGGGCGAGGCTTCGTAGCGGGCCTGCAAGGCTTCGAGGTAGGCCGCGTTCGCCCCGTCGAGAAAGCTGGTGTCGGAAAAGGTCGAGCTGTCGTCCTGACGTGCCATACGGCCCTCGTCTCACCGTTGAGCCAGGCCATGGCCGGCGTAGGGTTTGGTTGAAAATGCCGCGAAAGCAGCGAGGTAGCTAAGAGTCTAGCGCCGAGGTCTTAAGATGACTCTTCGCTCAGGCGTTCTTCAAGACGTCCAGCAAGGTTTTTCCGAGGCGGGCCGGTGACGGCGAAACCTTGATCCCGGCCGCCTCCATGGCGGCGATCTTGTCGTCCGCCCCGCCCTTGCCGCCCGCGATGATGGCGCCAGCATGGCCCATGCGCCGTCCGGGCGGCGCGGTGCGGCCGGCGATGAACCCCACGGTCGGCTTCTTGCGGCCGCGTTTGGCCTCGTCGGCGAGGAACTGGGCGGCATCCTCCTCGGCCGAGCCGCCGATCTCGCCGATCATCACGATGGACTGCGTCTTGGGGTCGGCCAGGAACATTTCCAGAACGGCGATGAACTCGGTTCCCTTGACGGGATCCCCCCCGATGCCGACCGCCGTGGTCTGGCCGAGGCCCTCCTGGCTCGTCTGGTACACCGCCTCGTAGGTGAGCGTGCCCGACCGCGACACGATGCCGACCGAACCGGTCTTGAAGATGTTGCCCGGCATGATGCCGATCTTGCACTCGCCCGCCGTCATGACGCCCGGGCAGTTCGGCCCGATCAGGATGGATTTCGACCCCGCCAGGGACCGCTTCACCTTGATCATATCGGCGACCGGAATGCCTTCAGTGATGCAGACGATGAGCGGGATCTCGGCGTCGATCGCTTCGCAAATGGCGTCCGCCGCGCCCGGCGGCGGCACATAGATGACCGAGGCCGTCGCCCCCGTGACGGCCTTGGCCCCTTCCACCGTGTCGAACACCGGTAACCCGAGGTGCTGCAGGCCGCCCTTGCCGGGCGAGGTGCCGCCCACCATGCGGGTGCCGTAGGCGATGGCCTGCTCGGAGTGGAAGGTGCCGTTCTTGCCCGTGAAGCCCTGGCAAAGGACTTTGGTTTCTCGGTCGATCAGGATGGACATGCGTTTTCCTTGAGCAAGGGCGCGCGAGGGTGCCGCGGCGGCAAAGCCTCGCGACGGGGCGGGCCTAGTGCCGAACCGCGGTCACGATCTTCTGGGCGGCGTCGTCGAGATCGTCGGCCGGGATGACGTTCAGCCCCGATTGGCTGAGGATCCGCTTGCCGAGGTCGACGTTGGTGCCCTCGAGTCGGACCACCAGGGGCACCGAAAGCCCCACGTCCTTGACGGCCGCGATCACGCCTTCGGCGATGACGTCGCAGCGCATGATGCCGCCAAAGATGTTGACCAGGATGCCTTTGACGTTGGGATCGGCCGTTATGATCTTGAACGCCGCCGTGACCTTCTCCTTCGAGGCCCCTCCCCCTACGTCGAGGAAGTTCGCCGGCGCCTCGCCGTAAAGCTTGATGATGTCCATCGTGGCCATGGCCAGCCCGGCGCCGTTCACCATGCAGCCGATCGTGCCGTCGAGCGTGATGTAGTTGAGGTCGGATTTCGAGGCCTCAATCTCCTTCGCGTCCTCCTCCGACTCGTCCCGCAGAGCGGCGAGTTCCGGATGCCGGAACATGGCGTTGCCGTCGAACGACATCTTGGCATCGAGGCAGCGAAGCTCACCTTGCGTGGTCACGATCAACGGGTTGATCTCCAGCATGTCCATGTCCTTGGACACGAAGGCCGTGTAAAGCTGGCGCAGCAGCCGGTCGGCGCTTTTGGCGAGGTCGCCCTGAAGCTGCAGCGCCTGGGCGAGCGTCCGCCCATGATGCGGCATGATGCCGGTCGCGGGATCGACCGAAAAACTGATGATGCGCTCGGGGGTGCTGTGGGCCACTTCCTCGATATCCATGCCGCCTTCCGTCGAGGCAACGACGGATACGCGGGACGTCGAGCGGTCGACGAGCAGCGAAAGGTAGAACTCCTTTTCGATGTCCGAACCGTCCTCGATGTAGAGGCGATTGACCTGCTTGCCGGCCGGGCCGGTTTGGACGGTGACGAGGGTGGCCCCCAGCATCTGCGCCGCGAAGGTCTTGACCTCGTCGATCGAGCGGGCGAGGCGCACGCCGCCCTTGTCGCCCGCCGAGGCTTCCTTGAACTTGCCCTTGCCGCGGCCGCCAGCGTGGATCTGCGATTTAACAACCCAGAGCGGGCCGGCCAATTGGTGCGCGGCGGCTTCCGCCTCCGCCGCCTGCATAATCGCCACCCCCTTGGACACCGGCACGCCGAACTCCTTGAGAACGGCCTTGGCCTGATATTCGTGGATGTTCATCGCTTGGCTTCCTCGCCTTGGACCGTTCTGTGACGGTTAAAATTCTCTAATCGACAGGCTGGGCGGCGCCCATCACCGCCGGTCCGGCCTAGTCGGCCAGGCTGGCATCGATCCCCTTGCAGGCCTCAACAAGACCCTGCACGGAAGCGACCGACTTTGCGAACATGTCGCGCTCGGGCTTGTTCATCTCGATTTCCAGGATGCGCTCGACGCCTCCCGCTCCGATCACCACCGGAACCCCGACATACATGCCCTTGATGTCGTATTCGCCGTCGAGGTAGGCCGCGCAGGGGAGAACGCGCTTCTTGTCCTTCAGATAGCTTTCCGCCATGGCGATGGCCGAGGAGGCGGGCGCATAGAAGGCCGATCCGGTTTTCAGGAGATTGACGATTTCGCCGCCTCCCTTCCGGGTCCGCTCCACGATGGCGTCGATCTTCTCGTGCGTGGTCCAGCCCATCTTCACGAGATCCGGCAAGGGAATGCCGGCCACCGTGGAATAGCGCACCAGGGGAACCATGTCGTCGCCATGGCCGCCGAGCACGAATGCCGTCACATCCTCGACCGAGACCTTGAATTCGTCGGCGAGGAAAAAGCGAAACCGCGCCGAGTCAAGCACGCCCGCCATTCCCACCACCTTGTTGGGCGGCAGCCCGCAGGCTTTCTGCAAGGCCCAAACCATGGCGTCCAGCGGATTGGTGATGCAGATCACGAAGGCGTCAGGCGCATGGGCCTTGATGCCCGCGCCAACCGCGCTCATCACCTTGAGGTTGATGCCGAGCAGGTCGTCGCGGCTCATGCCGGGCTTGCGGGGCACGCCGGCGGTGACGATCACGACATCGGCGCCTTCCATCTCGGCGTAGGAATTGATGCCGCGCAGGCTGGCGTCAAATCCCTCAATGGGAGCCGATTCCGCAAGATCGAGCGACTTACCCTGTGGTACGCCCTCGACGATGTCGAACAGCAGGATATCGCCAAGTTCCTTCAGGCCGGCCAAGTGGGCCAGCGTGCCGCCGATTTGCCCGGCACCGATCAATGCGATTTTCTTACGCGCCATGCGACACCATTTCGAGCCGATCGGTTGAGCCGTCGGCAGGTGGACGGCAACGGCTGTTCCCATTGCCTCACTGACCCGGGGACTCGTGGTACCCTCCAGGTTACAGCGCTGTTTCACTCCAAACGGCACGGAGTTGCAAGCGCGGGATCGTGCGGCCGCCATTATTCTTAAGACGATTGGCTTCGGCGGAAATTCGGGCGATCCGCGATTTTTCATCGCGGCGGCGGAAGTCGTGACACAAGCGCGTGTTCTGCCCTAAATAAAGCAGTGATGATCCCCGACGCCGTCGAGGCGGAAGCGATGAGGGCCGTGATGCAACCTGTTCAGATGAAGATGGCCATGGCGGCGCTCGACCTCGACCTCGATGGGTTGGCTTCGAAGGCGGGCATCGCACGCAGCGATCTCGCGCCGCTCCTGGCGGGCGGCACGGCGAACAGCGAATACGAGCACAAGCTTCAAGCCTTGTTCGAGCTCGGCGGCATCGAATTCATCGGCGACGACGGTGTTCGCCTCGCCGACACGACGATCGGCGACGACGCTATCGCGGTTGAGAGCATGAGTTCCTACAATGATCGGTGATGGTGGCTCACAATCGGGGCGCCACACCGCGCGAAGGCGTGCGTCCGGCAGCGGCCGGGCGGCGTTGCTTTGCGTTCTCTCGCTGCTGTCGTCCGCCGCGCTTGCCGCAGAGCCGACCTACCCTTTCGTGGGTACCTGGATCAGGTCGGACAGGGTCTGCCTGCCATCCGCCACCCGGGTGCGCACCTACACCGCCAAGGACGTGACCTCATCGCGCGGCCACTGCTTGATCCGCCGGATCGCGTCCGGCTCGGGTAATTTCGAGCTGCTCGAAGAGTGCAGGCGGAACGACCGGACTCAGACCGTCACGGAAATCATCAAGGTCGTCACCCCCGATACCATGACGCTCCGCCGACAGTTCTCACGCTTGAAGATCCCCAGAACGCTCCGGTACAGCCGATGCACGGTCGCGGAGGCACCGGCGGCTCATCGCCCACACTGAACGACGCGCGGCTCGCCCCGGCCCTTTTACGAGGTGGATCGCACCTTCAACTGACGACGCAAATTGTTGAGCTCGTCCGTCGTGGCGTAGCGGATGCGCAACTCGCCCGCCTGCCCCTTCGGCTTGTGGCTGACCGGCAGGCCAAGGGCGGAGCTGAATTCCTTGGCAATGGTGCGACTGGCCGGATCGACGACCCTGCGCGGTCGTGTGGCGGGCGCTTCATCGTCCTTTGTCGCGTCGCGCTGCTTGTCCTGGGCGAGTTGTTCGACGTCCCGCACCGTGAGCCCTTCGGCGATGACCCGGCGAGCCATGGGTTCCGGGTCGTCGAACGCCAGTAAGGCGCGGGCATGGCCGGCCGACAGCGCTCCCTCGTCCATGAGGTCCATCACGCTTTCGGGCAGCTTCAGGAGCCGAATGGTGTTGGCGAGGTGGCTGCGGCTCTTGCCGATGATCTTGGCGAGCTCGGTTTGCGAATAGCCGAATTCTTCGCCAAGCCTCTGATATCCTCGCGCTTCCTCGATGGCGTTGAGGTCGGACCGCTGCACGTTCTCGATGATGGCGAAGGCCAGCGCTTCCCGGTCGTCGGCTTCCACGATTACAACCGGCACGTCGGTCAATTCGGCCGCCTGGGCGGCACGCCAGCGACGCTCGCCCGCGATGATCTCGTACGAGCCCGCGACATTGGGAATGGCCCGGACCACGATAGGCTGGATGATCCCCTTGGAACGAATCGATTCGGCGAGGTCGTTCAACTCCTCAAGCTTGAATTGGCGCCTGGGGTTGCGCGGGTTCGGCCGCAGGAACTCGACCGCCACGGTGGCCTGCTCACGCCCGGTCGCCGGCTCCGCGCCGGACGAGGTGTCGGCCAGCAAGGCCGCAAGACCGCGGCCAAGCCGGGGGCGGGGCGGCTCGTCCGGGCTGCGTGACTTCGCCTTGGGGCCGGTCGTCATGCGGCACGCACCTCTTTCTCACGTTGCATCACCTCGGAAGCCAGGCGGAGGTAGGCTTGGCTGCCGGCGCATTTGAGGTCGTAGAGCAGCACTGGCTTGCCGTAAGACGGCGCTTCCGACACCCGAACGTTTCGTGGGATCACTGTTTCATAGACCTTGCTGCCCATGAACTGCCGCACATCGGCCACGACCTGATTGGCCAAGCTGTTGCGCGGGTCGAACATGGTTAACAGAACACCGTGGATCGACAGCGACGGGTTCAGGGTGCGACGCACCTGCTCGACGGTCGACAAAAGCTGCGACAGCCCTTCCAGCGCGAAAAACTCGCATTGCAATGGCACCAGAACGCTGTCGGCCGCCGCGAGGGCGTTGATGGTCAAGAGGTTCAGCGATGGCGGACAATCGACCAGGATATAGCCGAAAGCATCGCCCGCTTCGCCCGCCAAGGCTTTTATGGCGGCGCGCAGCTTGAAAGGACGATCCTTGTGGGCGGCGAGTTCGACGTCGATGCCTAGCAGGTCCATGGTGGCCGGTGTCACAGAAAGGTTCGGCACGGCGGTCGCGCGGGCGACGTCGAGCAGGGTCTTCTCGCCGCAAAGCACATGGTAGGTGGAAGCGGCGCGGCTCTTGTGATCGATTCCAAGGCCCGTCGAAGCATTGCCTTGCGGATCGAGGTCGACGAGCAGCACCCGTTCGCCAACGGCCGCGAGCGCCGTTCCCAGATTGATCGCCGTGGTGGTCTTGCCGACCCCGCCCTTCTGATTGGCGAGCACGAGCACCCGTGGCTTGGGGATGGCCGGCGAGGGCCCGTCATGCGCCATGGCGACTGCGTCCTTCAGTGGGATGGGGCTCGGCCGAACGGTCATTGCCGATCATATTGGACGGAGCGCGAACAACAACGATCTTGGCCGTGGCCAGTGTGCGACTCGCCACTGTCGTGATGGTGAAATCGAGGTCGCGCGGCTGTTCGGCAGGGCGTTCGTCGGTTTCGGCGCCCTTGAGGAACAGCCCCAAAGCCCCGCCCCGCAGAAGCGTATCACTGAACGCCAGAAGCTCCGGTAGGGGAGCCAAGGCGCGGGATGTCACAACGTCGACGGAGCCTTGCAGCGTGGGCAGCACCGCTTCGATCCGCCCCGGATGGACCCTCGCCGGCGCCTCCGTCGCCCGGATCACGTCACGAAGAAAGGCGCATTTCCGCGCGTTGCTCTCGATCAGCTCGACCTGGACGCCGGGTCGATCGGCCAGCACGATGGCCACGAC
>CALMOK010000098.1:10638-17435 GCA_937871825.1 uncultured Alphaproteobacteria bacterium
GGAAAACCCGCCCCCGCCCCCAAATCGACCCAGCGTTTTGCATTCGGGGCCAAATCGACCAGTTGCGCCGAGTCGGCGATGTGCCGCGTCCAAACTTCGCCCAGCGTGGACGGTCCGACCAGGTTCTTGATCGTCTGCCACCGTCGCAACAGGTCGACGTAGATCGAAAGCCGCGCTTCGGTTTCACGTGAAACAGGAACGAGGGACAGCGCCCTCGCCCGGTCGGCCCCTTCATCACGCGCGCCGGGGGCGAGCATCATCCGTTCGACGCCACGGTATCCCGCACCGGTTCGCGCCGGCGCCCATGTGCCAGCAGGATGGTCAGCGCCGCCGGCGTGATGCCTTCGAGACGTTGCGCCTGCCCCAAAGTCATGGGCCTTGCCGCCATCAGCTTGTCCTGCAGTTCACGCGACAGACCGGGAAGCGAGCGGTAATCAAGATCGACAGGAAGCGAGCGGTTCTGCTCCTTCTTGGCCTCGGCGATGTTGTCACTCTGGCGGTCGAGGTAGACCGAATATTTGGCGTCGGCCTCGAGCTGCGCCACCACGGCCGGCGGCAAGGCTTCGAGCCGAGGCCAGAGCGCGACGAGTTGCTCCCATTCGACGGTCGGATAGGAGAGCAGCTCGAAGGCACTCCTGCGAATGCCGTTCTGGCTGATGGTCATCCCGGCCGCACTCGCCTGCTGGGGCGTCGCCTTCAAGTCATGCACCAGGGCGCGGGCCGCCTGGAGCGCCGCCGATTTCATGGCGAACGCCGCCGCCCGGGCCTGCCCCACACAGCCGAGCGCGAGGCCCTTGGGGGTGAGCCGCGCGTCGGCGTTGTCGGCGCGCAATGTCAATCGGAACTCCGCCCGCGAGGTGAACATGCGGTAGGGCTCGGTCACCCCGCGCGTCACGAGGTCGTCGATCATCACGCCGATGTAGGATTCGGCCCGGTCGAACAGAACGGCGGGCGACCCCGCCGCCTTGGCGGCCGCGTTGAGCCCCGCCGCCAGCCCCTGGGCGGCGGCCTCCTCATAGCCCGTAGTGCCGTTGATCTGCCCGGCAAGATAAAGCCCGGGCAGCCGCTTGGTTTCGAGCGTGGGAAACAGTTCGCGCGGGTCGACGAAATCATATTCGATCGCGTAGCCGGGCTGGAGCACCGCGACGGCTTCGAGCCCCGGAATGGTGGCCAGGAAGGCCTGCTGCACGTCGGCCGGCAGCGAGGTCGAAATGCCGTTCGGATAGATGGTCGGATCATCCAGGCCTTCCGGCTCGAGAAAGATCTGGTGACTGTCGCGGTCGGCGAAACGGACCACCTTGTCTTCGATGGACGGGCAATAGCGCGGCCCGCGCCCCGTGATGGCGCCCGAAAACAAGGGCGCCCGATGCAGGTTCGCCGCGATGACGGCGTGGGTCGCCGCGGTGGTCCGGGTGATGAAACAGTCGACTTGAGGTTGGGTGATCGCGCCAGTCAGGCTTGAAAAAGCTTCCGGGACCGCATCGCCCGGCTGGCGATCGAGGGCGGCGAAGTCGATCGTCCGACCGTCGAGCCGCGGCGGCGTGCCGGTCTTCAACCGCCCCAAGGTGAAGCCATGCCGTTCGAGCGTAGCCGACAGACCCATCGCGGGCGCCTCCCCGACGCGCCCGGCGGCGAAGCGTTGCTCACCGATGTGGATCAGGCCGCGCAGGAACGTGCCCGTGGTCAGAACGGCTGCCGCACAGCCAAGCATCCGGCCGTCGGCCAGCATGACGCCCGCGACCCGACCATGCTGGATAACAAGGTCGTCGGCTTCCGCCTCCACGATGTCGAGGCCAACCTGTCCGGCCAGCATGGCCCGCATGGCCGCCTTGTAGAGGCCCCGGTCGGCCTGCGCCCTGGGGCCACGCACGGCAGGACCCTTGCGGCGATTGAGAACGCGGAATTGGATGCCGGCACGGTCCGCCACCGATCCCATCAAACCGTCCAGCGCGTCGATCTCGCGGACGAGGTGACCCTTACCCAAGCCGCCGATGGCGGGGTTGCAGGACATGGAGCCGATCGTTTCGGCCCGATGCGTGACGAGAGCCGTGCGCGCACCCATGCGGGCCGAGGCGGATGCCGCCTCGCAGCCGGCGTGGCCCCCGCCGATCACAATCACGTCGTAGCTCGTCGAATGCATGATGGTCAGGTTCATACCACAAGGAACACGACGCGCCGGCGCGTCTTCCGCAGGCCGCCTCACTATCATGGGCGATGCCTGACCGGTAGCCTCGTGCGACGGAAGGCCCGCGAGAAACCTTGTTTCACGTGAAACAGCGGCTCTATTTGCCGATGCAGAAGCGGGCGAAGATCTCGCCCAAGATTTCGTCGGGCGCGATCCGCCCAATAAGACTGTCGAGACATCGCGCAACAAAGCGGAGCTGTTCCGCCACGACTTCGATGTCGGCGGCCCCATGTGCGGCCTGGAGCGCCCGCAACGCATCCGCAGCCGATTGCAGGGCGGCGCGATGACGCTGCCGGGTGATCAGACCAGTGCCAGCTTCCGAAGAATTGTTTCCCGCCAGGGTGGCGATCGCCTCGACGAGCGGCGTCATCCCGGTTCCGTGGGGAGCCGAGACGATGAAATCCGCCGGTGGCGGCGGCCCATCGGCAAGATCGACCTTGGTGGCCACGGTCCAAAGCAGCGATGCTTTGAGGTCGGGGTCGATCTCGCACAGCACGCGCGCGTCGAAGAGCCAAAGAACGAGGTCGGAGGAACCGGCGCGGGCACGGGCGCGCTCGATGCCCTGGCGCTCGACAGGGTCGGCCGTGTCCCGCAGCCCCGCCGTGTCGATGCAGCGGACCAGGCAGCCGTGGAGGTCGAGGTCCACCTCCACGGGGTCGCGCGTGGTGCCAGCATGGGGCGATACGATGGCCGCCTCGCGCCGCGACAGAGCGTTGAGCAGGGTGGATTTCCCGGCATTGGGCGGCCCGGCGAGCGTGACGACGAGCCCCTCGCGCACCCGCGCGCCCGTGGCGGCGCGCGCCAACTGCCCATTCACCTCGCCGTGCAGGTGGGCGACAAGATGTCGGATTTCGACGTCGAACGCGCCGGTCACGTCGGCCTCGTCGCTGAAATCGATCGCGCTTTCGGCGGCGGCCAGCGCGCGCAACAGCGTCGCCCGCTGCTCGGCGACCCAAGCCCCAAGCCCGCCTTCGAGCTGTCGCAAGGCTTGGCGCCTCTGCGCCTCGGTCTGGGCGTCGATCAGGTCGGCCAAACCTTCGACCTCGGCCAAGTCCATCTTGCCGCCAATGAAAGCCCGGCGGGTGAACTCGCCGGGGTGGGCCATGCGACAGCCCGGCATGGCGGCCAGGCTGCCAAGGACCGCCTCGATCACGGCCCGCCCGCCGTGGATCTGCAGTTCGGCACAATCCTCGCCGGTGAAGCTGGCGGGGCCGGGGAACCAGAGCACCAGGGCGCGATCGAGCGCCGTTCCAGAGGCAAGGTCGCGCAGGGTGACAAGGCGAGCCACGCGCGGTTCGGGCCGTCCCGCGCCGAGATGCAGCAGGGCTTGCCCGGCCGAAGGACCCGAGATCCGGATCACCGCCACGGCGGATCGTCCGTTTCCAGACGCCAGTGCGAAGATCGTGTCCCGACTCAATGGTCCTGGCTCAAACCGCCCGCACAGCCTCGTTCAGGTGTTCATCGACTCGAAGAAGCTCGCGTTGCCCTTGGGGGTTTCCCGAAGCTTGCCCAGGAGAAACTCGATCGCGTCCACGGTTCCCATCGGGTTCAGGATGCGACGGAGCACATACATCTTCTTGAGGATGTCCGGCGGCGCGAGCAACTCTTCCTTGCGGGTTCCCGAGCGGGTGATGTCGATCGAGGGGAAGATGCGCTTGTCGGCGACCTTGCGGTCGAGGATGATTTCCGAATTGCCGGTGCCCTTGAACTCTTCGAAGATCACCTCGTCCATGCGCGATCCGGTATCGATCAGCGCCGTCGCTATGATGGTGAGCGACCCGCCTTCCTCGATATTGCGCGCCGCTCCGAAAAACCGCTTGGGGCGCTGCAGCGCGTTGGCATCGACGCCGCCTGTCAGAACCTTGCCGGAGGAGGGCACCACGGTGTTGTAGGCGCGGCCGAGGCGCGTGATGGAGTCGAGCAGGATGACCACGTCGCGCCCATGTTCGACGAGCCGCTTGGCCTTCTCGATCACCATTTCGGCGACCTGCACGTGGCGCACGGCCGGTTCGTCGAAGGTCGAGGCCACGACCTCGCCCTTCACGGAGCGCTGCATGTCGGTCACTTCCTCCGGCCGCTCGTCGATCAGCAGGACGATGAGGTAGCATTCGGGATGATTGGAGGTCACCGATTGGGCGATGTTCTGCAGCAGGACGGTTTTGCCCGTCCTGGGCGGCGCGACGATCAAGGCGCGTTGGCCTTTGCCGATCGGGGAAACAACGTCGATTACCCGCGAGGAGAAATCGCGGCGCGTCGGATCCTCGATCTCAAGCTTCAATCGCGTATCGGGGTAAAGCGGCGTCAGGTTGTCGAAATGGACCTTGTGGCGGATCTTCTCGGGATCGTCGAAATTGATGGTGCCGACCTTGAGAAGGGCGAAATAGCGTTCTCCCTCCTTGGGGCTGCGGATCAGGCCTTCCACGGTATCGCCGGTCCGCAAGCCGAAGCGGCGGATCTGCGAAGGGGAAACGTAAATGTCGTCCGGCCCCGCAAGGTAATTGGCATCAGAGGAGCGTAGGAAACCGAAACCGTCCTGCAGCACCTCAACCACGCCATCACCGATGATCTCGACATCACGGCTGGCGAGTTGCTTGAGGATGGCGAACATCACCTCCTGTTTGCGCATGATGGAGGCGTTTTCGACCTCGTTCTCTTCGGCGAAGGCCAGAAGTTCGGTCGGGGATTTCAGTTTGAGGTCTTTGAGCTTGATTTCCCGCATGGGAAGAGTCCTTGGCGCGATCGTGACGATGTCGCGGAAAGTGAAAGGAGGGACCGATGATTGCCCCAGGGCGAGGCTGTCCGGCGATGATCGTCGGGCCAAATCGTGGGGCTTGACCGATCGGATTGAGGTGAAATTCAGTAATCAAATTCAGGAATGTCGGCAAGGTGGCGCCGACAGGTTCGTGATGGAGCAGAACGGTCGCTCGGCAACGTCGCGCCTTGGCGGGACACGCCCGGCGCGACGTTCAAGCGACGATCGGGCTATTCGGCGGCGGGGGCCTTGTCCTTGTTGCCGGCTATCCGGGCCGCCTCGTCGGCGTCCATTTCGGCGCGGGTGCGACGGCGACGCCGGGTTCGCACCGGGAACGCCCCTGCTTCGCCCGGAACCTCGGCGGGAAAACCGTCCGCCGCGATTGGCCCGGCTGCCGCCTTGGGAGCGGCCTTGGCCTCGCCAGCCCGGTCGGGCTCGGGAGAAACCACACGGACCGGCGCGGTGATGAAAGAGGGCAGCCCAACGCCGGCGTCGACCGCCGGCGCGGGTTGGGGGACTTGTCTCGGCTCGGCTACCGGGGGCCGGGCGGCCTCATACACCGGCTCGCGGGCGACGTCCCGCACGGGCTCTACCGAAGGCTGGGGTTCGCGCGCCATGTCGCGCGGTTGCGGCGCTTCCGCTTGAACGGACTCGCGCGGCTGTTCCGCCCAAGGCTGTTGATCGCGCGGGACGAAGTCACGGTTCTGATCGCGCGGCGGGCGCGGCCCGCGGTTGTTGCGGTCCCGATCGTTGCGGCGGTCGTTCCGGTCGGGTTGGCCGTGTTGCTGGCCTTGATGCACGGGCCGCTCGAACTGGGCACGATCCGGCCGGTCGTTACGCTGACGATCCCGATCCTGCGCGAACCGTTCCTGGCGTTCGCCGTTGTGCTGACGCTCGCCGTTGTAGGATGGCCGGTCACCGCCACCGTTGTAGGGCTGGCGATCACCCCCGTTATAGGGCGGACGCTCGGCCCCTTGCCGATCGTTATAAGGCTGCGGCGCGGGAACGGGCTGAACCGGGACACGCTCGACCGGTGAGGCGAACCGGTCCGGCAAGGCGCTGAAATCGTCGTCCTCGTCGTCGTCCATCTCGGCGTCGCCAGCCTGCTGCACATAGCCGTTCTGGCTTTGCGCCTGTGCCAGTTGGGCCGTGGCGATCAGTCGAAAGTAATGCTCGGCGTGCTGGAGGTAACTTTCGGCCGCGACCGGGTCGCCGGAGGATTGGGCGTCACGCGCCAGTTGAAGGTATTTTTCGGCCACATGATGCGCCGTACCCCTGATTTTGACGTCGGGTCCGTTCGACTCATACGAACGCGTGAGCGGGTTCGGGCCTTTCCGGCTCGGATTTCGGCCCCGCATCCGCTTATTCTGACCTGGTCTCATCGATCGTCCCTGGATGGCTGACGCTCACTGGCGCTCGATCCCTGATTGGACCGAGCGGCATTTCCGCCTCTCCGGCAGAATGGGTGATAGGGTGCTCGTGTCTGCTTAATGTGTGTGTTCGCCAAAGAGCAGGTTAACGGCAAGCAAGCTGAACGCTGGACGCTGCCCAGTCTCAAATCAGGTGCTCGATAATCGACACGTCATTCACTTGATGGTCGACCGTTAGATCCGTTCGAAGACCTACACCCAGGCCTCGACGCAACCTCACCAAGAGGCCAACCCATTGAGGAAGGGAGTATCGCAGCTTCGGACCGACGGCCACAGCGCCATTCAAAGTCCGAATTTCCCCGTCAAGGTAGCGCTTCCGGATTAAAACGCAAGCCCCTCGTTGTTCATTTGATCGACGGTGCCGTTCGGCGACGTTGTTTGACGTCCAATGTCACTGGAAGGCAACGTGTTCCATCGATCACCGTAACGC
>CALMOK010000099.1:0-791 GCA_937871825.1 uncultured Alphaproteobacteria bacterium
ATCGTGACGAAGTCGAGCGCCGCCAGGACAACACCGATCCTTCCGTATGAAATCGGCATGCCTCGGCTGAACGATCTTAAGCGGCCAGGGTTGGCGACTTCCCCATGGCTCGAGGCAGTTTGTGCTGCAGTGATTGGCATGAGCGAGCGACCCCGTCTTGCTATGCGGCCTGATATTGATGCGCTTCCCCAAACGCAGCTTATGATGCACCGCAGCAAAGGATTTAACAAACAAATTATTGGATAGGTAAAATGAAGCCAGGTTTCAGACAACGAATTTTAGGGTTGATTGGAGCGATGCTGGCCGCCAACTTGGCTTCCTATGCGGAAGTCGCTCGGACGACGTCTTTGGCATCCCGCTAACGTGCTGAAATCTATGAGCTAAGCCATCAACAACCGAGGGTTGTGAGACGTTCAGCCAAGTTGTGAACCGATTAAGCTCGACCCTGCATGGTAGACGCGCGCCTCGGTCATGGCGATGGGCGCATCCGATGCTCTATCCCCAATCCGGCCGTGATTCGAAGTCATCATAAAAACAGCGTAGTATTCAACTCACCTGCTTCGGGACCAACTGATTCGTCTTCAGGAAGTTTTACGAAGGCGGTTGCCAATCACAATTAATGCGGCGCGGGCTCCGTTTCCTTTGTCAAGCGACCTTCTTCGGCCTTGTAGTAATACTGACTGGCCACCATCCACCCTTTCAAAGGTCGGAGTGGCGGGATGCAGGTCAGCAGAAGCAGCGGCAGACTGGTGACAAGGTGAACCCAATAGGGTGGCGAGTAGGCGACTTCC
>CALMOK010000099.1:801-8085 GCA_937871825.1 uncultured Alphaproteobacteria bacterium
CTTCCAGCCAGACCGCGAACAGGACCGCCGGCACGCAAGCGAAGCAGATCACGAAGAACGCGGGGCCGTCCGCCGGATCGGCAAAGGAATAGTCGAGCCCGCAAACCTCGCAACGGGGTGCCAGCGCGAGGAAACCCGAAAACAGATGGCCACGCCCGCATCGCGGGCACCGGCCCTTCAATCCCGTTTTGAGTGGTGGGATCGGTGCCCATGTTTCGTTCATCGCATGTTCCATGATGTGGGACTCACCCGGCGAGGTCCCGCCCGGGGATCGGTCAACGATGGGCCGGACCGCTTGCACAGCCCGAACCGAGACTCATGGGGAGAGAAGGCACGGCCATACCCTTTCAAGCAGTCGAACGCCGGCGATCGAAGAATTGTTGGTTTCGCGGCATTCACGCGCTTGCATTCGCATTCGATGCCTTGATCATGACGCTCCGAAACCGCCGTGGAACGAACGGGAGTGAAAGTGGCACAAGAGCGAGTGATCCCAAAGCCGGATGATGGCGACAAACAGTCGGGCGCCGCGAAACCGGGATCATGGTGGGCGGTGTCGGCCGTGGCGGCGCTCACGTTTCTGGCGCCCCGTCGCCGGCTGGCACCCGTTCCGGTACAGGCGCCCGAGGGGCCGGCGAACGCCGAAGGTGCGGGCCCGAGGCCGCCCAAGGACGCCCCTCCGGGCGATCAGGCGGCCGAAGGTGGCGATCGTGGCCGCCAGGCGACAACCCCGGCCGACATCCCGTTGAAGGGTTGGAAGGACATTTTACTACGTGTTTATGAGGATTTTTCCGACCATCGCATCCTGGCGGTGGCGGCGGGCGTGACATTCTACGCGCTGCTGGCCTTGTTTCCCGCCATCGCGGCCTTCGTGTCGCTTTACGGCCTGTTCGCCAAGGCCGACACCATCAACCAGCAGATCGGCGCCATGCAGGGCATCGTGCCGTCTGGTGCGCTGGACGTGATTGGCGAACAGGTGAAGCGGATCGCCTCCAAGCCGAACGGGACCCTCGGCTTCGCCCTGTTGTTCAGCCTCGCGGTGTCCTTGTGGAGCGCGAACGCGGGCATGAAGGCGGTCTTCGACGCCTTGAACATCGTCTACGACGAGAAGGAGAAGCGAAGCTTCGTGATGCTCAACGCGATGTCGCTGGCTTTCACGGTCGGCGCGATGGTCATCCTGCTGCTCGCGCTCGGCGCCGTCGTGGTGCTTCCCGCCGTCTTGAACTTCATCGGGCTTGGGAGCGGCATCGGGCAAACCCTTCTGGTGATCGGGCGGTGGCCGCTTATGCTGGTCCTCGTGGCCGTCGGCCTCGCGGTGCTGTACCGCTACGCGCCAAGCCGCACGAAGGCCCAGTGGAAATGGATCACCTGGGGCAGCGGCATCGCCGCCGTGGCGTGGATCGGGACGTCACTGCTGTTTTCCTGGTACGTCAGCAAATTCGGCAATTACAATGAGACTTATGGGTCCCTCGGCGGCGCGATCGGCTTCATGACATGGATCTGGCTTTCCACCACGGTCATCCTGGTGGGGGCCGAAATCAACGCCGAAAGCGAACACCAGACCGCCAACGACACGACGCCGCCAGCCGGCAAGCCGCTCGGCACGCGCGGCGCCCGCATGGCCGACACCGTCGGGGAAGCCAAGGCCTGAGCCGCCCGCGGGGCGAGCCTTGCGGGCGCCCACCGGGCGAGCTATTCGTCTGACCAATCATGCGCCGGGCCACGTGGCAGGACCTGCCGATTTTGGAGAATGAATGTCAAACGAGATCGCGACCTACCCCAGCCTGCGTGACAAGGTTGTCCTGATCACGGGCGGCGGCAGCGGCATCGGCGCCGCGCTGACCCGCAGGTTCGCCGAACAGCACGCGAAAGTCGCTTTCCTCGACATCGCCGCCGAGCCCTCGACCGAACTTCGCGACGAACTGACGGGGGCCGGGCTCACAGTCCACTTCGAGCATTGCGACTTGCGGGACATCGCGGCGCTGCGCCAAGCCATCACCAGGGTGCGGGAGCGGCTCGGCCCGATCACGATCCTGATCAACAACGCCGCGCATGACGAGCGCCATGCTACGCCCGACGTGACGCCCGAATATTTCGACGAGCGCATCGCGGTCAACCTCAAGCACCAGTTTTTCGCCGCGCAGGCCGTGCTGCCCGACATGCAGGCGGCCGGTGGCGGGTCGATCGTGAATTTCGGGTCCACCTCCTGGATGGTGGGGCAGGGCGGCATGGCGATCTACACGGCGGCCAAATCCGCCATTCTTGGCCTGACGCGCTCCTTGGCGCGCGATTACGGCAAGGACAACATACGGGTCAACACGATCGCGCCGGGATGGATCATGACGGAACGGCAGATTTCGCTCTGGTTGACGCCCGAAGCCGAGAAGAACCTGCTCGAAAAACAATGCCTCAAGCGAAAGCTGGTGCCCGACGATATGGCGCGGGTGGCGCTGTTCTTCGCGTCCGACGAATCTGGTGCCTGCACCAATCAGCAATACATCGCCGATGGCGGCTGGGTTTAACGGGGCGACCTCGATGGCGAGCGGGCCGACCCCGTCCTTTCTGGCCGTCGATTGGGGAACCACGCGCCTGCGAGCGAGCCTCGTCGAGGCTGGCGGCGCGGTGATCGATCGGACCCAATCGGACCACGGCGTCCAAAGCGTACCGGCCGGCGGCTTTCCGGTGGCGTTCGCCGAGGCTTGTGGGCCCTGGCTCCGGGACAAGCCGGGCTTGCCGGTGCTGATGGCCGGCATGGTGGGCAGCCGCAATGGCTGGATCGAGGCTCCTTACGCGTCATGTCCCTCCGGGCCGGCCGATCTCGCCACCCGGCTCCTGCCCGTTCCGGACATGAGCAATGTTTCCATCGTACCTGGCGTGGATTGCCGTGCGCCGGACGGCGCCTACGACGTCATGCGGGGGGAAGAAACGCAGGTCATCGGAACGGGGGTCGTTGACGGCCTCGTTTGCCTTCCCGGGACCCACAGCAAGTGGGTCCTCGTGCAAGGTGGGCGGATCATACGGTTCGTGACCTTCATCACGGGCGAGCTTTACGCCGCCATGACGGCCTCCTTCGTGGGCCGCCTCGCCGCCGAGCCCGCCGACATGGAAAGCGGACACGCGGCTGGTGAGAAAATCGCGACGCTGGGCGGCGGGCTTGGGCGCCTGTTGTTCCAGGCCCGGACGCAGGTGCTGGGCAACAACATGCCGGGGGCCGCCGTTAAGCCATTCCTGTCAAGCTTGCTGGTCGGGCAGGAGATCGCGGGCGCGATCGATCTTTTCGGAAAGCCCTCGAGCGTTCATCTCGTGGCCGCGATGCCGCAACGCGAGGTGTACGAAGCGGCCCTCAAGGCACGCGGCTTTTCCGTGACCACGACCGATCCTGCGGATGCCGTGCTGGCGGGCCTCGTTCAACTGTTCAACGCGCCGCGCGGCTGACCCAAGCCGTCGACGCTATTCTCGAGGACCTTGCCATGTCGGAAGACGAATTCGAGCGTTGGTTCGCTAAAATGCCGATCGTGGCCATTCTGCGCGGACTTCGGCCGGACGAGGCGGTTGCGATCGGCGAAACGCTGGTGGAAGCCGGCATCGGCATTCTCGAAGTGCCGCTCAACTCGCCCGAGCCCATCGCGAGCATCGGGCGGATGGCGGAAGCGTTGAAGGGACGTGCCATCGTCGGCGCCGGCACGGTTCTCACCCCCACCCAGGTTGACCAAGTCGCCGAAGCGGGTGGGCAGATCGTCGTTTCACCCAACACGGACGTCGCCGTGATCCAGCGGACGCGCGACAGGGGATTAATATCGCTGCCGGGCAGTTTCACACCGACTGAATGTTTCGCGTCCCTTGCCGCTGGCGCCCACGCCATCAAGCTGTTCCCAGGAGAACTCGTGACACCGGCGAGTGCGCGGGGGCTTGCGGCTGTTCTGCCGAAAGGCGTTCGCATGCTGGTCGTCGGTGGCGTGTCGGCCGACACCATCAAGGACTGGCGCGATAGCCCGGTGAACGGCTTCGGGATCGGTTCTTCCCTGTTCAAGCCCGGTATGACGGTGGCCGAGGTCGACCAACGCGCCCGCACCCTTGTTTCGTCCATGGCTGATCGCAAGATGCCGATCGCTTAAGACGCGTTATCATCCAATAAAAATCCCCATGTCGAGCCAATCGACATGGGGATTTTTCAAATATCGAGCATAAACGCCGAAAAGTCTTCAGGTCGTCGGATCAAACTTCTTGGTGGCGTCCACAGTGGCGATCTTAGCCTTATCGGCCACATCGTGAACGAGCCCTGACAGATTGTCGGCATTCACGCCATGGTCGGCCACCGTCTGCTTGATCTCGTCAACCGCATGCGTCGCAGCCGATTTCAGCTGTGTGACCTGTTGCTGGACCATGCTTTGCGCGGCGTCACGCACTGATCCGCTGCTTTGACCCATCAGACTGTTTTCGGTCTCCGTCTGCGGGATGGCGGCACCGATCGCGGCACCAATGGCCAATCCAACAGCGGCAAGGATCAAGGGTTGCTGTTCGATGGTCTTGGAGATCGTGTCGACGACCTGATCACGCGAGCGTGTGTACGACATAGTTTCACCTGCGTTGGAGCTGCCTTGAAATGTTTTACCGATCCTGGACGCACCGCGAGACGCCGCGCTGGTCAGGCGTTCGTTGGCGCTGTCGAGAAGACCGCCGGCCTGGGAGCGAGCCGAACTGAAAGCCGAACTCAAAGTCGAGCCAGCGCGCGATGACGAAGAACGTCCCGAACCCGGCTGGGCGATGTGGGCCTGGAATTCGGGACCGCTGACGTCGGTGGCATCGCTCGAGAAGGAATTGCGTGATGTTCGGGTTGACGCCACCTTTCCACGAACGCCGAGGATCATCGCCAATCCCGCCCCGATCATCAATGCCGGAACGGGATTCCGGCGAGCCGTATCCCAAACCTGATCGGACAAGGCCGAAGCACTAACTTTCGCGTTACCCATCACCTCCTCGACGACATTGGCTGGCTTGAGGTTTTCACGCAATTGGTTGAGCGTCGATACCAGTCCGGCGCGGGCCTGTTCAGCTCCCGCTTCTGCCTCGGCGGTCGACAGTCCGTCGATGTCTGCGCTCATTTTACCTGCTCCTTGACGACTTTGGCATCTTTGCCGAGCTGGTTCATCGTTCGGGACGGTGCCAGCTTCGAGGCCGAAAGACCCTGGAGGGCCATGTAGACCGCGATCCCTCCAATGACGGCGATCACGACACCGACGATGAAGTTTGCCGCGTAGGCGCTCCATCCGAAAGCGATCAGCAGTTGAACAACACCCTCGAGAACCAGGATCAGCGCAGCCACCAAAAGCACCGCCGAAACCACCAGAACGGCGATGGCCGTAACAGCCTGAGTGATCTTCTCGCTGATCTCGCTTCGAACCAGACGAATTTCGGTTTCGAACAAGGTCGTCATCTGCGTCAACGCTTCGGCAAACAGGCTCGGCGTCGACGGTCTATTGGTCACGTTGTCATTCATCGCGGCACCCTGGTCGGTTGAAGATCAAACCTGGGTACCCGTCCGCTCGGCGGAGCTCCACTCGCGGAGATTGCCGCTCGTCGAGCCGCGATGCCGGTCGGTCGTGCCAACCGGGGCTTCGCTCCTGAAGAAGCGGGCGAGCGCGAAACCCGCCACGATGGACCCGGCGAAAAAAGCCACCGGCTGCTGCCGGGCATAGTCCGTAACCGTGGCGAGGACGTCGCGCACATCGCGGCTGCGCAGATCGTTGGCGAAACGATCAACGGAAGCGGCCGCGTCCCGCACCAAGCGGGCGACTTGTGGGCTTTGGCCCTCAAGGTCCCCGGCCGCGCTCTGGGCGGCGCGCGCCAAACCGGCGATTTGGTCCGCTCCGGCGCTCTTTTGCTGGCCAACGATGTCGTTCAGCTTGCCCCGGGCGTCGGACGCGATCGTGTTCAGAGTCGCTTTCGCCTCCCCGGCGGCTTGCGAAGCCTGGCCCTTGAGGTCGTCGAACGTCGACAAGGCCGCTGCCTTGGCGGATGCAACCCCATCGCCTTCGTCGTGAGTGGTGTTCTGCACCGACATGCCCAAGCCCTCGCTTACAATGATTGTGCTGCTACAACCGCGCCTTGGCATCGGAGTTCCGTTTGCTGGGGAACAATCGCAGAAAACGGTGGCGCCTCCGGCAAATCCCCGCCTTTCGGCCACCTCGCCCCATGCTTCTGGATGGGTGGGCCGGAAGGATGATGGCAACGCTTGGCGGCTAAGCTCGGACTGCGATCCAGTGAAAGGACGACCAATGAACGTGGCTCGAACGGCATGCGGCTGTGTGGCGCTTGCCGGCATGGCCGGCTTCACGCTGTCCCATATGACGGATCCGCGCGGCCTTGCTTGGCTGGCCCGCGTCCACGCCGGGGAATCGGGCCACCAGGCCGCCAGCACGCCGTTGAGCGCGGATCAGGGCGCGGGGATCGTTGGCGTCCAGCCGTCGCCTGCCAGTTCCGGCGCGGTTCTCGTCGTCCTCCCAGACATTTACGGCCAGTACCACGCCGACCTGGAAATCGAGGGCCGCCGCGTCCCGGCCCTGATCGACACGGGGGCGAGTTGGGTTTCATTGTCGTTCGAAGCGGCCGCCACCCTCGGGTTCTTTCCCGCGCCGTCGGATTTCAAAGTGGCGGTTAACACCGCCAATGGGGTGACGCTGGCCGCGCCCGTGACGATACCGCAGGTGCGGGTCGGGCCATTGACCGTCCGGCAGGTCAAGGCGATCGTTCAGCAACGCGGCGCGCTATCGGGAGCGTTGCTGGGCATGAGCTTCCTGCGCAGCCTAAGCGGTTTTTCGATCGAGTCGAGCAAACTCGTGTTGCGACAGTGATCAATCGGTTGCGTCGGCGGCGGTGGTCAGGCGGATCAAACCGGCCGCTTCGTCGGCCTCATGACATGTCGAGCGTACACAGCCGTCACGTTCGGGGATTCGAAGCGAGAACGGGATTTAGTAGAGTCGTAATGCAAAGGTACTAAGGTGTTGGTTGTCGAATGTGAGTTTACATTCGATCGCCAAGAGGAAGCGGAGGGAAGGTCATGACTAATCTTCTGAAGGAATTTTGTAAGGACCAGTCGGGAGCGATCGCGATCGAATACGGGCTGATCGCGGGCCTGATCAGCGTCGTCATCCTCACCGCGGTCACAACGGTCGGCACCAATCTCAATGGGAAGTTCACGACCATCGGCAACGCGCTCAATTGATGACCGCGACGGCCTGTCTCCTTTGACGCCGTAAGCCGGGATGGAGCCCGGCTGTTCTTGCTCTC
>CALMOK010000099.1:8095-12262 GCA_937871825.1 uncultured Alphaproteobacteria bacterium
GCGGCCGCCACTGGGGGGCTGGCGAGCTTGTTGCGCGATGTGATCTGGCCCGACGCCCCTTCCAGGAAGGTGGTCGCGTCGCCCAGGGTCACCGTCGGCTCGCAGCGTGGCCGGCACGAGTAGGATTCGCGCTCCATGCCGCGCTGAACCGTAACCAGGGATTGGCCGCCCTCGACATGAACCATGGCTTCCTGGATGGCCGATCCGGCCTCATCCAGGAATATCATGTTGGTTTCTCCAAACCCCTTTCCGGTCACAACCACGAGGCCGTTGTTCTTCAGGGTGGTGACGTCGGCGATGATCGGGTTTCCCACCACGATGGTCACGGCATGCGGCGGCATCTTGATGATCTTCGCCTTATCGAGCATGACCGAGATCGTGTTCTCGGCGCACGACGGGGCGACAAGGGCCGCCATGATCAGCAAGGCGTAGGCCGCCACGCTCGGAGTTCGAAGTTTAGCCATCACGCATCCCGTCATCGTCGAGGGCCGGCCAGCCCTTTTCGGGGCATGCCCGGTTATCCAATCAAATGGTGAATCAAGGTTGAACGTGTGGGGCTGGCCACGAACGGATCCTGCAAAACGGCTAGCTATCGGCCGATATGGCGAGAGGGATGGCCGCACCCCGCCAACCATTTCGCGATCAGTCTGACGCGATCTGTTCAAATACGAGTTATCATTTAGTGACATTTAACTATAGGCGGCTCAAACAACCGCGATACTGCCCCTCAGTGTGCAAATTAACTTTGTTGCAAGCAGTCGCGCCTAGATTGCAATCACTCCAAGCGGAACGAATATCCGCTGGATAATCCAATGAACAAGGAGTGTCACCACATGATCAAGCTTCTTTCCCGCTTTGCCAAGGACCAGTCTGGCGCCACCGCGATCGAATACGGCTTGATCGCCGGTCTGATCAGCGTCGTGATCCTGGGGGCTGTGACGGCGACCGGCACTAAGCTCAACGCCAAGTTCACCACCATCGGCAACGCCCTGAACTGATCGGGCTGGTTGGGACTGTCCCGTGTGGATGGTCGAAGGATCGCGGCCTCGGTTCTTCGAGGCTGCCTTGCCCCGGTGGCGAGCGGTGGACGATCAGTGCGCTCGCGGTCACGCGAGCGCCTTGCGTTTGGCTCCAAGGATCGATTTCGGGCGATGATGGACGCGGCGATCCTTTTCCTTTTTCCGGTTCTCATGGCCTATGCGGCCTGGTCCGACCTTTTCACGATGACGATCTCCAACGTCGTCTCGCTCGTGCTGGTGGCGGCCTTCGTGGTCCTGGCGACCCTGACGGGGATGCCGCTGGAGATGCTTGGCGCCCACCTCGCCGCCGGCCTTCTGGTGCTGGTTTTGACCTTCGCCTTCTTCGCCCGGGGGTGGATCGGCGGGGGAGACGCCAAGCTGGCCGCCGCCACGGCAGTCTGGCTCGGTTGGGCCCACCTGATCGACTACGGCCTCGAGGCGTCCCTGCTTGGCGCGATCCTGACGGTTGGCCTCCTTTACATCCGCAAGGTCGACTTGCCGGCTTTTCTGCTCAAGCGTCCCTGGATCGCCAGGCTTTACCTGCGCGGCACGGGCGTGCCCTACGGTATCGCCCTATCGATCGCCGGCCTGACCATCTATCCCGACACGGCTTTGTGGCAAGCCGTCGCTGGATGACTTGAAGTGATCAGATTGGATTAACCATGTTTTGACCTTTCGCTGATTGATTGCGGGTGTTGACCGATCCCCGGTCTCGCCCCCTGAATCCATCAGCCATGAAAAATTCCCGCATCGCCGTTCTCGCCCTTGCCGTCGCCGCCGCAGGCGGGGCCTTCGTGCTGGCGAACTCGCCCAAAGCCGATCCGGTCGAAGTGGCGCCCGCGCCGCCGCCGCCGCCAGCGCCAACCGCGGACGTCCTGGTGACGGCGCGCGATATTCCCGTTGGAACGGTGTTGGGCGATGGCGAACTGGCTTGGCAGGCTTGGCCGAAGACCGGCATCGCCCCGGGCATGATCGTCAAGGCCGACAACCCTACCGTGTTGACCGACATCAAGGGGTCGATTGCCCGGGCGAACTTCTTCCAGGGTGAGCCGATCCACCGGGAAAAGCTCATCAAGGGCGCGGGTTCGGGGTACATGTCGGCCATCCTGCCGTCCGGCAAGCGGGCCGTCGCCATCAACATCGATTCGCAAGGCGCCACCAGCGCGGGCGGCTTCATCAAGCCCAACGACCGGGTCGACGTGATCCGCACGTTTCAGGATGAGAAGGCCAGCCAGAGCGCCAACGGCGCCAGTGGCGCCGCCAGCTACCTCAGCGAAACCCTGCTGCGCGACGTGCGGGTCCTCGCCATTGGGCAAAACGTTCAAGACAGCAACGGACAGCCCGTGGTCGTCGGCTCGAACGCCACGCTGGAACTCGACCCCCAACAGGCCGAAACCGTCGTCCTGGCCCAGCGCGTCGGGCAATTGTCGTTGACCTTGCGTAGCCTGCTCGACGCCAACAAGAGCGAGCCTGCCATCGTAAACGGGGGCGGCGTGGCTGTTGTGCGCTTCGGCTTCTACGACGGAGGCTCGCGATGATGCTCCCTTTTTTGGCCGTCCGCCCCAATGCTAAGATCGAGACGAGGCGGGTGGTCTCGGTGTGGGGAGCCCTGGCCATGGGCCTCGTCGGCTTCGGCGCCCTGGGGGAGCCGGCCGCCCAGGCGAGCCCGCTTGTCGCCGAGTCCGCGCCGAACCAAGCCTCGGAGGTCGCGCTCTCCGAAATGCGGATCACAAGGGATCGTCCCACCCGCAAGCTCACGCTCGGCGTCGGACGTTCCTCGCTCGTCGAGCTTCCCGGCGAAGCGTCCGAAATCTTCATCGGCAACCCGCAGGTCGCCAACGCCGTCGTCCGCTCCGCCAACAGGCTTTTCGTGCTCGGCGTGGCCGACGGGCAGACCACGATCTTCGCCCTCGACAAAGCGGGGCGTCGCATCGCCACCCTCCAACTCGTCGTCAACACGCGCGACATCGGCGAGCTGATGGCGATCATCCGCACCGCCATGCCCAACACCGACATCAACGTGCAGGCCATCAACGACACCATCATCCTGACGGGTTTCGTCGACTCGGCGGTGGACGCCCAGAAGGCGCAGGACATCGCCAGCGCCTATGTGGGTTACACGGCGCTCGGCGGCGGCTCCGCCAACACGTCGGGCGGGGGCACCAGCGTGTCGTTCGGGGGCACCACGGTCGTTTCGGGCAATCTGATCAATTCGCTGGTGATCCGCGAAAAAGAGCAGGTCATGCTGAAGGTGCAGGTGGTTGAGGTCCAGCGCAGCGTGATGAAGCAGCTTGGGGTGAACGCCAGCGTCGGCAATGGTAAATTGCTGGATGCGGCATCATTCGGCCACACAGGATTATCGAACTCTCAGTCTCCAATCCTCAGCCCGTTCAATGGAACTCCCGGGTCAGCGGCCTTATCGTTTTTGGAGGGTGACTCCACCATCAGCGCAAGAGTCTCCGCATTTGAACGGAATGGGGTTGCGCGCGTCCTTGCTGAGCCGACCGTGACCGCCATCTCGGGAGAGAGTGCGAAGTTTACGGCTGGCGGTACCGTTCCGATCCCCGTTTCGAGCAACGTCACCAACGGAAGTTGCACCGTTTCGAATACCCTCCAAGAATATGGTGTCACTCTCAATTTTACACCGACCGTTCTGTCCCAAGGCCGCATTTCGCTGCACATGGCGACCGAGGTGACGGAACCGGACGGGCTGCATGCCAGGCAAGACTCGTGTGCGAACTATATTGGTTTCCGCACCCGGAAGAACGAGACGACGGTGGAACTGCCCTCCGGCGGCTCGCTCGTCACCGCCGGGCTGATCCAGCAGGCCAGCAAACAGGCGATCGCCGGAACGCCCGGCCTCATGAACCTGCCGATCCTCGGCGCGCTGTTCCGCTCGCGCGACTACCAGCGCGACGAAAGCGAACTGATGATCATCGTCACGCCCTACATCGCCAAAAGCCTCCGCCCCGACCAGATCGCCAAGCCCGACGACGGCTTCCAGGACGCGTCCGACCCGCAAGGTTGGCTTCTCGGCCGCATGAACCGGATCTATTCCACCGCCGACAATCCGGAACTCGTCCGAAACTACAAGGGCAGGGTCGGTTTCATCAACGAGTAGCGGTGCCGGCCCGGCGCGGGCCTGGCC
>CALMOK010000100.1 GCA_937871825.1 uncultured Alphaproteobacteria bacterium
CCAGCGTCCGCCCGAGGGCCTCGGCGTTCATGTGGGCCACCATGAGAACCGCGCCGGTTCCCCGCTCGGTTGTCACGCAGGTGAGGAGGCCCGCGGCGTCGAAGCGGGGCGTGAAGGTGGTGCCCTCTTCCAGCGCCGGCTTGGCACCGGGGAGGGGAAAGGCGGCTGGGTCAGCCACCTCAGCGGTTCACGCGCAGAAGCGTCATGAAGCGGACCTGCTCGGCGGGGTCGGCGGCAAACACGCCGGTGAACCGCGTCGTCAGCGTCGAGGCGCCGTGCATGTTAATGCCGCGCGTCGACATGCAC
The DNA here is from genome assembly GCA_937871825.1 of uncultured Alphaproteobacteria bacterium. Taxonomy (GTDB): domain Bacteria; phylum Pseudomonadota; class Alphaproteobacteria; order Rhizobiales; family Beijerinckiaceae; genus Lichenihabitans. The sequence goes on from CALMOK010000100.1 coordinate 307, forward strand.
AGGTGCTCGGCCTCGATCAGCAGCGCGAGGCCGCGCGGCTTCAGCGCGCCCTCGATCGCGTCCGCGATCTGCGCCGTCATCGCTTCCTGCGTTTGCAGGCGGCGGGCGAAAATCTCGACCACCCGGGCCAGCTTGGACAGGCCGATGGCGCCTTTGCTGGGATAATAGGCGATGTGGGCCTTGCCGGTGAACGGGATGACGTGATGCTCGCAATGGGACGAGAACGAGATGTCTCGCACCAGCACGATGTTGTCGTAGCCTTCCACGTCCTCGAAGACCCGGGCGAGTTCGTCGGCGGGGTTTTGACCGTAGCCGGCGAACAGCTCCTCGTAGGCTTTCACGACCCGGCGCGGGGTATCGATCAGCCCTTCACGGGACGGGTCGTCGCCCGCCCAGCGCAGCAGCGTCTCGACCGCGGCTTCGGCTTCCTCGCGGGTCGGCCGCTTGACGGCGGTTCGACCGGCGGCGGGCGGGGTCGCGAGATCGGGTCTCACGGTGGTGACGGCACGCATCATCTCGTCCTTGATCGGCTCGGGGCCCGCCTCCGGCCGCAGCATAGGGGTTCGCGACCGAGCCCTTGGTGCGATCGCGACCAATTTGAACCGGTCGCCGGCATCCTTATATAGGTAAGCGTTGCGATGCCACGCGTGAAGCGCGGCGAGGGCGGGGCCGATATGCTGAACGAGATCTACAACCGCCGGATCCTGGAGCTTGCGGCGGACATTCCCCGGCTCGGGCGGTTGCCGGGCCCGGATGCGACCGCGACGGTCCACTCGCGCCTTTGCGGGTCCACCGTGACGGTCGACCTCGCCATGCGGGACGGGCGCGTCACGGATTTCGCCCACGACGTGAAGGCCTGCGCGCTCGGGCAGGCTTCCTCGTCCATCATGGCCCGCCACGTCCTTGGGGCAAGCGGGGCGGAACTCAGGGCCGTGCGGGAGGACGTGCGCCGCATGCTGAAGGAGAATGGCGAGCCACCGTCCGGCGATTGGGCCGACCTCGCGGTGCTCGAGCCCGTGCGCGACTACAAGGCGCGGCACGCCTCGACGCTGCTGACCTTCGATGCCGTGGTGGACGCCGTTTCGCAGATCGAGCGGCGGAGCGCCGAGCCGGCTTGAACGGGGCGGACCGCCTGCTGCGCGGGGCGGCGCATGGCGCCATCCGCGCCTACCAATTGACGCTGTCCGGTTTTCTCGGCCGGCAATGCCGCTACCTGCCGACCTGTTCGGACTACGCCGACGAAGCCATCGCGCGGCATGGCCTGTGGTGCGGCGGCTGGATGGCACTGTCGCGCGTTTGCCGATGCCACCCATGGAGCGACGCCGGGTTCGATCCGGTGCCGGCCGACCTTCCGCGAGGGGCGGCGTGGTTCATCCCCTGGCGCTACGGGGCATGGCTGCGCAGCCCGGCCCGCTCGCCCGCCGTTCAGGAACGGGCCAGCAACTCGGCCGCCAGCCCGTAGATCCGCGTTCGGGGCTCGACGGGAAGGGTTCGCAGCACGTCGAGGTAGGCGCGGGCGTTGGCGCAAAGCCGCTCGTCGGGCAGCGGGGGGTCGATCGTCTTGCCGTCGAGCAGGGCCGAAACCTCGTCGGACGAGAGACCCTTGGCCAGCAAGCCGTCTTCCAGCCCTTTGAAGTCATCCCCTGAAGGGGCCGCCTTGGTGATCTGCAGCGCGCGGCCTTCCGCTGTCGCCTTGATGCGGGCCTCGGCCGATCGGGCGAACAGCGAGCGGTGCCCGGCCTCGAAATCGGTGAACTCCGGGCTTGTGCCGCCAAAAAGGTAGTCGGCGCAAAGGCGCGTGTCGGTTTGCGCCAGTTCGGTCAGGATGGCCGATTGGGCGTCGAACACCGCGCCGAGCAATTCCGGACTCGCCCGGGACGCCAGGACGCCGGAGGATTGTTGAAGGTCCCGCACGGCATCGGCCAGGATTTCGTCGGCTGACGGCTGCGCGTCGGTTCCCTCGATCCGCGCCGCTTCGTTGGCCGCCGCCTGCATGGCCACGGCCGGGAAGTCGGCTTTCAGGTGATCGAACACGCGGGCGAGATCGGGCGCCCCCTGCAGCACGGCCTCGACGCGGACGCGGGCGGCCGGGCTCGGCCCCACGGGGATCGGCGC
>CALMOK010000101.1:0-1458 GCA_937871825.1 uncultured Alphaproteobacteria bacterium
GTCGACTACAGTTCCTTCCTGAAGCTCATGATCGCCGAACTGAAGAACCAGGACCCGACCGCCCCCGCCGACCCGACCACGTTCATGAGCCAGCTCGCCTCGTTCTCGAACGTCGAGCAGGCCGTGCAAAGCAACACCAAGCTCGACGCCATCCTCACCACGACCTCCCTCAGCCAGGCCGAGAGCGTGATCGGCCGGACCGTGTCGTCCGCCGACGGCGCCACGTCCGGCAAGGTGGTGTCCGTGTCGCTCGGCGCGGCGGGCGCCGCGACGGCGACGCTGGCGAGCGGCGCCACCCTGGCGTTGACGTCGGGCGTGACGGTCAGCGGTTCGTGAACGAAGCCGACGCGCTCACCCTTGTTCAGAGCGCGATCTGGACGATCATCCTGGCGGCCGGGCCGGCCGTTCTCACCGCCATGGTGGTGGGCGTCGTCATCGCCCTCTTCCAGGCCCTGACGCAGGTCCAGGAAACGACGCTGACCTTTGTGCCCAAGATCGTCGCCGTGCTGGTGGTGCTCACATTGACGGCCTCGTTCATCGGCTCGCAGATGTTCATCTTCACCGAGCGGGTCTACGCCCACATCGAAAGCGGGCGGTAGGGACGCCGCCGAGCGGGTCGCCCGCATCGGGTCGGCCACCACGCCGACGCAAGCTTCGTCGGCCAAACATGGTTGCAACGCGTCGTCCAGGCCGCTTCGGGCGGGTCGCGACGCCGGTCATGTTTGGAGAGCGCCTTGTCGGCCAAAGCAGCGTCCCCCGCGAAGATCGAACGCAAAAGCACGCGCGACATCGGCTTCGCGGTCGGCATCGTCGCCATCCTGTCGATCTTCTTCCTGCCGATCCCCGCTTTCCTGATCGACCTCGGCCTCGCTTTTTCGATCGCCTTGTCGGTGCTGATCCTCATGGTGGCGCTGTGGATCGAGAAGCCGCTCGATTTTTCGGCCTTTCCGACCGTGCTGCTCGTGGCGACCCTGCTGCGCCTCGCCCTCAACATCGCCACCACGCGGCTGATCCTGTCCAACGGCGCCCAGGGCGAAACCGCCGCCGGCTATATCATCGGCGGGTTCTCGCGCCTCGTTATGAGCGGCGACTTCGTGATCGGCCTCATCGTCTTCGCCATCCTGATCACCATCAACTTCCTGGTCATCACCAAGGGGGCGACCCGCATCGCCGAGGTGGGGGCGCGCTTCACGCTGGACGCCATCCCGGGCAAGCAGATGGCGATTGACGCCGACCTTTCGGCGGGCCTCATCGACGACAAGGAGGCCCAGCGGCGGCGGCGCGAGTTGGAAGAGGAGAGCGCCTTCTTCGGCTCCATGGACGGCGCGTCGAAATTCGTGCGCGGCGACGCCGTGGCGGGCCTGATCGTGCTGGCGGTCAACATCTTCGGGGGCATCGTCATCGGGGTGACGCGCCATGGCATGCCCTTGTCCCACGCCGCCGACGTCTTCGCCAAGC
>CALMOK010000101.1:1468-8998 GCA_937871825.1 uncultured Alphaproteobacteria bacterium
GTCGCTCGGCGCCGCCCTGCTGGTGTCCAAGGGCGGAACGCGGGGCTCGGCCGACAAGGCGGTGCTCAGCCAGCTCAGCAACTTCCCGCGCGCCCTCCTGGTGGCCGCCCTGCTCATGTTCGTCCTGTCCACCGTGCCGGGGCTGCCGTTCATCCCGTTCGCCATATTGGGCGGGATCATGTTGTTCATGGGCTACACCATCCCCCGCCGGCTGGCGGCCCGCACGGCGGCGGACGTCGCCCAGGCCGAAGCCGCCGAACGCGACGCGACCAGCGAGGCCAAGGAATCCGTCAAGGAATTCCTGCGCACGGCGGAGATCGAGCTGTGCCTGGGCAAGCAGCTCGCCACCAAGCTCCTCATCTCGCAGGGTGAGCTCAGCAACCGCGTGGTCAAGATGCGGCGCAAGTTCGCCCGCCAGTACGGGTTCGTGGTGCCCGAGATCAAGGTGTCGAACAGCCTCGACGTGGCGTCCAAATCCTACCAGATCAGAATCCACGGCACCGTGGTGGCGTCCCAGGAGCTGCACCTCGGCGAGGTGATGGTCATCACGGGCGACGGGCGCAAGCCGGACGTGCCCGGCACGGAAGTGCGCGAGCCGGCCTTCGGCATGAAGGCGATGTGGATCTCGGACGCCTATGTGGCCGAGCTCAAGCGCCAGAACTTCCAAACGATCGATCTCGTCTCGGTGCTGCTGACCCACCTCAGCGAGGTTATCCGCAGCAACCTCGCCCAGCTCCTCTCCTACAAGGACATGCGGGCGCTTCTCGACCGGCTCGATCCGGAATATAAGCGCTTGATCGACGACATGTGCCCTTCCCAGATCTCCTATTCCGGGCTGCAGGCGGTGCTGAAACTTCTGCTCGGGGAACGCGTGTCGATCCGCAACCTGCACCTGATCCTGGAGGCCGTCGCCGAGATCGTGCCGCACGTGCGCCGCTCCGAGCAGGTCGCCGAACATGTGCGGGTGCGGATGGCGCAGCAGATCTGCGGCGACCTCGCCGACAACGGGGCCTTGAAGGTGCTGCGGCTCGGCAACCGGTGGGACCTCGCCTTCTCGCAAAGTCTCAGGCGCGACGCCAAGGGCGACGTCGCGGAGTTCGAGCTCGACCCCCGCATGGTGGAGCAGTTCGGCAACGAAGCGTCCACCGCCATCCGCGAGCGCATGGACCAGGGCCACAGCTTCGTGCTGATCGCCGCCCCCGAGGTGCGGACCTATGTGCGGATGATCGTGGAGCGGATGTTTGCCACCTTGCCGGTGCTGTCCCACCTTGAGATCGCCCGCGGACTCGAGATCAAGGCGCTCGGAACGGTGTCTTGAACGCGATCGCGTCCGAAACCGTTTTGGTGGCCTTCGTGGTGTTCAGCCGGGTGGGCGCCTGCCTCCTGCTGATGCCGGGCTTTTCGAGCCCGCGCATCCCCGTGCAGGTGCGCCTGTTCATTGCCCTCGCGCTCGCCCTCGCCCTGACGCCGCTGCTGCTCGACGAACTGACCCCCCTGGTCCGCGGGGGCGACCCGGTCGGGCTGTTGCGGATCATGGCGTCGGAGCTCTTCACCGGCGCGCTGATCGGCCTGCTGGGCCGCACCTTCTTTGTCGCGCTTGAAACCATCGCCATGGGGATCGCGATGGCGATCGGCCTCAGCAGCAACCTCGGGGCGCCCGTCAACGAGGATGAACCGCTCCCCGCGCTGTCGACCCTGCTGACCCTGGCGGCCACCGTTCTTTTGTTTCTGACCGACCAGCACCTCGTCATCGTCCGGGCGCTCGCCACCTCCTACACGACGCTCCCGGTCGGCTCCGGCTTCGCGGCGCAACCCGCCCTCGCCCAGCTCGCCAGCGCGGCCGGGCAGTCCTTTCTCCTGGCGCTGCGCATCGGCAGCCCCTTTCTGATCTTCTCGATCGTGCTCAATTTCGGCATCGGGCTGACCAACCGCCTGGTTCCGGCGGTGCAGATTTTTTTCCTGGCCTCGCCCTTCCTGCTGATCGGCGGGTTGCTGGTCCTGACGCTCACCGTCAGGCCCTTGCTGCAATTGTTCATCGCGGCCTTCAGCCGGTTCATGGTGACGGGATGACGGATCGCCTCAAATCGGTGAAGCGCATCCTGGCCGTGCAGGTCCAGGTCAAGCGGATGGCCGAGATCGAACTGGCGGCCACCGAACGCCGCAAAGGCGCGCTCGACACCGCCCGCAAGGACCTCGTCGCCTTTGTGGAAACCCTGCATGGGGCCGCCGGCATGGGCCTGGTGGCGACGCGCCAGGGCAGCCGGCTTGCCAAACGCGAAACCGATGCCGAAGCGGCGCGGCTCAAGCAGGCCGCCGCGCTGGCCACCATCCAGGCCCGTCTCAAGCTCGCCGAACGGGTCAACGAGGCCGTGGGACGCGAGGAGCGGGCGGCCGGCGAGCGACGGGAGCTCGAGCGGTTGATCGAGGTCTTCGCCGGGCGGGCGATCCCGCGGGACTGGTGAGGCGCGAAGCGCGCCGGCACCCCTCCCCGCCCGCAAGCCCCATGTAAGCTTGCGCCCGCAGGGTGTGGGACCAAAGCGGCGGCGCGGAACCCGGTTCTCGGAGCCCACACCTCCCGTCACCATCGAGCGGAACCCCAGCCTTGTCCATCGCGCCGCCCTCAGACATCATCCTGGACGTCGCTCAGGCGGCCGACCCCGTCAGGCTCCAGGCGGCTTCGGCCAAACTCGCGCGGATCGCCGCGGAAGGCGGCGTGCCGGCCGATTTCGACGCCGCCCTCAAGCAGATCGGGTCCGACGCCCCGCCTCCGACCGGCTTGGCCAACAGCACCCTGGCGCGTTCGGTGCTGGCGGGTTCCAGCCACCGCCTCGCCGGGTCGGGCTCGCCCTACCAGAAGTTCGAGGCCGTGGTGCTGCAGAATTTCGTGCAGAACATCCTGCCCAAGGACGAGAACCTGTTCGGCGACGCCGCCTCGGCCGACATCTGCCGCTCGATGCTGGCCGAGCAATTGGCCAACCAGCTCGCGTCATCGGGCAAGATCGGCATCGCGGCACGGATCGAGGCGGCGCACGGCGCCAGGGCGTCGGACCCTGCCACCGCGCCCGCCTCGCCCCTGGCGCCGCAACGGCCCGGCCCCACCTTCCAGCACGCGCCCGAGCGGCTCGGCAAGATCAGCGACGTCAAGAAAGAAGCATGATGTCCCGCACCAGCACGCAAGCCTCCCTGACGTTGCCGCCCGCAGAAGCGGCGATGGCCGGCACCGAGTCCACCATGGACACCTTTCTGTCGATCGTGAACCGCCTCGAATCGACCCTGGACGCCGAAAGCGAAGCCTTGAGCCGCAACTTTCCCATCAGCATGGGTGAATTGAACCACCGCAAGCGCCAGGGCATGCTGGAACTCGGGCGCGTCATGCGCATCCTGCCGGCCGGCGCCCCGGCCCAGGCCGTGCGCGACCGCCTGACGACCTTCTCGGCCACCATCGAGCGCAACCGGCATATCCTCGACATCCACCTGCGGGCCGTGCGGGACATCGCCGAGATCATCGCTAAGACGATGCGGGACGCCGATTCGGACGGCACTTATTCGGCGCGCGCGGGCCGACCGTGAAGGTCTTCCTCGTCGGGCTCTGGCTGACCGTCGTCGCCCTCGGGGCCACCTACGCCGGGGCGATCTACCTGTCGCCCCAGGGCGGGGACGGGGCGCATGCCGCCCCGGTCGAGGCCGTCGAGCACGAGAAAACCAGGGTGCTCAACATTCCCATGCTCCGCGACGGCGTCGTCGAGGGCTTCATGTCGGTGCAATTCATCTACACGATGAACGGCGCGACCCTGAAATCGCTGCCGGTTTCCCCCGAAGTCTACCTGCTCGACGAGGCTTTCCGCACCATCTACTCGGACCCGAGCTTCGATTTCCGCCACCTCGACAAATACGACCTCACGAAGATGACGCGAAGCCTGGTCGAGAGCACCAACGCCCACCTGGGCGCGGCGCTGATCAGGGAGGTGCTGATCGCCGACCTCATCTACACCCCCAAGGATTCCAACGCCAAATAGGGCGGCGCCATGCAGCTTTTCTTTCGCCCGAAACGCGGCCAGGGGGTGAACGGCGCCGACGAGCCGTTTCCCGGGGCCGCCACCCAGCCAACCGACCCGTTCACCGTGCTGGGCCTCGCCATCGCGATGGTCGGCTGGGCGCTGCTGATAGCCGCCCTGGTGTTGAGCGACGCGCTGCTCAAGAGCGGCAGCCTCGTCGCCATCATCTCGCTCCGGTCCGACATCGTGACGGTGGCGCAGACGGCGATCCTCAGCGGGTTCGCCCTGGCGCTGATCGGCGCCCTCCGGCGGGGCTTCGGTGCGTTGAACCGCTTTTTCGACGCCGTCCTGCAGCGCTCGTCGACGCCAAGGCCTTCCCCGACGATCAGGGAGCCGGCCGACGCGCCCGAGCCCATGCCGGATGTGCGGCCGGACGTGCGGCCAGCCGAGCATGCCGGACAAACCGGACGCATCCGGGACAGGAACTACGTGATCCTGCCCGACGGTTCGGTCGAGGTCGAAACGATGCTGGGCACCCGCGTCTTTGCGACGCTGGATGAAGCGCGCGACTTCATCCGCTGATGTGCCTCCGCCGTCCGCGAACGCGATCCGGATCGAAAAGCCGAAAGGCCTCATCGGGCTGGAATCGCAAGGTGATTCGCGTGTGGACCGATGTCGACCGAACTTCCTTCCAGCGTAATGGCCTTCCTTATCGCCGGCGCCAGCGCGAAGCGGCGCCTTCACCTTAACGGAAAGCCGCGGACGACCGCGGGAGCCAATCGACGTCGAGCGACGTTGCGAAGGGCGGCCCGGGGACCCCGGAATTTCCGTAGAACTTGGGAAACTCATGTCGAAACTGCCGGTCGCCCTGCTCGCTTCACGTCTCCTCCAATCGCTCGATGGCGATGCGCCACGAGGTTTGCTGTTGGTGGTGGACAGCGAAGCCCGGGCAGCCACCCTGGCCAAGCTGTTGCGACAGATGCACCCGGGTTCGCCCAAGCTTCACTTCCCGGCCTGGGACTGCCTCCCCTACGATCGGGCCGCACCCTCGGCCGACATCATGGGGCAGCGGATGAGCGTGCTCCACGAACTTGGGGCGGATCCGCGCGGCGCCATCGTCACCATGACGCCTGAGGCCCTCATCCAGCGCGTCCCACCCGCGGCCGCCACATCGCGGCGGCTCTGCGTGGCGGTCGGCGAGTTACTGGAATCCGAGTCCTTCGGCGCCGCGCTCGCCGCGCTCGGCTATACCCACGCCGACCGGGTCGACGACGCCGGCCACGTCGCGATCCGGGGCGAAGTGATCGACGTCTTCACCGCCGCCCCGAAACCCTATCGCATCAGCGTGATGGGCGGGACGGTGACGGCCATCCACGCCTACGATCCCGTGTCGCAACGAAGCGTCGTCGAAATCGACGCTCTGGAGATTGGCGCGGCCTCCGAAGTGGTGGAAGGCGGGGATGTCGGGGCCGAAAGCGAACCCACGGCACGGTTCACCGGTATGGAACATTGGTTGCCGTCGTTCTACGCCGAAACGCGAACCTTGTTCGACGTGATGCCGGACGCCCTGATGGTGATGGAACCCCGCGCGCGCGACCGCGTCGGGCCGCTTCTCGCCCAGGTCGCCGAAGCCTACCAGGAGCGATCGGCGGCGGAGGCGGCCAACAAGGACGGGTCCCGCAAGGCCCTGCCGCCCGATCGCATGTTCGTATCCCTCGCCGCCGTGGACGCCGAGACCGAAGCCCGCGCGCGGCCCTATCCTGGCGAGGAACCCGACGAGGCCGTGCCGCGCTTCTGCCTCGACGACAAGCCCGGCAAGGCTTTCACGGCGTTTTTGAAGGAGCGTCTCGCCGCTGGTGACCGCCTCGTCCTGTCAGCGGCCCGGGAAGCCGACCTCGTGGCGATGGAAAAGCAGGCCAAGCGGGCGACGGGTGAGGCGCCCCGCCGCGTTGGGCGATGGACCGAGGTCGCGGCAACCGGGGCCGGCAAGGTGGCCTCGGTCAAGATGTCGGCCGATATCGGGTTCATCGACAAGCGCGGGGGCGTCGTGCTCGTGACGGCCGCCGATCTTCTGGGGCATCACGCGGGTGCCTCGTCCTACCATGCCGTTCCGGTGCCTTGGCACATGGGCGAGGGCGAGTTCGCGTTTGGCGACGCCGTGATCCACGCCGAACACGGCGTCGGCGTCCTGAAGAACATCGAAACGATCGACACGGGCGCTGTCTCGGGCCGCGAAACCCTCCGGATCACCTATGCCAAGAACACCGACCTCCTGGTGCCGGCCGAGGAGATGGACCGCGTGTGGCGCTATGGTTCGGCGCAGGAAGGCGTGTCGCTTGACAAGCTCGACGCCAACGCTTGGCAGAAGCGGCGCTCATCCATCATGCGGGACATCGCCGACACGGCGCGAACCCTGGTGAGCCTCGCAAAATTGCGCAACGAAACCAAGGCCACGCGGATCGTCCCGCCCCGGCGCGAATATGAAAGCTTCGTCGCCGGCTTCCCCCACGCGCCGACGCCCGACCAGATCCACGCGATCGACGATTGCCTCGCGGACCTCGCCTCCGGCCGTCCGATGGACCGGCTCGTGGTGGGCGATGTCGGCTTCGGCAAGACCGAGGTGGCGTTGCGGGCGGCGGCGGCGGCCGTGCTGGCCGGCCATCAGGTGGCGCTGATCGCCCCCACAACGGTTCTGGTGCGCCAGCACGTGCAGATCTTCGAGCGGCGCTTCGCCGAACTCGGCATCGCGGTGGCCCATTTGTCGCGGCTTGTGTCGCCGGCCGAGGCGCGGCGCGTCAAGGACGGGCTGGCCGACGGCACCGTCCGGCTGGTCGTCGGCACCCACGCCCTCACCGGCAGGGGGGTCGATTTCAAGGCGCTCGGCTTGCTGATCGTCGACGAGGAGCAGCGGTTCGGCACCGCCGCCAAGGCCAGAATCCGCGAGCTCGGGGCGGGTATCCATGTCTTGACCCTCACCGCCACCCCCATTCCGCGCACCCTTCAATCGGCGCTGGTGGGCCTGCAGGACCTCAGCGTCATCGCGACACCACCGGCGCGCAGGCGACCGATCCGCACCCTCGTGGCGCCCTATGACACGGTCACGATCCGCGCCGCGCTGTTGCGCGAACACGCGCGCGGCGGCCAAAGCTTCGTGGTCGTGCCGCGCATCGAAACCCTGGAGCGGATGCAGGGCGAGCTTCAGGCCCTGATGCCCGAACTGAAGATCGTGAGCGGGCACGGCCGCATGGAGGCTGACGACGTCGAAAGCGTGATGAGCGACTTCGCCGAAGGGCGCGGCGATGTGCTGCTCGCCACCAGCATCATCGAAAGCGGTCTCGACGTGCCCCGCGCCAACACCATGGTGGTGTGCGGCGCCGACCGCTTCGGGCTCGCCCAGTTGCACCAGCTGAGGGGGCGGGTCGGACGCGGCCGGCGACAGGGGGTGTGCTACTTGATGACGGAAGCCGGCCAGGACATGGCTGAATCAACCGAGCGCCGGCTTTCCACGCTCGCCACCTTCGACCGGCTGGGAAGC
>CALMOK010000102.1 GCA_937871825.1 uncultured Alphaproteobacteria bacterium
CGTGGCCGTCCTTCCTTGACGCCGAAGCGGGATACCGGATCAGGGGTGGGCATGCCCCGGACGAGTACCACGTCGACCTCACGCTGGGCGCACGGCCCAAGCCGAACGTCCTCCTCCTGCTGCAAAGCTTCACCACCATTCCGACCGGGCGCGGGGTCGACTGGTTTCCGAGATCGCAATACTCGAACGCCGAAGTCTCGGTCGTGTATGATTTCGATCCCCGCTGGTCGATCCAACTCGGCGTCTTCACCACGGTGGCGGGACGCAACGCCTTGCGGGAGCGTGGCGTCGAAACTTCCCTATGGTATCGCTTCTGAGCGAGGGCGGTCGACAGGGGATGGCATGAACGAGTTTGCGCCGACGGGAGCGGACGTGCTGCTGGTGGTCGACGTGCAGAACGACTTCCTGCCCGGCGGCTCGCTCGCGGTCACTGGTGGCGACGCGGTGATCCCGGCCATCAACGCCCTGGCGGTTCGCTTCGCCAACATCGTGATGACGCAGGACTGGCATCCGGCCGGCCACGCCTCCTTCGTTTCCGCGCATCCGGGCCGGGCGGCTTTCGACACGGTCGAACTCGGCTACGGCCCGCAGGTTCTGTGGCCCGACCATTGCGTCCAGCGCACCAAGGGTGCCCGGCTGGCCGACGGGCTGGCGCTCGAAAAGGCCCAGCTCGTCATCCGGAAAGGATACCACGCGGGGATCGACAGTTACTCGGCCTTCCTTGAAGCCGACCGCGTCACCCCCACGGGGCTCGGAAGCTACCTGCGCGAGCGTCGGCTCGGCCGAGTTTTCTTGGTCGGGCTGGCGACCGACTATTGCGTCGCCTTTTCGGCGCTCGACTCGGCCGCCGTCGGGTTCGAAACCCTGGTGGTGGAGGACGCCTGCCGGGCCATCGATCTTGCGGGTTCGCTCGCCGCCGCCAAGGCTCGCCTGAGCCAGGCCGGCGTGCGCCTGATCGGCAGCGCCCAGGTTTGACGACACCTTGCCATGGCGGACCCGGCTTGCTACCTGCTGGCGCAAGCCGGATTAGCTCAGCGGTAGAGCAGCGGTTTTGTAAACCGAAGGTCGGGGGTTCAATCCCCTCATCCGGCACCAGCGATCATTAAACCTTGCGGTGAAAGCCTTGGGAACGGTGTGACGTGGCCTGATAAGGGCACCGCGGTGCCGGATCAGCGCCACCGCAGCGCGGCGCCGCCGCCGCGAGGTCGCCCGCAAGCACGACACCCGTTGTTGCCCGGCGACGTTGCCGGTTCGCCCGGATGGCTGTATCGCAACCTGACCTCGCCGACATAGGTTTTGCAAATACATGCTCAAAACGGCTTTCGTCGCGGCGCGGGATCGTCATCGCCTCCAGGTGGTGGCCGGCGTGCTCATCGGTTTTGGCTTCAACAAGCTCGTCGACCGTCTTGGCCTGCACCACTTGGCGCGCCTCACCTTGCGGACCACTCCGCGCATCGACGTCACCCGGCTATCGCAGCCGCAACGGGTGCGCCGCGCCATCGAGGCGTTGGGGCCGACCTTCATCAAGCTCGGTCAGATCCTCGCCAGCCGGCCCGATCTCCTCAGTCCTCAATGGACGGAAGAACTCGGCAAGCTGCACAGCCAGGTTTCGCCCGTGCCGTGGGATCGGATCAGGCCTCAGCTCGAGGCCGACCTCGGCGGGCCGCCAAGCGAGATCTTCGCCGAATTCAACACGAACCCGATCGCCTCCGCCTCCATCGCCCAGGTCTACCGGGCCAAGCTGCAGACCGGCGAGGACGTGGTCGTCAAGGTGTTGCGGCCCGGGCTCCGCAAGATCGTGGAGGCCGACCTCCGGCTGCTCGCCCACGCCACACGCATTTTTGAGAAGGAAGTGCCCGAACTCGCCCGCTATCGCCCGCAGGAGCAGATGCGGCACCTGTCGCAGGGGCTGAACGGCGAACTCGACCTCGCCAACGAGGCGCGGAATTGCGAACTGCTCGCCGGCCTCTTCAACGAGCGCGACGATATCGTGTTTCCCAAGATCTTCTGGGAATGGACGTCCGAGCGGGTGCTGGTGCAGGAATTCGTGCACGGCATCTTCCTGAACGATCACCGGGGCCTCGACGAATCGGGTCTCGACAAACCCCTGCTGGCCCAGAAGGGCACCGACGCCTTCCTGCAGATGGCGCTGATCGAGGGCGTGTTTCACGCCGACCCCCATCCGGGTAACATCCTCGCCCTGCCGGACAACCGCATCGCCTTCATCGATTTCGGCATCATCGGCCGGCTGTCCCAACGCCGCAGGAGCCAGTTGCTGCTGCTGATCGGCTCCATGCTGAAGAAGGACGCCGACGGGTTGACGGCGGTGCTGCTCGAATGGACCGGGGCGAGCACGCCCGACATGTCGAAGCTCGAATCGTCCTCGCAGGCTTTCGTGATGCGCCATTCGGGCAGCACCCTCGACCTCGGCCTCGTGCTGACCGACTTCATGACCATGGCGCGCGAGAACGACCTCGCGATGCCGACCGACCTCGC
>CALMOK010000103.1:0-3863 GCA_937871825.1 uncultured Alphaproteobacteria bacterium
CGCCGCCTCCTTGTGCGGCAGCGTGACGTTGGCCCCCGCGAACCCCGCCGCCCGCAGCCCCGCCACCCCGCCGCCGATCACCACCACTCTCGCGTGGGTCTTCATCTGTCCCGCCCCGGTTCCGTGTTGTGGCGAGGCTAGCGCGGTTGGGGGTGCGAGGGGCATGCGTTTTTTGGATCGGGGTATGATGGGGGAGTGGGGGCTCCCGGCTGGCGCGCCCGATCACGCGATCGGGCGGCGCGACGTGTGCCGAAACCGCTGCACCACGATTTCGTCCTCGCCCACGAAATAGTCGATCAGGTACGGGTAGGGCGTCAGGAATACGCGGCGAACGTTTGGAATGCGCGTCCTGCTGCCGGGCCGGGGCAGCAGCTGCACCGGGCCAGCATCGCCGTCATGCGGCCCTCGATCCTGGCCGCTCCCTGCGGCGATTGTTCGGCCACATAGGTCAACGCCCGCTCGATCTGCTCCAGCGCCCGTTTCTGAAAACGGAGCCTCACGACCGGAATTTGGCGAGAACGGCCTGCACCTCGGCTTCGGTCGCGAACTCACCCCGCGCCATCTCGGCCTGCGCCTCGACGAGGTCGGCTTCTTCCTCCGGCGTCAGGTCAATGAATCCCTCGTCGTCACCGGCGTAGGCTAGCAACAGGCGCGCGGCTTGATTCTGCATGTCGGGGGGAGGGTTTGCAGTTTTTGAAGGGCTTGGTCGAGGAGTTTGGTCATGGGGAGCCTTGGCGAGGGGTAGCCGGAGGCGGCAGATTGACTTTATGGTGCAACAGAGGCGCGCAGCAAGAAACCGCGTTGGAGTCTACGGCTGGCACGCTCGCCCCTACCAAGCCACCGTTCATTACCACTTTCGTGTAGGTCTTCATGTATCGCGCCCCGGGTTGCATTTCTGGCGGGGCTAGCGCGGTTGGGGCTGCGACGAGAATGCATCTTTGGATCGGGGTGCGTTTTGAGGTGGTGATGCTGACTGTTGAATGTTGGCGGCGCTCGACAATCTCGACGGACGAACTGATGAGCTACGGTCTTACTTGAAGGCGATAAGCACGAGCACGGGGCTGTGAAGCATAGCAATGGCGATTACGCCCATTACGACTACCGTAGCCGGAAGATGCACCATGCGAACCAATATCGAGAGCTTCTGACGGCTGCTCAAGAAAATAGGTTAATCCGACAAAAAATGGACGTCAGCGAAAAGTATGTGGCCCGCTACCTCGATGAGTTTGCTTTTCGGCCGAACCATCATCATATGCGGAATGCAATGCTTGAACTTCCGATTGGGGCGCTTTGACCAATGCCGAAAGCTTTGCGTCTAACTCGGCCCAACCAATCGGTCCGATGCCGCGCGCTTGCTCCTGTCTTAATGTAGTCGATAAGGCCACCATCCTTGATGCATGAGTGAAACATAAAAGCTTATATCGTGACGCTCTCCGCCCTGAGAAAATCGTTGAAGCTAAGATGCCGGACCGCCTCCGATGCGCAGATATCAGGGATCCTTCTCTTCTGTGACGCGGTATTATTGACAGCTGACTCCATGCTTATAAGAGGCAACCCAAGCGTCTTAGCCAGAGCAACTATGGATATATCATTCAGCCCAACAGTCATCCTTCTATTGTTATTAAGTTCAGCAATGTACGCCGCGTGATCTGTCTGCATCCTTGTTGTATGACCTAGATATGTGTTCCAATCCCATTCGTCTTGAAGAACTTCCATCACAAGTAGATTTTTGTTCTTTTGTAGGCACGATCCTATATCGGATGGAAGTCTGATTAATTCATCGTATATCTCTTGAGTAACGGCTAAAGCGTCAGACTCGACACATGCCGCCACCACCTTCCACAAAGACAAGTGAATGTCGCCAGGCATTGATTCTAAGGGATTTGAGAGTCCTGAGGTATCGAGGCAATATCGCTTCATACTATACCGCAAATTCTCTTCTAATGTCAAACAGATGAGCTATATTATTGATGCCCATAAATTCGGCTGCGGTATGATTTGTGATCCTACCCGTGTTCCATGCCTCTATAACAAGTGCAGTATAAACATCGCCAAGGTTTGATCTATATCGAGACCCGTAATATCTAGATCTTGCTCCAGACTTATATTCGTCCTCTGCTTTGCGAAAATCTAAACGCTTGACAGACCAATAATACTCAGTCCGAACATAACCAAGATTTACAAGGCGTATAAGCATTGCATGCTGACTTATTCTAAAAATATCAGCAAGTCTCTTGAGATCATAATCTGAGACCTGCGGCTCAGGAACAGGCGGCTTCTTCCAATTCTGAGCAATGACATCTTTGGGGGCAAGAAAAGCAGCGGCGAAGCGATCGCACCACCTCTCACTTCGAGATGCTTGGTTGCCGCCTCGCGCATTGGCTGTTCGACTCAAAACGGCACTTTGTCTCAGCATCACATGCCAAAGTTCATGCGCAATGGTAAAGGCCTGGGCTCCTGGCGCTTCGTTTGTATAAATAATTACAGGTAGAGGTTCGGCTACGAAACAGATTCCCCTTGTTCCCAGGTTAAGAAGGCCAGACCGGCGGAATACAAGTATTCCAGATCTCTCGAGCTTTCCTCTTAGAATATTTGGGAGTTGATCCCGATCAGCATTACGCAGCAACGTCTGCTCCGTGATTGAATACCCAATCGCAGTTCTGGCCTTATCCGCCGAGGACTCAATATTGTCGGTCTGTGTTGCAATAAGGTCTTTAGATAGCTCTGGCGGCGCTTCTGAAACTGCGTCAAACAGGTCGATCACGTTGAGTCGGTTGTTTTCCGCCCAAGATTGTATCTCGCGAAGCTCTCGCTCATGCCCGTATGGATCAACTCCAGCCTGATTCCGGAAATCAGGGACTAGCTCAGGCTTTTTGACAGGAGGGTCATCGGTGCGGAAAAATTCAAGGAATGACCGGCCATAAAGGCCAGCCAACGCCCGAGCTTGATTCACCGTTGGAGTATCTGTTCCGGCTTCCCACGCCATAATGGTCTGCGGCGGCTTGCCAATCTCCTCCGCAGCTTCTTCGGGCGTGAGGTCAGACCACTCCCTTGCCCAGCGGAGCACCCCTGGGTTGATGGGAAGTTTGGGACGCTCCGAAGCCTTAGACACAATATCATCTTATCCCTAAAAGGGTTAAGGGCAACCGCGAACAGGAAAGGCGACTTGCAAAAAGGTCGCTGGCGTAAACCAGCAACCTCCTTGCCAATTGGCTTTTAGCCTGTGGCGCTTTAGCTTTTGACGCGTTTGAAAACCGCAGCCCACAGACTCTCAATCGCGTCTTCTCGCGCGATCGACTGGATTTCGGCGGTTGCCGGGTAGTCACCTGGTCTGCGAGTGATCGCGTACTGCCGCAGCTTCCTATCCACCTTATCTTTTCGTTGTTGAAGGGTCATCGCTCTACTCCAAATCGCGGAGTTCTGCCCGATGCCGAACCCCGCATTTTTGCAGGATTCGTTCGCTCATCGGGAGCTCCAGAATGGAGACGGCCATCATGGTGTGACCGAGAACGAGCCTTCAAGGTAGAACGAAATTTGCAAAACTCAAGCCCGGCAAGACTCAGAGTTCGATCTTGCTTGGAAGGGATAACTCCCCATTGATGGTGAGTGTTATATTGGCGATATATTGCGCAGCTGTCATAAAGGTGGCCGAAGCTAAGAAGCGGACTCGGGCGAGCCTGCTAGGCTTATGATCAATTATAAAATCTAGTATGATGTATGTATAAACCGACATATTAATAGAAAGACCTCCAGCCATTCTAAGCAGTTTTGTTATATCGTGTTTTGACAGAAAATCTTAAAAAAATCCATTTGTAGGTTGGTGTAAGTAGCTCAACCGTCTTGACTTTTCCTCACCCCACCCC
>CALMOK010000103.1:3873-9164 GCA_937871825.1 uncultured Alphaproteobacteria bacterium
CGAAAACCGCCTGATCAACCACGACCGGAACAGTGCCACCGCCTCGTTGTCGAGGTCTTCCGGCGAGGTGGTGAGGTGGTAGCCGTAGCCGTTGTCGACCCTTAAGGCGAAAGGCTGGACGAGGCGGCCGGCCGCGAGCTCTTCGCGGAACAGCAGCGGGTCGACCATCGCGAGGCCGTCGCCCGAGAGGGCGTATTGCACGGCGAGCTGGGCGGTGTCGAAGACGAGGCCGCGCCCTACCGGCAGGTCGGGGCGGCCGACCGCGCGGGCGAACAATTCCCACACGTGGTGGCGCGGGCGGTCGTCGAGCCGCACGTGGAGGAGGTCGCTGGCGGCGATCAGGCGGGCGGGGTCGGCGGCCTGGTCGGCCCCCTGGCCGGCGCCTTCGCGCGAGCCTTCGCTCAACCCATGGCCCTCCAGGGCCGCCGGGCTGCACAGGATGGTGACCCGCTCCATCCACAGGAGGTCCAGAATGGCGTCGGTGACGCGGGGTTCGGAGTAGACGATCGCGATGTCGGCGTCCCCAGAGGCGTCGCCGCCGGGTTTGGAGGCGATCTCCAGCGCCAGGCCCGGATGTTCGGCGCGGAAATCGCGCAGGATGGGAATGGCGAGCTGGTGGGCGAAGGTCGGGGGGAGGAAGACCCGCAGGTGAGGGGCCGCCGGCCGGCCGCTTTCCGCCACGATGGCGCCGAGCGCCTGGTCGAGCCGGTCGAAGCTTTTCGTCACCACGGGCAGCAGGTGCCGGCCGGCCTCCGTCAAGGCGAGCTGCTGGGGGCGGCGGTCGAACAAGGGCGTGCCCAAAAACTTTTCCAGCACGATGACGTGGCGGCTGACGGCGCTTTGCGCCACCGTCAGGCTGGCGGCGGCGGCCGTGAAGCTGAGGTGCTGGCCGGCCGCCTCGAAGGCCCGCAGGGCGTTGAGGGGCAGCCATTGCCGGTCCATGTTGCGCCTGCTGCCCGGCCGCGCCTTCAAGGGCTCATCCGATCCTGGTTTTCGCCAAAACGTCCTCGTCGGGATCGTAGCCCAGGCCGGGGCGGTCCGACAAATGGAGGGTGCCGTCCGCGCCGGCGCGCAGCGGCTCGGCCATCATGAAGTCGCGGCGGGTGAGGCTCCATTCGGGCGGGTCGTAGGGGAATTCCAGCCAGGGGGCGTCGGCGACGCCGGCGGTGAGGTGGGCGTTGGCCACCACCCCCATGCCGTTGGTCCAGGTGTGGGGCGTGAAGGCGAGGTTGTGCTCCTGCGCCATGGTGGCGACGCGGCGCAGGCCCGTGATGCCGCCGACGAGCGCGGCGTCGGGCTGCAGCACGTCGAGCGCGCCCTCGTTGATGAGGTCGCGGAACTCGTAGAGCTCGCGGGTCATCTCGCCGCCGGCGATGCGGATGTCGGTCATCTCGCGCAGGCGGCGCATGCCGGCGCGGTCGCCCCGGTGCAGCGGCTCCTCCATCCAGAAGACGCCGAGGCGCTCCAATTCGCGCGCCACCGGCACGGCGTCCTTCAGCGTCCAGGACGGGTAGGCGTCCCAGGACATGCGCCAGCCCTGGTTGCAATCCACCATCAGGGCGAGCGCGTCGCCCACGCGGGCCCGCACGGCCTCCAGCGCCTTGACGTCCTGCCGCCAATCGCCCCGGCCGAACCGGATTTTTAGGGCCGGAAAGCCCTCGTCGCGGTAGCGCTCGGCGGCTTCCGCCATCGCGCCGGGATCGCGCAGCGTGCCCGAGGAGGCGTAGAGCCGCACGCTGTTCGAGAGGCCGCCGAGCAGCCGCCAGCAGGGCTGGCCGGTGATCTTGCCGGCGAGGTCCCACAGCGCGAGGTCGAGCGGCCAGGGGCGGCCCCAATGGAACTGGATGTTGTTGAGCACCCGCCAATGGCGCTCGATCGCCATGGCGTCCCGCCCGACGAAGAGGTGCTCGTGGCCGGCGAACCCCAGCATGGCGTCGCCGGACGCGATCCCGGTGAGCCCCGCGTCCGTGTGCACCCGCACGATCGTGGCCTCGAAGGCCCGGCGGGGCTGGGTGTCCCAGCTGGCGTTGAAGGGCGGGTCGAGCGGCAGCCGGTGGTGGCTGATGGCGATGCCGGTGATCTTCACTGGCGGGGTGGCGGGGGCGATCGGGTCGGCGGTCATCGGGGGTCCCTCAGCGGTAGGCGGTCCAGATCGTCTTGATGTCGGTGTATTTTTCCACCGCGTGGGGCGAGCGGTCGCGCCCGAACCCCGATTGCTTGAAGCCGCCGAAGGGGGTCGCCAGCGAGGACTTGTCGAAGCAGTTGATCCACACCGTGCCGGCCTTGATGGCGGCCGAGCAGCGGTGCGCCGCGGCCATGTCGCGCGTCCACATGGCGGCCGCCAACCCGTAGATCGATTGGTTGGCGAGACGGATGGCCTCGGCCTCGGTGTCGAACGGGATCACCACCAGCACGGGGCCGAAGATCTCCTCCTGGGCGACCCGCATGTCGCCCCGCGCGTCGTCAAGGATGGTGGCTTCCACGTAATAGCCGCCGGTTTCCGTTCTGGCCCGCGCGCCGCCGCAGGCGACCGTGGCGCCCTCGGCCCGGCCGATCTCGACGTAACCGAGCACCCGCTCCATGTGGGTGTCCTCGATCAGCGCCCCCATGCCGGCGGCCGGGTCGAGCGGGTCGCCGAGGGGGATCTGCTCGCGCTGCACGGCGATGATCTTTTCCACCAGCGCCTTGTGGACCGAGCGGTGCACCAGCACCCGCGAGCCCGCGTGGCAGGTTTCGCCCTGGTTGTAGAAGATCCCCCAGGCGATGCCGGAGGCGGCGGCGTCGAGGTCGGCGTCGGGCAGCACCACGTGCGGGCTCTTGCCGCCGCATTCGAGGCTCACGCGCTTCATGTTGCTGTCGGCGGCGTAGCGCAGCATGAGCTTGCCGACCTCCGTCGAGCCCGTGAAGGTCACCATGTCGACGCCCGGGTGCAGGGCGAGCGGCTTGCCGGCCTTTGTCCCGAAACCCGGCACCACGTTGAACACGCCCGCCGGGATGCCGGCCTCGAGGGCGAGCCGCCCCAGCAGGATGGCGCTCAAGGGGGATTGCTCGGCGGGCTTCAGCACCACCGAATTGCCCGCCACCAGCGCCGGGGCGATCTTCCAGGCCGTGATGATGAGCGGGTAGTTCCACGGCACGATCGCCGCCACGACACCGAGCGGCTCGCGGCGCAGGATCGCCAGGTCCTTGGGGCCGACGGGGGCGACCTCGTCGAACAACTTGTCGGCGAGCTCGGCGTAATATTGCACGCAATCGGCGCAGAAGGGCACGTCCACGGCGAGCGAATTGCCGATGACCTTGCCGGTGTCCAGCGTTTCCAAGAGCGCCAGCTCGTCGAGGTTGTCGCGGATCAGCGCCGCGAAGCGCAGCATGACGGTTTTCCTGGCGACGGGCGGCAGGTCCCGCCACACGCCCGCCTCGAAGGCCCGCCGCGCCGCCGCTACCGCGCGGTCGACATCGGCGGCCTCGCAATCGGCCACGGCCGCGATCACCCGGCCGTCAACGGGCGACACCCGCTCGAAGGTTCGGCCGGACGTCGCGTCCGCGTAGGCCCCGTCGACAAAGGCGCGGCCCTCGACGACAAGCGACCGCGCGCGGGCCTGCCAGGCGGATTGGGACGTGGGACGGTCGAGCATGGGCTGTTTCCTTTCAGGGCCAACCCCATTGGCAAAGGCGTGGCATAAATCTTACATCTGTCTTACTTCAGAGGTGGGCGACGAAATGGTGACGCGAGTGACGAGGCTTTCGACCAAGGGACAGGTGATCCTGCCCAAAGCGGTGCGCGAGCGGCGGCGCTGGTCGGCCGGAACGCGCCTGACCGTCGAGGAAACGCCGGACGGGGTGCTGTTGAGAATCGCACCCGCGTTCGAGCCGACGCATCATGAGGACGTGTTCGCCTCCCTGCCTTATCGTGGACCTTCGAGGACGCAAGCCGACATGGACGCCGGTGTGGCGCGTGAGGCGAGGCGTCGGCATGATCGGGATTGATACCAATGTCCTCGTTCGCTACCTGACCGGGGACAGTCCGGCGCAGGCAAAGGTTGCCCGCACGCTGGTCGAGGAAAACGAGGTCTTCATCGGGACCACGGTCCTGTTGGAAGCCGATTGGGTGCTCCGCAGCGTTTATGGCTTTTCGGCTGTCGCGGTGGCGCAGGCCTTGCGCGCCTTCGCCGGGTTGCCGCAAGTCAACGTGGAGGATGCCGACTTGGCGTCGCTGGCTCTGAGTTGGGTCGGCAAGGGCCTCGATTTCGCGGACGCGCTGCATTTGGCGCGAACCGACGGCTGTGTCGCTTTCGCGACCTTCGACCGTGCCTTCGCCAAGCGTGCCCTGGCCGTGACGGCGATCGATGTACGGCAGCTCTGAACGCCTTTGAGGGCGGGTCTTCGGTTGCGTTGTCACGTCGGTGATCTCAGGCGAGCGCGAGAACGGCTTGGGACAGCGCGTGGAGATCGGCGCCCGTGGCTCGCCGGCGGGTCGAGCGGATCATCGGCATGTTTTCGGGGCGGACCATCTGGGCGGCGAGCGCGTCGGCGTCGATGCCGGCGAAATCGTCCCGCATGGCGACCCGCATCCCGGTGCGGCGCACCAGCTGGCCGAACGCCTCGATGAACCCCGCCCCGCTCGGCTCCGCCCCCATGGCGGCCGCGCAGGCGGCGAAGCGTCCGTCGGGGTCGTCCGCCACCGTCCAGGGCAGCGATGCCAGCATAGCGATGCCGACCGCGCGGCCGTGGTGGATGGGGCGCAGCGAGGCCATCGCGTGACCGATCGCGTGGCCCATGGCGGTGCCGCAATTGTCGATGGCGGTGCCCGCCAGGGCGGCGGCGCGTTGAACAGCCTCCCGCGCCGGGATATCCGAAGGGTCGGCGACCGCCGCCTCGAGGTGGGTGGCGACGAGCCGGATCGCCGCAAGGGCGTAAAGGTCGTTGCCCGGGTTGGCGTTGCGGTTTGTGGCGGCCTCCACGGCATGGACCAGCGCGTCGATGCCGGTGGCGGCGGTGAGGTGCGGAGGCAGGCTGACGGTGAGCTCGGGGTCGAGCAGGGCGTGGTCTGGCTTGAGCGCGTCGCCCCAGAACCAGAGCTTCGCGCCGTCCGTGCCCGACAGGATCGCCGTGCGGGTGGTTTCCGAGCCGGTGCCCGCCGTGGTCGGCATGCAGATCGTTCGAAGGCGCGCCTCGGGCAGGGGGGCGGCGCACAGAGCGTAGGCTTCCGCCGGGGCGTCGGCGCCCGCCACCGCCGCCACCGCCTTGCCGAGGTCGAGCGCCGAGCCTCCCCCAAGCGCCACCACCAGGGC
>CALMOK010000104.1 GCA_937871825.1 uncultured Alphaproteobacteria bacterium
CGATCCGGCGGTGGTCAAGCGCCCCGGCGGCACCCACCACCATGGCGCCCGGCCGGTAGTGTAGGGCGAGATAACGCGCGATGGCGTCCCGGTCGAAAGCCGAAACACCCTCCGGCGTTCCCAGGATGGCCCGGCCGATCGGCTGGTCGGGAAAGGCGGTTGCCGTGAAAGCCTCGAAGATGAGGTCGTCCGGCGTGTCGTCCACGGCGCCGATTTCCTGGAGCACCACTTCCTTTTCGCGCCCGATCTCGATCGGATCGAACACGCTTTCCGTGAGGATGTCGGCCAGGATGTCGAGCGCGAGCCCGGTGTCGGCGGCCAGAACCCGGGCGTAATAGGCGGTTTGTTCGGTCGAGGTCGCGGCGTTGAGGTCGCCGCCCGCCGACTCGATCTCTTCGGCGATCCGCCTGGCGGATCGGCGGCGCGTTCCCTTGAAGGCCATGTGCTCCAGGAAATGCGACAGGCCGTGCTCGCCAGCCGTTTCGTGGCGCGAGCCCGCGCCGACCCAGATGCCGAGCGAAGTCGTCTCAAGGTGGGGCATCACGTCGGTGATCACCCGCAAGCCGTTCGGAAGGATGGTGACTTCGACGCTCATGCGACGGCACCGAGCATGCGGGACCGTTCACGAATAAAGCGCTCGACCGTCGACGGCTCGTTCGGCACCCGGTTGATCCGCTCACGATGCTCCATCAGTTGGAGCAGGTGATCGGGCAGGGCCGGGCGCTTGCCGGTGGCGCGGAAAACCGCGTCGGGAAATTTTGCGGGATGGGCCGTGCCGAGCGCCACGACCGGGGTGTCCGGGTCGCGCCGAAGCGCCGCACGCGCCGCCGCGACGCCGATCGCCGTGTGGGGGTCGAGAATGTGTCCGGTTTCCCGGAAGGTGCGCGTCATCTCTGCCTGCGTCGCGGCCTCGTCGACGCGGTGCGAGTCGAACCCGGCCCGGATTGCTTCCAAGGCTGCGTCCGGCACGGTGAACCGCCCGGATTGCGTCAGGGTGTTCATCAGCGCCCTGACCGCCGCGCTGTCGTCGTCGCAGGCTTTGAAGAGCAGGCGCTCGAAATTGGACGAGACCTGGATATCCATGGAAGGCGACTGCGTCGGTTGCACGCCTTGCGTCTCGTAGACGCCGGTCCGCAGGCAGCGGTCGAGGATGTCGTTCTGGTTCGTCGCCACCACGAGCCGATCGACCGGCAGGCCCATGGCCTTGGCATAGTAACCGGCCAGCACATCGCCGAAATTGCCGGTCGGCACCGAAAACGACATCTTGCGATGCGGAGCGCCCAGAACCGCTCCGGCCACGAAATAATAGCTGATCTGGGCCGCGATGCGGGCCCAGTTGATGGAATTCACCCCCGACAACGCGAGGTCGTCCCGGAACGCGTGGTGGTTGAACAGGGCTTTGACGATGGCCTGGCAATCGTCAAAGGTTCCGTCCACGGCCAGCGTGTGGACATTGACGTCCGGCAAGGTCGTCATCTGCCGCCGCTGCACGTCCGACACGCGGCCATGCGGGTAAAGGATGAAGACGTCCACCTGACCCAGCCCGCGAAAAGCGTCGATGGCGGCCGCTCCCGTGTCGCCCGACGTGGCGCCGACGATCGTCGCGTGCCGGCCGGCGCGCGACAAGACCTCGTCCATCATGCGGCCGAGCAATTGCATGGCGACGTCCTTGAACGCCAAGGTCGGCCCGTGGAAGAGTTCGAGGATGAAGAGGTTGGTATCCAGTTGCACCAGCGGGGTGACGGCCGGGTGACGGAACCCCGCGTAAGCGCCCTCGATCAGGCGCCGCAACACCGGCTTGGTGAACGCTTCGCCCGTGAAGGGCGCGAGGACCGCTTCGGCGACGTCGGCGAAGGGCCGGCCCGCGAAGGCCGCGACCGTCGAGGCCGACATCGATGGAACATCATCCGGCACATACAGGCCGCCATCGCGCGCGAGCCCGGCCAGCAAGGCTTCGGTGAACGTGACGGCGCGGTCCTCACCCCGTGTCGAACGATAATGCACCAATGACACTCCGGCGGATCGAAAAGCGCTTGCCCGGGGTAGGGCGGCTGAGCCGACCTAAGGTCCGGTCGAGGTCGGCTTGGCCCAACCCGTCAGCGCACGCCACGCGTAGACCACATAAACCCCGACCAGCCCGAGCGCCAGACCGAACCAGGTTAGCGCGTAGGAGAGATGGTCGTTGGAAAAGGATAGAACGGTTTCCCCACCTTGCGGAAGCCCACCCGAGGCCTGTTTGGCGTCGGCGTCGACCGTGAAGGGCGCGACCGCCGGAACGCCCAAGGCTGCGCCGATCGATTGCGGATCGCGCGTGTACCAGGTGCGCTGCGCCGGATCGTCGGACGGCGTGAAGATGTTGCGGGCTTCGGGTTCCCGCATCAGGCCCGTCACGGTTGTCGGTCCCTCGATCTGACCAGCGGCCCGCGTCGCTGGTTCGGCTTGCTCGAGCGGCACGAACCCGCGATTCACGATCACGATGCCTCCCGAGGACAGCCTGAACGGTGTGAGAACAAGGTAACCCACGCCGGCGATGGGGCCGCGTGCGACCGGCAACGGGCGGAAAACCTTCACTTCCTTGTTGTTCTCATAGGTGCCATCGAATGTCACGTGACGGTAGGCATAGTCGTCGGGAACGAGGCCGGCCCACTCGCCTTCGAGCGGCACCGGCACCGGCCCGGTGGTCGCGCGCGCTGCCACCCTGTCGATCAGGGAGGTCTTCCACGCGAGCCGGTGCATTTGCCAAGCCCCGAGCGACACCAGGAAACCCGTCATCAGCAGGGTGGCGATCGTCGGCCAAAACAGGCTCGAGATCCGTCGCGCCGGCGTCGCCGCAACCGCCGTCATGGCTACAAGTGCCCCTGTTCGGCCTTGTTGCGGTATTGCAGCGCGATCAGCACGCCTTTAAGCGGCCGCAGGGTGCCGAGGCACAGGATCACCGTCAGGGGTAGGAACAGGACGATGTAAACCCAGATCGGCGGCTCATAGGTCACCTCCGTCCAGAGCGCGAGCCCAACCACAAGCGCGCCGGCGATGAGGGTCACGAAAGCCGCTGGTCCGTCGCCGGAATCCGCAAAGGCGTAATCAAGCCCACAGGCCGTGCACGAAGGTGCCAGTGTCAAGAAGCCCTGGAACAGCTTGCCTTGACCGCAGTGAGGGCAACGCCCGCGCAGTCCGGTCAGGATCGGCGAGGGTTCATCGTCGTCGTTCAGGGCCGACGTCATTCAGCCACGCCCTGGTTCAACGACACGGCCGGACCAGGACTTGGAAACCGGGTCAAGTGCCGCTCGGTGACGCCCGCCTTCAGTGGGCCGCCTCGACGGCCGCGCCCCAGGATCCCCACACGTAAATGGCGGCGAAGAGGAACAACCAGACCACGTCCACGAAATGCCAATACCAGGCGGCGAACTCGAAGCCGAGGTGCTGGCGCGGCGTGAATTGGCCGGCAAAGCCTCGGATCAGGCAGACGAGCAGGAACAAGGTGCCGATGATGACGTGGAAGCCGTGAAAACCGGTCGCCATGAAGAAGGTCGCACCGAAGATGTTGCCCGAGAATTGGAAGTCCGCATGGGCGTATTCATAGGCCTGCACGCAACTGAACAGAAGACCGAGAAGCCCCGTCAGGATCAGGCCGATCTTGAAACTGCGGCGGTCGTTGTGCAGCAGGGCATGATGCGCCCAGGTCACGGTGGTGCCTGAGGTTAGCAGGATCAGCGTGTTGAAAAGCGGCAAATGCCAGGGATCGAACGGCTCGATGCCCTTGGGCGGCCAATGTCCGCCGGTGAACGATGCCCGGGTGTATTCGATCAACTCCCCGGGATAAAGGCTGACGTCGAAATAGGCCCAGAACCAGGCCACGAAGAACATCACCTCCGAGGCGATGAACAGGATCATGCCGTAACGATGGCTGATCTGCACGACACGGGTGTGGGCGTGATCCACGATCGCCTCGTTCACCACATCGCGCCACCACATGATCGTGGTGTAAAGAACCCCAAGGGTCCCCGCCGTGAACAAGTAAGGCCCGAACGCGCCGAGGTGCTTCATCCACATGATGCCACCAATCGCCATGACGAAGGCGCTCGCCGAGGTGGCCAGGGGCCAAGGGCTTGGCGGAACGAGATGGTAGTCGTGGTTTGGCTTGGCATGGGTGTCGGCCATGTCGCTCTCCCGGTTTACGTTCGTTCGTGAAAATGCGGTGAGCCAAACTGGCCTCGGCATCTCATGCTTGATCGCTCAGTTCCTCAACCGAGGCGGCCTTTAATCCTATCAACGCTGGTGGACTGCCCCGTTATCAGGCAGCGGTCAAGTTTGCCCCAAGCCAGCAATCAAAGTTTTGGCGTTTCCGAACCGGTCGTTTCGGCCGAGGCCCGACCGGCAACGGACGGGCCAACAGCGAAGAAGGTATAGGATAGCGTCACCGTGTCGACGGCCGCCATGGTCTCATCGCGCTCGAGCTTGGGATCGAGGAAGAAGACGACTGGCATATCGAGTTCCTCATGGGGGCCGAGCTTCTGCTCAGAAAAGCAGAAACATGCGATCTTATCGAAATAGGGACCGACGACGTCGGGGGTCACGTTATAGCGCGCGTTGGCCTTGATGTCGTGATCGGTCTTGTTTTTGACATGGAAGAACACCGTTGCGGTCTTGCCGGTTTGCAGCGAAACCGAGGTTGTCTCGGGCTCGAAGCTCCAGGGAAGGCCGGGCGCGACATTGGCATCGAACCGCACCGTCAATGTGCGCCGCCCGGTGGTGTCGGAGTCGGAGTCAGCGACCTGCGTCGTTCCACCATAGCCAGTGGCTTGCCATAACAGGCGGTACAGGGGCACCGAGGCGAAGGACATGCCCAAAGCCCCGCAAACCGCCGCCAGGACGATCCACGCGACGAATGTGCGGCTTCGGTTCGGATTGGTCTCGCTGGGCACGGAGGACCTCAAAGCGGGCGACTCAGCACGGAGGGCCCGAGTTTCGCGATCGTGACAACATAGAAGAGGACAGCCATCAGCCCAACTAGCAGACCGATGGCGATATTGCGAAGCCGGCGACTTTTCAACTGTGCCGGGCTGAGAACCGTGCCAACGGTCGGGCGCACGTCCTTCGGCGACGAGCCTACCATCCCAAGTGCCCTGAAAGGTTGAACGAATGCTCGGCCAGCAGGATGGCAAACAGCACGAAAAGATAAAGG
>CALMOK010000105.1 GCA_937871825.1 uncultured Alphaproteobacteria bacterium
GCCGGGGTGCCAGCCAATGATCGCGACACGAGCGCTTCGGCTCGGGGTAAACATCGACCACGTGGCGACCGTGCGGAACGCGCGGGGCGGGGTGGCGCCCGATCCGGTTCGAGCGGCCTTGCTAGCGGTGGAAGCCGGATGCGATGGCATCACGGCCCATCTTCGCGAAGACCGGCGTCACATCCACGACGACGATATTGCGCGGCTCAAGCGGGCCCTCACGGTTCCGCTGAACCTTGAGATGGCGGCCACCCCGGAGATGCTGGCGATCGCGCTTGAAACGAGGCCACATGCGGCCTGCCTGGTGCCCGAGCGCCGACAGGAGCAAACAACCGAGGGCGGGCTCGACGTCGTCGGCGGCCTCGAACAACTCAAGCCGCTGGTAACCGAACTCGCGCGGGCGAACATTCGCGCATCCCTCTTCATCGAGCCTTCGATCGAGGTCGTCGAAGCGTCGACTGCCGTCGGGGCACCCGTCGTCGAACTTCACACAGGGCGTTGGTGCGAGGCCGTCGAGGCGGGGCGCGGGGATGACGCCGCCCGTGAATTCGGACGCATCCGAGCGGCGGCGGAACGGGCGGGAGCGCTCGGGATCGAGTGCCACGCGGGTCACGGCTTGACCTTCGAAACCGCCCGCCTGATCGCCGGCCTGCCGCTGGTCGCCGAGCTCAACATCGGGCATTTCCTGATCGGCGAAGAAATATTCGCAGGGCTCGTCGAGGGGGTCTCGACCATGCGGGCCGCGATGCGCGAGGGGCGGGCGCAAATGGATGCGATGGCATGATCATCGGCATGGGCAGCGATCTTTGCGACATCCGCAGGGTCGAGAAGACCTTGGCGAACTTCGGGGAGCGCTTCGTCGAGCGATGCTTCACGCCCGTGGAGCGATTGAAAAGCGATCGCCGCGCCAGTCGCGCCGCATCCTACGCGAAGCGTTTCGCCGCCAAGGAGGCCTGCGCCAAGGCGCTGGGGACGGGGCTGGCCCACGGCGTGTTCTGGAAGGACATGGGCGTGGTCAACCTGCCATCGGGCAAACCCACCCTGGAGTTGACCGGCGGTGCGGCCGAGCGGCTCGCGAGCCTGCTGCCGCCGGGCCACCACGCCGTGATCCACCTCACGCTGACCGATGAATACCCGCTCGCTCAAGCCCATGTGCTGATCGAGGCGACACAATCGCATATTTGAACGCCGTCCAGCGAGGGGTTCTGCGGCGCGACATGCTCTTGGCGTTATTCGGGAGGACAGCTATAGCGAAGAGCGGCCTGTTCCTTCTCGCGCGTGAACACGGGTCATCGCCCCGAATGCAGTTGAAGGTTGAGAAATCGCAATGACCGAGCCGATGAGTTTGAAGGACGGCAAGGCCAGGCGGGCCGCCAAGGCGCAGGAAGGTGGCTTTGGCGAGATCCTGAAGGTCGTCGTTCAGGCTCTGGTGATCGCCCTCGTGGTGAGGACTTTCCTGTTTCAACCCTTCAACATTCCGTCGGGCTCGCTGATCCCGACGCTCGACATCGGCGACTACCTGTTCGTGTCGAAGTACAGCTACGGTTATTCGCGTTACTCGTTCCCGTTCAGCCCGAACCTGTTTTCGGGCCGCGTCCTGGCGTCCACGCCCAAGCGGGGCGACGTCGCGGTCTTCAAGTTCCCGAAGGACACGTCGAAGGATTACATCAAGCGCGTGATCGGGTTGCCCGGCGACAAGATCCAGTTGATCAACGCGAGGCTGATCATCAACGGCCAGACCGTGCCCCGCGAACAGACCGTTTCGGTCAGGACGAAGGACCAGTTCGGGCAGGATGTCGAGGTGCCGACCTATCTCGAAACATTGCCGGGCGGCGTCACCCATCAGATCATCCAGCTCAACCGCGACGAGGGGCTTTACTCAAACACGCCCGTCTACACGGTACCAGCCGGC
Source organism: uncultured Alphaproteobacteria bacterium (assembly GCA_937871825.1). Taxonomy (GTDB): domain Bacteria; phylum Pseudomonadota; class Alphaproteobacteria; order Rhizobiales; family Beijerinckiaceae; genus Lichenihabitans. The sequence goes on from CALMOK010000105.1 coordinate 1,913, forward strand.
CAGTATTTCATGATGGGCGACAACCGCGATAATTCCACCGACTCGCGTGTGTCCCCCGACCAGGACGGCGTGGGCTACGTGCCGCTCGAGAATTTCGTGGGCCGGGCCGAGTTGATCTTCTTCTCCATCGACGACGGGGCGCCGGTGTGGGAGTTCTGGCGCTGGCCGACCAGCATCCGCTGGGATCGCCTGCTCAAGCCGGTGCGATGAAGGCGACCAGGGCCACGTCTACCGCAGACTTCGAGGCACGGATCGGGCATCGCTTTGCCGATCCGTCCCTGCTGGTCCGCGCCTTGACCCACATGAGCTTTCAAACGGCGGATCGTGCACGGGGCGGCTCCTATCAAAGGCTCGAATTCCTGGGCGACCGTGTTCTGGGCCTGGTGATGTCGGCGATGCTGCTTGACGCTTTTCCGGATGCCGAGGAGGGCGAGTTGTCCCGTCGGTTGGCTGGCCTCGTCCGCAAGGAAACCTGTGCCGAGGTGGGCGCGGAGTGGGACGTGTCCGGCCATATCCGGATCGGCGACAACGAGGCGCAAAGCGGTGGTCACGCGAAGCCCGCCATCATGGGCGATGTTTGCGAGGCCATCATCGGCGCCGTTTATCTCGATGGAGGCTACGAGGCGGCCCAACGGGTCGTCGAGCCGGCCTGGCGGTCGCGCATGCTGCGGCCAAGCCGGCCCTTGCGCGATCCAAAGACGGCCTTGCAGGAGTGGGCGCAGGGGCTTGGCCGCCCGGCGCCGAGCTATCGCGAGATCAAGCGGCAAGGGCCGGCCCATGCCCCCCAGTTCACCGTCGCGGTTGATCTCGAAGGCTTCACGTCGGCCAGCGGCTCCGGCACGTCCAAACGGGCTGCCGAGCAGACGGCCGCCCAGGACTTCATGGTTCGGGAGGGTTTGCTTCCCGCAAGCGATCGGGACGGACGGGCGTGAACGACGAAAAACAAACCCGATGCGGATTCGTGGCGCTGATCGGGGCGCCCAACGCCGGGAAGTCGACGCTGATCAACGCGCTGGTCGGCACCAAGGTGTCGATCGTGTCGCGCAAGGTGCAAACGACGCGCAACCTCGTGCGCGGCATCGTGCTCGAAGCGGCCAGCCAGATCATCTTCGTCGATACGCCGGGGATCTTCGCGCCGAAACGCCGGCTCGACCGCGCCATGGTGACGGCGGCTTGGGGCGGGGCGGGGGACGCCGACGCCGTGGCGCTGCTTATCGACGCCCGTAAGGGGATCGACGAGGAGAACGAGGCCATCCTCGACAAGCTCGCCGGGATGGGTCGGCGCAAGATCCTGGTGCTGAACAAGATCGACACCGTCGAGACCACGGCCCTGCTGGCGCTGACGGCCGACATCAACGCCAAGCTGCCGTTCGACGAGACCTTCATGATTTCCGCCCTGCGGGGCCACGGGCTTCCCAAGTTGCGCGAGAAGCTGGCCGGCTTCATGCCCCCGGGCCCCTGGCTTTATCCCGAAGATCAGATCTCCGACGCGCCGATGCGCTCCTTCGCGGCCGAGATCACGCGCGAGAAGATGTTTGAGCGGCTTCACGACGAACTGCCCTATCAGACCACGGTCGAAACGGAATTGTGGAAGGATATGCCGGACGGGTCCGCCCGCATCGAGCAGACCATCTACGTGACGCGCGACAGTCACAAGAAGATCGTCATCGGTGACGGTGGCAAGACCATTAAATCCATCGGCACGGCGGCGCGACGCGAGATTACCGAAGCCGCCGAAAAGACCGTTCACCTTTTCCTCTTCGTCAAGGTGCGCGAAAAATGGGGCGACGACCCCGAGCGGTATCGCGAGATGGGCCTCGACTTCCCACATCATTGAGGCCGACCGGCCCCGGCGCGGCATGGTGCTGGAACACGGGACGGCTTCCTGATGGAATGGCGTGACGACGGCATAGTTGTCGGCGTTCGCCGGCATGGCGAAACGAGCGTCATCCTCGACCTGCTGACGCGGCACCATGGCCGCCATCTCGGGCTCGTGCACGGCGGCCGGTCGCGCCGCCTGCGTCCCTGTCTTCAGGCTGGCAACGCCGTCGACGCGCTTTGGCGCTCACGCATCGAGGAACAGCTCGGGACGTTCTCGATCGAGGCCCGGACCTTGCGGGCCGCCCGGATGATGGAATCGGGGTTGGCCCTCAATGCGCTGAACCACCTCTGCACCCTCGCGCGGCTCCTGCCGGAGCGGGAGCCCCACCAGCCCCTTCACGATCGCCTGAGCGGCATCCTGGACGCCATCGACGACAGGTTCGACACGCCCGCCGCCATCGTACGGTTCGAGCTTGAGCTCTTGTCCGATCTCGGATTCGGGCTGGACCTCGGTTCCTGCGCGGCGACCGGCTCGCGCGAGGACCTCGTGTTTGTTTCCCCCAAATCGGGCCGGGCGGTTTGCCGGGAGGCGGGCGAGCCTTACCGGGCGCAGATGCTGCCCTTGCCGGCCTTCCTGCTGGGGCAGGACGGCGCCACGTCCGCGGACGACATCGCGGCCGGCTTCCGGCTCGCCGAACATTTCCTGCTCCGCGACATTTTCCTGCCGCGCGGCCTGGCGCTGACCGCGGCGCGCTCTTCCTATGTCAAGGCCCTGACGGCGGACGAGCCGGTTCCGGGGAGGGCCGTTCGCGACCCTGGCGTCAGTTGATCGACGCGCATCCGGGAATGGGCTGCGTCACCCCGTAACCCTGTTCGGCCCGCGGCCGGTCGCGCTGGCAGGCCGCCGTTCTTGCCCCGATCCTGGCGGCCGCGCTTTCGGCCGACGGCATGTTCAGCATGGCAACGCCGATCAGGGTCACCACCACCAGGACAACGCCGGACAACAATCCGCAAATCGCCTTATTATGCATCGTGTTCCTTGGTGTTGGGCGGGTGGACCGTAATGGCCGTCCGCGAGGTGAGCGATGGTCGCTCCAAAGCCTCAACGAAAGGCCGCATCCGGCACCGATCGTTCGATTAGGCCGGCGTCGAGTTCGCAACTAGTGCTGGCGGGCCACACCTCTTGGCCGGCTGTGCCGAAGGGGCGTCGACGGCCAAGGCGACAGCGCCATGGGCCATGCTGGCGCATACCCCTGGCGCCAGCGCCGTCCGTCGATTAATCCTCACGACATGGCCAAAGCCCCCCTTCCACCCTCGACGCCCGCGGAACCCATCGTGGTCAACCTGCGCGAAGCGCTCGAGGAGCGCTACCTCGCCTATGCGCTGTCGACCATCATGGGCCGGGCCTTGCCGGACGCGCGCGACGGGCTGAAGCCCGTTCACAGGCGCATCCTCTACGGCATGCAGATCCTTCGGCTCGACCCGGCCACTGCCTTCAAGAAATGCGCCAAGATCGTCGGCGACGTGATGGGCGATTTCCACCCCCACGGCGACCAGGCGATCTACGACGCGCTGGTGCGGTTGGCGCAGGATTTCTCGTCCCGCTACCCGCTGGTGGACGGGCAGGGGAACTTCGGCAACATCGACGGCGACCCGGCCGCCGCCTACCGCTACACCGAAGCCCGGCTCACCCCTATCGCCAAGCTCCTCCTCGACGGCATCGAGGAAAACGCCGTCGACTTCCGCGACAATTACTCGGGCGACAAGCAGGAACCGATCGTCCTACCGGCGGCCTTTCCCAACCTGCTGGCCAACGGCGCGCAGGGGATCGCCGTCGGCATGGCGACGTCCATCCCGCCGCACAATCTCGCCGAGCTTTGCGACGCCGCCTTGTACCTGATCGCCCATCCCGAAGCGGGCGCCGAGCAGCTGATCACCTTCGTGCCGGGTCCTGACCTGCCGACGGGCGGCATCATCGTCGACCCGCCGTCGACCATCATCGAGGCCTACCGGACGGGGCGGGGCAGCTTCCGTGTGCGGGCACGCTGGACAAGGGAAGAAACGGCGCGGAACTGGTCGATCGTCATCACCGAGATCCCGTTCGGGGTCCCGAAATCCCGGTTGATCGAAAAGCTCGCCGAACTCATCAACGACAAGAAGCTGCCGCTGGTCGCCGACGTGCGGGACGAGTCGACCGAGGACGTGCGGGTTGTCATCGAGCCCCGCGCCAAGACGGTTCCGCCAGCATTGCTGATGGAAAGCCTGTTCCGGCTGACCGAACTCGAAGCGCGCATCCCGCTCAACATGAACGTGCTGGTCGACGGCGTCGTGCCGCGCGTCGTCGGCCTGCCCGAAGCGCTGCGCCAATGGCTGGACCATCGCCGCGTGGTGCTCCAGCGCCGTTCCGAGCACCGCAGGGCCGAGATCGACCATCGGCTCGAAGTGCTCGCCGGCATGCTGATCGCTTTCCTCAACCTCGACGAGGTGATCCGCATCATCCGGGAGGAGGACGAGCCGAAGGATGAGCTGAAATCGAGGTTCGCGCTCAGCGACGTGCAGGCCAATTACATCCTGGACACGCGCTTGCGAAGCCTGCGCCGCCTTGAAGAAATGCAGCTTCGCGGCGAGCACGACGCGCTCACCAGGGAGCGCGACGACCTTCAGCGCCTGCTGGGCGAGGAGCGCGAACAATGGAAAGCCATCACGGCGCAGATCCGCGACGTGAAGCGAAAATATGGGCCCGACACCAAACTCGGCAAACGGCGGACGAGTTTCGAACTCCTACCCGACATGCAGGACGCGAACTTTTCGGATGCCTTCGTGGAGCGCGAACCCCTGACCGTTGTGGTGTCGGACAAGGGCTGGATCCGGGCGCTGAAGGGTCACGTTGCCGCGCTTGATGCCCTCACCTTCAAGGGCGACGACAAGCTGCGGCTCTCCTTTGCGACTGAAACGACCGCCAAAATCCTCGTCCTCGCCACCAACGGCAAGGTGTTCACGCTCGACGCTTCCAAACTTCCGGGCGGGCGAAGTGTCGGCGAGCCGATCCGCATCATGGCGGATATCGATGAGGGCGAGGAAATCGCGGCGGTGTTTCCCTACCGGCCTGGTACGAAGCTTCTGGTCGTCGCCTCGGACGGGCGCGGCTTTTCCGTTTCGCAGGACGACATGGTGGGTGGCACCCGCAAAGGAAAGGCATTGATGACGGTGGAAGCCGGGGCACGGCTCGCGCTGGTGCTGCCTTGCGAGGGCGACCACATCGCCGTCGTGGGCCAGAACCGCAAGCTGCTCGTCTTCCCCCTCGACCAACTTCCCCATCTCTCGCGGGGCAAGGGAATGCGGCTGCAGCGCTACAAGGAGGGCGGCATTTCCGATGCGCGGGTGTTCGCCCTGGCGCAGGGCCTGACCTGGAAGGACACGTCGGGTCGAACCTGGACGGTACCGGCCGCCGATCTGCGCGAGTGGATCGGCCATCGCGCCGAAGCTGGCCGCCTGCCGCCAAAAGGTTTTCCCCGGACCAACAAATTCGAGGGGTGATCAGGACTGGCGGCCATGATGCTCGAGCGTCAGCGACCCTAATGAGCGCTCGTCGGAGAAGTCGCTCAGTCCCGCTCGACCCGTTGCCACCCATTCAGCCCCAGCCGTTCCTGCGGAAGGAAGCGAGCCTTGTATTGCATCTTGCGTGAGCCCTCCACCCAGTAGCCCAGGTAAAGGTGCGGCAGGCCGAGCGACCGTGCCCGCTCGATATGGTCGAGGATCATGTATGTGCCGAGCGAGCGAGCCTCGAGCGCCGGATCGTAGAAGGAATAAACCATCGACAGCCCGTCGGCCAAGACGTCGGTAAGGCAGACCGCCCGGAGATCGCCCCGGCCCTCACCCGTGATCGCCGTGTCGGGACCATGGTCCCGGTAGACGATGAGGTTGGTCTCGACGTGGCTGTCCTCGATCATGGTGGCGTAATCGAGGATGCTCATGTCCGCCATGCCCCCTTCGCCGTGGCGAGCGTCGAGGTAGTCGCGAAACAGGGAATATTGGTCCGTCGATGGCCGGGGAGGCTGCGCGGTGCCGATCAGGTCGGCGTTCAAGGCGACGATGCGGCGAAGATTCCTGCTGGCCACGAACTCGTCCACGCAAACCCGCACCGACACGCAGGCCCGGCAGGTTTCGCACGCCGGACGATAGGCGATCGTTTGTGACCGACGGAAACCGGATTGGCTCAACGTGTCGTTGAGCGTCACGGCGCGTCGTCCAATCAGGTGCGTGAACACCTTCCGCTCCTCACGCCCGGGAAGATAAGGGCAGGGGGAGGGGGACGTCAGGTAGAATTGTGGGGCGTCCCGAGGCTCACGCGTCAAAACCGTCGACCCTCACCGCTCATCGCCCGCCGTTCCTACAGCCGTCGCGTGAAGATCACGCCGGACAAAATGTCGTGCAAGCACCTTTTATCGGCAGCGACCAGGGATAGAAGGAAGACGGGCGGAAGCATCCAGCTCAGGTAGAACAGCACGGCATGAACCGCAGCGTTGACGAAGGGAACACGGCCGCCATTGTCGTCCATACGCAATTCGAGGTTGGCGGCCCGCATGCCCGGCGTCGCCATCCGACGGCCCGACACCGACAGTCCGTTGTAGAAAAAGGCTACGAACGGGAACAATGGCGGCAGGATGAAGAGCGACAGCCCGAACGTCATCACCAACAGGGCGATCCACAAGGCGAAGGACAGCATCCCAACCAGGACGAGGTCGAGGCAGACGGCCGCGATCCGGCGCGAACGCACCCCGTTCAGGGCGCCCGTCGGCAACCCGGCGTGACCAGTTGGCGTCGTCACGGGTTGGAACGGCGTCCACTGCGTCGAACTCATGGTCGTTGCTCCCCCACAAAGGCGCATATCGCCCCGGGCATCATGTGTAGGCCGCGTGGGCGTCGGACAAGGGCCGCCGTCCTCAAGGCGCGATTATTGCAGCCCCGCCAGGGCGGCCATCTTCAGGGTCAGCGGCTTGTTGGCAGCCACCGCGGGCGCCAGCCTGGCAGGCTTTTGATGGCCGTTCAGCCCGATCGCAAGGTCGCTTAGGCGCTGATCGGACTTCTTGTTGTCGTCCAGGGTAACCTGCAACAAGGTCGCGGCCTGATTGAGCCCAAGATCCGCCGCCCAGTTCCGCAGGGCGCCGTAGCGAGCGATCCTGTAGTGCGCCATGGCCTGGGCGGCCGCGATCAGGCCGGCGTCGATCGCCGCGCTTTCGGCGAAGTCGGCGACCATCGCCTTGGCTTCCGCAACCATGCCCTGGATGGCTTCGCACGGCAAACTATGAGGTTTCTTGCCCAGCAACTCGAACACCTTGTCGAGTCGGTCGCCCTGGGCCTGACCTTCATCATGCAGGGCATCGAAGGCCTGCCTCAACTCATGCGCGGTTGCCGCCTTGCCGAGCTTGGACAAAGCCTTGGCGACGTGCTTGTCGGCACTTCGCACGTCCTTCAGGGTATGCAGGAAGAGGTCGTTCAACGTCTTCGACTTCGCGCTCATCGGTTATCTCCCTCGTGTTTGATTGAACGCCATTCCAAGTCGATCGTGCGACGCCTCATTGACGGCGAGGCGGCTTCAACCCGCCCGAAGATGTTCCGCGGCCTCAATGGCGAAATAGGTGAGGATGCCGTCGGCCCCGGCCCGCTTGAAGGCAATCAGGCTTTCCAGCATCGCCTTCCTGCCGTCGATCCAGCCATTGGCCGCCGCTCCAGCGATCATCGCATATTCGCCCGACACTTGGTAGGCGAAGGTCGGCATGCCGAACTCCATCTTCACCCGATACACGATGTCGAGGTAGGGCAGGCCGGGTTTGACCATGATCATGTCGGCACCTTCGGCAATGTCGAGCGCCACCTCGCGCAACGCTTCCGCGCCGTTGGCGATGTCCATCTGGTAGGTCCGCTTGTCGCCGCGCAAGGCCGCGCTCGTGCCGATCGCGTCGCGGAACGGTCCGTAAAAGGCGGAGGCGTATTTGGCCGCGTAACTCATGATCTGCACGGCATCGAAACCCGCATCGTCGAGCGCCGACCGGATCGCGCCGACGCGTCCGTCCATCATGTCGGACGGCGCCACGATGTCGGCACCCGCGCGGGCCTGGTTGAGTGCCTGATCGACGAGTGCGCTCACGCTGGCGTCATTGAGGACCTCCTCGCCATGCAGCAGCCCGTCATGCCCGTGGCTCGTGTAGGGATCGAGCGCCACGTCGGTAATGACACCGAGATTGGGCAACGCCGCCTTGATGGCGCGGCACGCGCGGCAAACCAGGTTCTCGGCGTTGAAGGCTTCCGATCCCCCTTCGTCGCGCAGCGCCGCGTCCGTGTAGGGGAACAACGCGACCGCCGGGATTTCGAGTTCGAAGGCTCGCCTAGCGGCTCGAACGGCCTCGTCCACCGAGAACCGATAAACGCCGGGCATCGAGGCCACAGGGTCGCGCCGTCGCTCGCCATCCACCAGAAACATCGGCCAGATCAGGTCGTCCGCGGTGAGAACGTTTTCGCGCACCAGACGACGCGCCCACTCGGCCTTTCGATTGCGGCGCGGGCGGCGAGCCAAACCGAGGTGCACGGGCGGACGCTCCAATGCCGGCCCCTGGTCGGCAGGGATGGGCGTCGTCGCGCGATGGAGCATTTTGACCTCGGCTTCGTCATCTGATCGCCAACTGGGGCGCTTGCCAACTTAAGGGCCAGGGATGTGTCGCAGCATATAAGGCGAGTGACCCACCATTACAGGCGCGAACGGCAGGAATGCGCGGGAAGCGGCCCCTGCGCGCAGCGGTCCGGCCGCTTGACAATCCGGCGCCTCCCGCTCTCCTACGCGCCATCGAGAGGCGGGCCGCTCTTAATCGAGCCGCGACCATTCACTCCGCCGCCAGCCTGAAGCTCCTCGAACCAGGAACATGGCAGATTGAAGCCAACCATCACGACACCGCGCTACAAGCCGCCGCTACCCGCAATCCGGCTCGGTTCGCCCGAGCGTCACGGCAGCCAAACACGCT
>CALMOK010000106.1 GCA_937871825.1 uncultured Alphaproteobacteria bacterium
GGCGACGAAGCCGTCCTCAAGGCCGTTCGAGAGCCTTCTTCAACAGCCTGCTAGCTCAAAGGAACGGAGGCTCGTAAGCCTCCGGTATTGCGCCAAGCTCACATACGGGCCGCCACCTTCGTGAGAGGTGAGCGGCCTTTCCTTTATCCGGTACGCGCCTGCAAGCCTGACACGGCCGGACTGGCTGTTGTGGTCATAATCCCTCCTGACAAACTCACGATTTCATAATCGCGATTAAAGTTCAAGAAGAAATCTTTGTAATCGTCAAAACATTCTTGGCTTTGATCCAAAGGCGAGGTACACCATGACGATCTATAAAGGGGGGGTAATCATGTCAGCTAAAGCGCGTAGTCCAGGGTATCCGGCAATTGGCCTTAGAGAAGCCGTGGAGAGGGTGCGCGCGGTCTACCACAAGGACTTTCAGAACAAATTACCGAGGGCCATTGTAGCAAACCACATGGGTTACAAGGGTCTGAGCGGGGCGTCTCTCCCCGTACTGGCTGCTCTTGGCCAATATGGCCTACTTGAGGGTAGGGGCGACGAAACCCGTGTGAGCGATATGTCGTTGCGGATCATCGCTCACGAACCGGGCAACGCAGAACGATTAACCGCATTGCAGGAGGCGGCAACGGGCCCTGAGCTGTTTGCAGAACTTCATCAAAAATTTCCCGAGGGAAAGGCTAGCGATGCCGCAATCAAAGCGCATCTGCTTATCAACAAGTTTCTACCCGTTGCTGCAGACACGGTTATTCGTTCATATCGCGATACAATCGACCTCCTCACCGAGGAGGAACAAGCTTATCGAAGGCAGAATCCGGAGGCAGCTTTCCAGGTTGATATGAGCGAACAACAGGGTGACTTCATGGAGATAAACGTAGGGCGACAGCATTTTCGTCCAGCAACGTCTGAGCCAGAAAGGCACGCCGTTCAAGGTATGCGCAAGGAGATTATCACTCTGGACGAAGGCGACGTGGTAATCACGTTCCCTGATGGCCTTTCGGCGGAGAGCGTAGATGATTTGAGCGCTCACCTTCAGCTTTTCATTAGGAAAGCTCAGCGCCGGTCCGGTTCGCCAAGTGAGGCCAAGAAGGAGGAGGCTGCCCATTGAGACGGCTTTTGCTCCGATGCGGTAACAAAACCGGACACGAGGCCGTGATGAAGACCACGAACCACCCGACGCAATTATGCGCGGCACCATAGGGGCGACCCGGCCATGAGCGGCGGATTATATGAAACGAGCTTTGAGACGGCATCACCGTCAGCGGCTTAAAGCCAAGCGACGGTATCAGCTCGGCCGGGAGAAAACCCTGGAACAGGCCGCGCGGTTGATCGACACGCCGACACCGTGCTCCTGCTATGGATGCGGCAACCAACGGTGGACCCTCGGGCACGAACATAGAAACTGGCCGAGCGGCGTTTTATGGCCAAAATGATAAATTGAAAGCTTTGGTATGTTTGCCATTTGATGCCGAATCCATCCCGGCTCCCTACCGGATGACAATCCCCCGGCAAAATGCTTGAACGAGCGGCCTCGCTGACCCCAACCCCGGCCGCCCATGTCCCTCGTTTCCCGTCCCATCAAAGCCGGCGACCATGTCTTCCTGGTGGACGGGTCGTCCTTCGTGTTCCGGGCCTATTTCCAGTCGATCCGCCAGGACGCCAAATACAACTACCGGAGCGACAAGCTGCCGACGGGCGCGGTTCGGCTATTCTGCGGCAAGCTGTTCCAGTTCATCCGCGAAGGCGCGGCGGGGCTCGCGCCCTCCCATCTCGCCATCATCTTCGACAAGAGCGAGAACTCCTTCCGCAAGGACCTTTACCCCGCCTACAAGAGCCACCGAAACGAGCCGCCGGACGACCTGATGCCGCAATTCCCGCTCATGCGGCAGGCCGTGCGGGCCTTCGGCCTCACCCCCATCGAGCAGGACGTCTACGAGGCGGACGACCTCATAGCGACCTACGCCACCCAGGCCCGCGCCCTGGGCGCCGACGTGCTCATCATCTCGGCCGACAAGGACCTGATGCAGCTGATCGGGCCGGGCGTGTCCATGTACGATCCCGCCTCGGGCGACCCCAAGAACGCCGGCTCGCGCGGCGAGCGGATGATCGGCGAGGCCGAGGTGTTCGATTATTTCGGCGTGCCCCCCGATCGGGTGATCGACGTGCAGGCGCTCGCCGGCGACCCCACCGACAACGTGCCGGGCGCGCCGGGCATCGGCATCAAGACCGCCGCCCAACTGCTGGGCGAGTTCGGCGACCTCGAAACCCTGCTGGCCCGCGCCGGCGAGATCAAGCAGAACAAGCGCCGGGAAACCCTGACCGACCCCGACAAGGTGGCGCTGATCCGGGTGTCGAAACAGCTCGTCACCCTGGTGCGCGACGTGCCGCTCGCCGTGCCGCTGGAGGAGCTCGGCATCCACGCGCCCGAGCCCAAACAGCTCGTGTCCTTCCTGAAGGCGATGGAATTCGGCACGCTGAGCCGGCGCGCCGCCGAGGCCTACGGGATCGACGCTAACGAGATCGACCCCGACCCGGTGTTCCTCGGCCCGGGCGGCTGGCGCAAGCGCAACGGCGACCACCAGGAGGGCGACTACCCGATCGTGGAAGCCCCCAAGCCGGACGAGGCCCCGAGCCCGGTGCGGGCGGACGCTCCGCCCCGTTCGGGACCGGCGGCGCTGGCGGCGGCGCGCGTCGCCGAAGGGCTCGCCACGGCCATCGACCACGCCCGCTACGAGACCGTCACCACGCTTCAAGCGCTCGACGCCGCCATCGCGGCCGCCCACGAGGCGGGGGTCGTCGCGGTTGACACCGAAACCACCTCGCTCGACCCGCGCGTCGCCGAACTCGTCGGCGTGGCGCTCGCCACCAGTCCCGGCGTGGCCTTCTATATCCCGCTCGGGCACCGGGAAGCCGGCGAGGGCGGCCTGTTCGGGCCCGGCGCGCTGCTGCCCGGCCAGCTCGACACCGGCGTCGTGCTCGAACGGCTGAGGCCGCTGCTCGAAGCGCCGGGCGTGCTCAAGATCGCCCACAACATGAAATACGATTGGTCGATCTTCTCCAACCACGGCATCGAGCCGCGGGCCTTCGACGACACGATGCTGCTCTCCTACGCGCTGGATTCGGGCGTCAACTCGCTCGAAGGCCACGGGCTCGACGCCCTGTCCAAACGCCACCTCGGCCACCAGCCGATCGCCTTCAAGGACCTCGCCGGGTCGGGCAAGAGCTTCATCGGCTTCGCGCGCGTGCCGATCGACAAGGCGACCCATTACGCGGCCGAGGACGCCGACCTCGCCCTGCGGTTGTGGCGCGTCTTGAAAGCGCGGCTGCCGGCCGAAGGCATGACGACGGTCTACGAGACGCTGGAGCGGCCCATGGTGGCGACCCTCGCCCGCATGGAGCGGCGCGGCATCCGCATCGACAAGGCGATCCTGTCGCGCCTATCGGGCGATTTCTCCCAAAGCATGGCGCGGCTCGAGGCGGAAATCCACGAGCAGGCCGGCCAGTCCTTCAACCTCGGCTCGCCCAAGCAGGTCGGCGATATCCTGTTCGGCAAGATGGGCCTGCCCGGCGCGCAGAAGACCGCGACGGGCGCCTGGTCGACCTCCGCCCGCGTGCTCGACGACCTCGCCGAACAGGGAAACCCCTTCGCCCGGCTGATCCTCGACTGGCGCCAGGTCTCGAAGCTCAAGCAGACCTACACCGACGCCTTGCCGACCTACGCCGACCCCGGCACCGACCGGGTGCACACCTCCTTCGCGCTCGCCGCCACCACCACCGGACGGCTGTCCTCCTCCGAACCCAACCTGCAGAACATCCCGGTGCGCAACGAGGCGGGACGCAAGATCCGCACCGCCTTCATCGCCGCCCCGGGCCACAAGCTGGTTTCGGCGGATTATTCCCAGATCGAGCTGCGCCTGCTGGCCCACATCGCCGACATCCCGCAGCTCAAGCAGGCTTTTTCCCAAGGACTCGACATCCACGCCATGACGGCGTCCGAAATGTTCGGCGTGCCGCTCGAGGGCATGCCGGGCGAGGTGCGCCGCCGGGCCAAGGCGATCAACTTCGGCATCATCTACGGGATCTCGGCCTTCGGCCTCGCCAACCAGCTCGGCATCGCGCGGGACGAGGCGGGCGCCTACATCCGCACCTATTTCGAGCGGTTCCCCGGCATCCGGGACTACATGGACGCCACCAAGAAGAGCGCCAAGGCGCAGGGCTTCGTGACGACGCTGTTCGGCCGCCGGTGCCATTACCCGCGCATCACGGCCTCGAACCCCTCGGAGCGCGCCTTCAACGAGCGGGCCGCCATCAACGCCCCGATCCAGGGCACGGCCGCCGACATCATCCGGCGCGCCATGGCGCGGATGGACGCGGCTTTGGAAGCCGAACGGCTGACTGCCCGCATGCTGCTCCAGGTGCACGACGAACTGGTCTTCGAGGTGGCGGACGACGAGGTCGAGGCCACGATCGAGGTCGCCAAGCGGGTGATGATCGAGGCGCCGCACCCGGCCGTCCAGCTCGCGGTGCCGCTGCAGGTGGACGCGCGGGCGGCCGCCAACTGGGACGAAGCGCACTGAGAAAGCTGCGGCCCCGACCGTCCCGCCCCTCGCCGGTCAGGCGAGGCGGCTGCGCGCCGCCTGTCGGGCTTCCCGCGCGGCCTTGAGGCGTCTTGCCGACGATCAAACCGTCTTGAGCATGCCGCCGTCGACGAAATAGGTCGACCCGATGCTGTAGCTCGCCCGATCCGAACACAGGAAAACGAAGAAGTTCGCGAGTTCCTCGGGGGAGGCGAACCGCTTGATGGGGGCGTGCTCGCGGGCCACGCCGTCGAGATGGGCCTGCCAGTCGCCGCCGGTGGTTTCGGTCATCTGCTTGGCGGTCTTGATCCAATCGGGCGTCAAGACCAGGCCGGGGTTGACGCAGTTGACCCTGATGTTGTCGCCAACCCCTTCCGTTGCCAGGGTTTTGGAGAACATCATCAGCGCCGCCTTGGTGACGTTGTAGATCGGCTCGTACCAGAGGGGCTGGGCGGCGCAGATGGAGGCGTTGTGCAGGATGACGCCGCCGCCCCGCTCGCGCATGCCGGGCACGAGGCCGCGCGCGAGCCGGACCGCCGCCATGACGTGCAGGTCCCAGTAGCGCTGCCACTTTTCGTCGGGCGCTTCCATGATGGTTTCGTTGGAGCCGGTGCCGGCATTGTTGATCAGGATGTCGGCCCCGCCGAACGCCCGGGTGGCGGCCAGCAGGGCTTCCGTGCCCTCGGCGGTGCCGATGTCGCAGGCGACGCCGAGCGTCCGAACCCCGTGGCGATCTCGGAGGCGGGCGGCTTCGGCCTCGACCCGATCGGCGCCGCGCGCCGCGATCACGATGTCGACCCCCTCGACGGCCAGCCCGTCGGCCACCGCGAGCCCGATGCCGACACTGCCGCCGGTGATCACCGCGACCTTCCTGGACAAGCCGAGATCCACGTCCGCCTCCCGTCGCTCTGTTTTGAAAGCTATTGGTTGCGGCTTGCCGCCGCGCTGTCAACATGTCGAACGTGGCTGGGCGGAGAAGTTCCCGCCAAGCCGCGGGTGTCGCATTTGTGGCGGCCGACGCCGCTGGTCCAGGCGCACCGTCGTGACATCGACCGGCAAGGGCGTTTCCCGTGAGGTCCGGGATGGGTGATGAGGTGCTCTCGGTTGCAGGAGATCATGGCGCGCCGGGAAGGATCCTCGTCACCTTCACGGGCCAAGTGAAGCGAACCAGTCGGCATAGGGCGTCGTTCGCGCCATGTGTCGGTTGAGATCGGGTGCCTCGTCGGGCCACCACGCCGGCCCGCGCTCGCCAAGCGCGTGCTTCGCTTCGTCGACAGCCGCGTGGGCGCGCGCTTCTGCCGCCGGGTCGCCGGCCCGGCGCGCCTGGGCAACCGCGCGACGAGCCGTCATCAGATCCGAAACGAAGCGCGCCCGGTCGGCCGCCGGAAGGTTCGGGTTCGACATGCGCCAAAGCCTGCCGCGCACCACGAAGTAGCGGCCATCGGGGGTGGTGGGATGTTGCTTCGGCATGGTGGGCAATCCTGACCCCGTCATAGGGCTGCTCCGTTCACCGCTGGGGGCATATCACCACGACTAGGCCCATCAGGGTCTCCAGGTCGCGCTTCCGGGCTGTCCGCTGGAACCCGACCCTGGAAGCACTCGATCCAAGAAGACGGCGGCACTAATGAGGGGAGATGGGAGAGCGCCTGGGGCGTGTTGCCGAGCTGCTCGCCCGACAAACCGATCTCCTCCGAGTAGAGACCGAGCGGGTTGGCGTAGCCGAGCATCTTCTCAAACACGAGCCTCGCCTCCGCGAGCCGGCCCGCCCGCGCCAGGCACTCGGCATACCAGAAAGAACAGGCCGTGAAGGCACCCTCGCGCTCGTCCAGGCCGTCGGCGACGCGATAGCGATAAACGAGCGGATCCTCCATGAGTTCGCGCTCAATGGCTTCGAGCGTGGCGATCCAGCGTGGATCAGTCGCCGACACAAAGCGCACCAGTGGCATCAGCAGCATCGCGGCATCAAGGTGCGAGCCGCCCTGGGCGGCCACGAAGTGGCCAAGCTCATCGTCCCAGAACTCATCCCAGATGCTGGCCGAAACGGCGTCGCGGACCTGCTGCCAGCGGGCGAGCGGTCCGGACAGGGAGCGTTTCTGCGCCAGCCGGAGCGCACGATCCAAGGCAACCCAGCACATCAGACGCGAGTGCAGCCAGCATCGTGGCGCGCCCCTGATTTCCCAGATACCCTGGTCCGGCTCACGCCAGTGTTCGCACACGTAATCGACGGCGCGGATCGTGTGCATCCAGGCGTCATGCGAGATCGCGTCGCCGTACTTGTTCGTAAGATATCCCGCGTCCAGCAACTCACCATAGATGTCGAGTTGAAACTGGGTGACTGCGGAATTGCCGATCCGCACAGGCGAGGCGCCACCGTGGCCGCGCAAATGGGAAAGCTCGATCTCCTCAAAGTGCTCGCGGCCATCCAGGCCATACATGACTTGAACCGAGCCATCCGAACCCTCGCCTTTTCCCCTGCGTTCGATCCAATGCATGAAGGCGTTGGCTTCATGCACATAGCCGAGGCGCATGAAGGCGTAGACGGTGAAAGACGCGTCGCGGATCCAGGTGGCCCGATAATCCCAATTGCGAGGGCCGCCCGGCGCTTCCGGGAGAGCCATCGTTACCGCCGCGATGACGGATCCGTGCTGGCGAGACGTGAGGAGTTTCAGCAAGAGGGCGGAGCGCGCGACGATCTCGCGCCAGCGGCCGCGATAGGTCATTTTCGCCACCCAGTTTCGCCAGAACGCGACGCAGGTGCTGACCAGGTCGTCCACCTGAGAGCCTCGGGGCGGTTCCTCATTCGTGTCGGAGAGCAGGAAGTCGGCGACCTCGCCGCGGCGAAGCTTGAAAACGGTGACCGCCGCATCACCATCCTCCTCGGGTTCTATGTGGAAGGGAACCGTCCCCCATAGCCGCAGCGTCGGCTGCCCCGCTGCCCGGAAGAAAACGCTGTTCTCTTCTTGCGGGCTGGCCCGGGTTTCCGCCCGTGCGTAGTCAAGGCGCGGAGCACAGCGCAGGCGGAAGCAGATTTCGCCGCGCACCACGTGCACGCGGCGGACCAGCCGCGGGCCGGCGCCCGGCTCGGGAATCGGCATGAAATCGATGATCTCACCAACGCCTTCGAGACCGGAAAAGCAGGTCTGCAGCAGGTTGGTGTCGGGAAGATACATTTGGCGCCGGCGAAAGCCGTCCAGCGCGGGAAAGATCGCCCATTCGCCACCACGCTGACGATCCAGGAGGCCCGCGAAGATCGTCGGGCTGTCGAAGTTCGGCCAGCAAAGGAAATCAATCGCGCCATCATCGGCGACCAGCGCAGCCGTGTGCTGGTCGCCAATGATGCCACGCGCCTCGATCGAACGCTCGACGAGGGGATCGCCCGCTCCTTGACCGTTTTTCATCGCCGCCGCTCCTAATCCTCGACTAGCGGCGTGACCGCAACAGCATGGCCCGCCACGACCCCGACGGATCACTTCGCTACATTTGAGCCGGACTTCGTCCGCAACTCACCTTGTTTTGACCCTCGGACCGCTCGCCTGATGGCCGGAGCATTCGCCTCGCCTCGCCGGAGCAGACTCGTGCCACGCCTGGACTTGGGCGAACAGAGCGCGTGAACTTAACCTGGCGCAGCCAGTACCCTCCTTGCGCAGAGCTTGTCCCAGTTGCCATGAGCGATCTTGCTTTTGTCCTCGTCGGAAAGTCCGGACTGGTCCAGAAACGCGCGTGCCCCGCCATCCGGGGCGTAAACGTATGGATAATCGGTTGAGAAAAGGATGCGATCGACGCCAAGCACTTCGCCTGCCCAGCGCAGGTAACGCTGCGAAAAGATGCCGCTCGGCGTCACCGACACGTTGCGGCGGAAATAGTCGATGAGTGGTCGCTCCAGCTTGGCGACGGAGGACATTGACGCGATACGTTCGAGGTAGAACAGGACCACCTCACCCCAGTGGCCGGTGATGACTTGGAGGTCGGGCAGGCGATCGAAGACGCCGGATAGCACCAGCCGAAGCAGCTGGATGCCAGTCTCGAAGTGCCAGCCCACCCCGCCCATCGCGAGGAAAAGGTCCACCTCCTCGCCCAGCCCCGAATAATAGCTGCCGCGCACCGGACGGTCCGGCATCTGCGGGTGGAGGTAGAGCGGCACGCCGAGCGAAGCGGCCGCCTCGTAGATGGGTGTGAGTTCCGCCGCGTCGGCGTTGCGGTCGCGGGTGCGACCGAACATCATCGCGCCCTGCAGTCCGAGGCCGACCGCGCGCTCGAGTTCGAGTGCGGCGGCGAGCGGCGCGGGGGTGGGCAGCGTCGCGAAGCCGCCAAACCGGTCGGGGCGCTCCCGCACCGTTTGCGCGATGAGGTCGTTGGTGCGGCGGGCGAGGTCGCAGGCTTGCTCGAGGGCCAGCGTCTGTACACCCGGCGTGGTCAGCGACAATATCTGCACGTCGACGCCGCT
>CALMOK010000107.1:0-10232 GCA_937871825.1 uncultured Alphaproteobacteria bacterium
GTCCTTCACCACCACCCCCTTGGCGAAGCGCATCAGCCGGAGCGCCGCGTCAGATGGCACCTTCGGCGAATAGCCGAACCACATGGCGATTTCGACGTTCAGGTGGCCGATGAGAAAGTCGAGCGCCGCCTCTCGGGGAATGCCGTATTTCGCCTCGCACTCCTCGACCGCTTCCACCATCGTGTCCACGAACGGCATCGCTACCATCTCGGAAAGGCCAGGTTCCAGGATCGCCAGTTGCTCCACCGTGACCCGGTAGCTGCGAATGATGGGCGACCACATGGCCTTGCAGATCTCTTCCCCGAGTTGGTAATGCTCGTCGGGTCCCTGCATTAGGGCACAGACGATCGACTGCTTGGCGATGCCGCCGTGGTAGTCGCGCCGCGCCGCCCACTCGGTTTCGTCACCGAACAGCGGCGGGTGGCAGGGATGACCGACGAAAAAGGTCAGGTCCGGACGATCTCTGGGCAGCACGTCGGCATAGGGGGCCGCGGCATCGAGGATCAGCACCATGGTGCCGGACTGCAGTCGCGGCGACAAGTCGGCTGCCACGGTGCCGATGATATTGTCGGGAAGCGCCAGGATCACGACGCCGGCGCCCTCGACTCCGTCCTCCACGGTGCGGGCCACTATGCCAGCCTCGGCCAGGCGGGCGCGACCGGCCTCGCCAATCTCGACCGCACGGACGTCATAGCCGGCGTCGACGAGCTTTCTGGTAATGCGGAACCCCATCTTGCCGCCGGATCCCAGAATGGCAATGGATGTCATGGTCGTCCTCCCGTTTGTTTCAAGCGAAGCTCTCGAGCGCGTGGGCCAGCGCCGGATGGTCACGCGCGTAGTCGGCGGCCGGGATGCCGGCGCGGGCGGCGTCCCAGGCCTCCTGGAGGCTGATCACGCCGGCCTCAATGCCATCCGGATGGGCCATGATGCCGCCACCGCAGCAGTAGATCAGGTCGGTCGAGCCGAGAGCCGCATAGGTGTCGGCCGCCTGTACGGCGGTTTGGGCCGAGGAAAAAACCGGCATGGCCAAGTCGGGGCGGCCCGGTGCGGCGACCAAAGGCGTCAGGCAGGTTCGGGCGGACAACAGGACCGACTCGTCCGGTTCGCAGAACTTGTTGCGCAGCCCATTGACGTGGAGATGGTCGACCCCGGCCAGTCGCCAGAATTTCTGATAGGCCACGTAGCTGATGCCGAGGTCGGGCGAGCGGGAATACAGTCCCCATCCGGCGCGGTGGCCGTGCAGAGCGACACTCGCGTGACGGCGGACGGCCGTCACCCCCGGCAGTCCAACCGCGGCAAGGACCACCATGGCGCAGGTGCCGCCGCGCTCGGCGATCAGGTCCAGCCGGCGCAGCATGGCATCCATCTCGCCCGTGATGTTGGCCGCGTACATGGGCTTGCGTCCGGTGCGGTCCGCCTGCCGATCAACGGCCCGCATCACGGCCTCGAAGCGGTCCGCGAAGGGCGAATGGGGTGGGTCGCCCATCAACTCGTCGTCCTTGATGAAATCGAGCCCGGCTCCGATCAGGGTTTCGGCGAGCTCGCCCGTTTCGACGGGCGACAGGCCGACGCTCGGCTTGACGATGGTGCCAATGATCGGCCGTCCCGCGACGCCGGTGAGGGCGCGAGTCCCCGTCACTCCGAAGGCCGGACCGGGATAGGCCTGCTGAAACTCCGCCGGGAAGGCCACATCGATGAGCTTGAGCGCCGAGAAGTGGTGCAGTTCGAAACTGTTGCCCAGCACCGTCGCCCAAACGGTCGGCAGGTCCGTCCCGGTGTTCTCGAGGCTCCAGGAAACATCGATTTCCCCGCGCCTGGGCTTGGCATCGGGCTGCCCTGGTGGCGGGCGCGACCCCGGCAATGCGGTTCCTTCGCCTTCGCCCAGGTTGCGGATCGCATCGACGCGGGCGCCAAAGCGGGCCAGCAAGGTCGGCGTCTCGCCGGGGATCGCCCGGAAGGTTCCGCTCGATTGCTCGCCAGCGAGCGCCGCTGCGGCAGCGACGAGCGAATAGCGGGTTTCCAGGCTGTACCGGGCTCGGATGCGTCCGGCAACTGCGGCGAGTTCCATCATGCCCCGGACGTAACACCTCCCAGCGGTTATGTCATCATACCAGTAGGCGGTTTTCAGCCAAGAATTTCGGCGAGATCCGCGAGTTGGCGATAAAGCCCGCTCGCGCGCTGGATGTGTTCGGCCATGCCGGTGGCGGCCAGATCAGCGTCTCCGGCCGCGATGGCCTTGGCGATCTTCTCGTGCTCGTCAAGCGTCACGCGTTCCGCGCCGCGCACCGACACGAGATCACGCTTGAAGCGCGACAACCATTCGAGCATGCCGCGCGTCAGGGCGGCCACGAGCCGGTTGCCGCTGATGTCCGCGATCAGGCTATGGAACGCCATGTCGGCGGCCACGAAAGCCTGGTGGTCGCCCCGGGCAGCCTGCAGCGCCCGGTGGGCCTCTGCCAGCCTTTCAAGGTCGGCCGCCGTCGCTTTCCGGGTGGCCCCGCGCACGAGCGCGACCTCCAGGCCCAGGCGCGCCTCCTTCAAGTCGTCGAGACCCTGGGCGTTCGTGGCCAGCATCATCATCATGGCGCTGGAAATCTGGTCGACGATGACGTCGGGCGCCGGATTGATGACCCTCGCCCGCTCGCCGTGCGAGATGCGGATCAGGCCCATCTGTTGCAGGGCCAGCATGGCTTCCCGGATGGCCGGACGGCCGACCGCCAGCTTGAGCATGAGTTCGCGTTCGGACGGCAGTTTCGACCCGGGTGGGAACTCAGACGACAGGATCGCGGAAATCAGCCGGTCGAGCACCTCATGGTAGATTTTCCGTTTGCGGATCGGCTCCATCGATGAACCCTCGTTCCCTTGGCTGTTCGCGACGCGCGGCAGGCTGCGGCGACCTCCGGTTCACGTCCGATGGTCGTCGAAGCCTATCATCCTCATCGATTTTCGTCGATTGACAGACTGATATGATCAGTTCAACAGTTATATCTAAGCCCGCATCGGCAAGGTGTTCGATCCAAAGGGCGTTCAGGGGAGGACGATCATGCGCGCGAATCGGCGTGAGTTTACGCTTGGAGCCTTGACCGCGATCGCGGCGGCAAGTGGCTGGAGCGTGGCCGCCAAGGCGGCGGACAACAAGACCATCGCCGTGTTGTTTGACGGTTTGTATTCGGAGTTCTGGGTCGCGGGCCTGCAGATCATCCGCGACGACCTGAAGAAACGCGGTTTCGGCATTCAGGAAGCCATCTCCGACAAGGACGACAACAAGCAGTTCGAGCAGGTGCGGGCCGCGATCGCCAAGAAGGTCGACGGCATCATCATCGTGCAGACCGACTCGAACGCGGTGATCCCGGCCATCAAGGCGGCCAACAAGGCCAAGATCCCGATGGTCCACTTCAACCGGCCACCGGCGAAAACCGATGCCTTCTCGGTCGCCATCCAGGCCGACAACCAGAAGATCGCACGCGAAGCCGTGCTGTATTCCTGCGGTGTCGCCAAGGATTCCGGCAAGAAGCACAAGGCCGCGATCCTTATCGGCAACCTCGGCGATCCCAACGCCATCCAGCGCCGCGATGGCTTCGACGAGGCCGTGAAGCAGTTCCCGGACAATGTCGAGGTCGTGGCCCGCATCCCGACCGAGTGGGACGCCGACAAGGCCTTCGCGGGCCTCACCAACGCGCTCCAGGCCAATCCCGACATCTCGTTCGTGTTCACGTCCTCGGACTTTTTGCTGCCGCAGATCATCCAGTCCCTGAAGGCCGCCAACAAATGGGCTCCGGTCGGCGACGAGAAACACGTGATCTTGACCGGTTTCGACGGCTTTCCTTCTGCCTACGAGCTGATGAAGGACAAGTACATGGATGCCTGCGGGGTCCAGAACCTCTTCTTCGAAACCACCCTGGCCATGCAGGCCATTCTCGATCTCCAGGCTGGGAAGCCGGTCGAAAAGCTGCTGCTCGACCCCGGTTTCGCGATCACACAAGCTAACATCGAGGCGAAGAAGGACGAGATGTGGGGCTATACGCTCTGGAAGCAGAAGAACGGCTGATCGGCCGCGCCCCGACCGCCCCACGCGGGAACGGGGCGCCGGCCCTTGACCTCCCACGAGCCTGCGATCGGTCGAGGCGCAGCGGTGAACGGATTTTCCCATCAATGACGGCCCTGAACCCGTCCGCCCCGGCCAAGCCTGGAGCCGCGCCGCCGTCGGCGATCCGCAACTTGGTGCGCCTCGTCCTGTCCGAATATTTCGTGCTGGTGCTTTGCGCCGTCTACGCCCTGGCCATGGGGCCGTTCGTGCCCGAGCTGTGGTCCTGGGAGGTAGCATCGAACATCCTCAGCGACATGATGCCGTTGCTGATCGTGGCGATCGGGCAAACTTTCGTGCTCGTCATCGCCGGGATCGACCTGTCGGTCACGGCCATCATCTCCATGGCGGCCGTGGTCGGGGCCTCGGTGATGAGCGAAACGAACGGCTACCTGAGCGGAGGTCCGCTGGCGGTGCCGGCGGCCCTCGCCGCCATGGTGGCCCTGGGGCTCGCGATCGGAACGTTGAACGGCTTGGCGGTGACGCGGCTGAACATGCCACCCTTCATCGTGACGCTTGCGACCCGCATGTTCTTCGCGGGCTCGGCCGTCTGGTTCACGACCTTTCACACGAGCTCCTCGTCCATCGCGGGCCTTCCCGACAGTTTCACGGCGTTTGCCGATGCCAGCCTGCTCGGCATCCCCCAACCGATGATCCTGGCCGTGGTGGTGACGGTCGTGGCGCATCTGATCCTGGCACGATCCCGGCTCGGCCGCTGGATCGTCGCGGTCGGCTCCAATTCCAAAGCCGCCACGATTTCCGGCGTGCCGGTCGCCCGGACGATCGTCGCGACCTTTGCGATCAGCGGCGTGTGCGCCGCCCTCGCGGCCGTGATCTATGAAAGCCGGATGCAGACCGGATCACCCATCACGGGCGAGAACATCCTGCTCGACATCATCGGTGCCGTCGTTATCGGCGGGACAAGCCTCTTCGGCGGCAAGGGCAAGGTGCTGTGGACCGTGTTCGGCGTGCTGTTCCTCGTCATCCTCGACACGTCCATGAAGCTGCTCGGCACGTCCTTGTTCGCCATCTACATCATCAAGGGCGGGGTGATCCTGATGGCTGCCGTTATCGACACGCTGCGCCACCGCATCCTTGTCACTCGTTGAGGACCGCGCCATGAGCCCGCCAGCCCCTCTCCTGTTGGTTGAGGGCATCCGCAAGAGCTTCTTCGGCGTCGAGGTCCTGCACGGGGTCAGCTTCACGCTCGGCCGGGGTGAAGCGTTGGGGCTCGTGGGCGAGAACGGCTCGGGCAAGTCGACCAGCATGAACATCCTGGGCGGGGTCCACCAGCCTGACGCGGGCACGATGCTGGTCGAAGGACAGCCCTACCGGCCAGCCGATCCCGGCGCCGCCATCGCGGCCGGTATCGCCTTCATCCACCAGGAGCTCAACCTTTTCGGCAACCTGACGATCGAAGACAATCTCTTCATCGACAACTTTCCCCGACGGGGCGGGCTCCCGTTCATAAACCGATCGGCGATCCGGAAATCCACGCAGGATCACCTCGCCCAGGTCGACCTCGATCTCGCGCCCACCACCCCGGTGGCTCGCCTGTCCCAAGGCGAACGCCAGCTCGTGGAAATCGCCAAGGCCCTGTCGCGCAACGCGCGCCTTATCATCTTCGACGAGCCGACCACGTCCCTGACCCGCCGGGAAGTCGCTCGCCTTTTCGGTCTCGTCGCTAAGCTCAAGGCCCGTGGTATCGGGATCATCTACATCAGCCACGCGCTCGACGACGTCATGGCGGTTTGCGAACGCGTGACCGTGCTGCGCGACGGCGCGGTGGTGGGGACCGGCACGAGCCGCGATCTCGGCGTGCCGCGCCTCATTTCCCTGATGGTCGGCCGCTCGATCGAAACGATCTTTCCCCAGCGGACAGCGCCGCCGCGGCCGAGCGACGTGCTTGCCGTCACCAACCTGGGCCAGCCCGGCGTGGCTGAGGCCATCACCTTCACGATCCGGGCCGGCGAAGTGGTGGGACTGGCCGGGCTGATGGGTTCGGGCCGCTCCGAACTCGCCCGCATGATCTTCGGGCTCGATCCATTTCGGAGTGGAACCATCGCCGTGGAGGGCGTCGAGCTTCGCGATCCCACGCCCGCACGCGCGATGGCGGCCGGAATCGCCTTCCTGACCGAGGACCGTCGCGGCGAGGGCCTGCTGATGGAGGCGCCGATCGCCGACAACGCCGTGCTGGCCTCGCTGAGGAGCGTGGCCAACGCGCTCGGCTTGATTGACGGCAAACGCGTCGCCGCAGCGTCACGCACCATGGCCCAAAAGGTCCGTCTCTCGACCGACCGCGTCGAGGACACGCTGGTTAAGCATCTTTCGGGGGGCAACCAGCAGAAGGTCGTCATCGGCAAGTGGCTGATGCGCGCCCCGCGGCTGTTCATCCTCGACGAGCCGACGCGCGGCATCGACGTGGGGGCGAAGCAGGAAGTCTACCGCATCATCAACGCCCTGGTGGAGGCGGGCAGCGCCGTTTTGCTGATTTCTTCCGAGATCGAAGAATTGATGGGCCTGTCGGACCGCATCCTCACCATCAGCCGCGGCGAACTCACGGGCGGCTTCGACCGGCTCGACTTCGACCGTGAGGCCATCATGACGGCGGCCGCGGTCGGGGCCGACCACGCAAAGGTGTCCTCATGAAATCCGGCAACCGCCTGGCCCTGCTCGGGCTGCAGAACGCTCCCTTGATCCTTTTCGTCGTGGTGCTCCTCACCTTCGGGCTGATGTCCGACCGGTTCCTGGCAATCGCGAATTTCCGCAACATCGTCATCCAGGCGGCACCGATCGGCATCTTAGCGATCGGCATGACGTTCGTGTTGCTGACCGCGCAGATCGACCTGTCGATCGGCGCCACGATGTATTTGACGGCCAGCGTGCTGGCCCTCGCGTTCACCGGCCTGCCCTGGCCGGTTGCCCTCCTGCTGGTCACGGTTCTGGCGGCGGTGGTTGGCGCGATCAACGGCCTTATCGTGACGGTGCTCGGCGTCGCGTCCTTTATCACGACGCTTTCCACCCTGTTCGTGCTGCGCGGCGTCGCCATGTGGATGTCCGAAACCCGTACCCTGCCATTTCCCGATCGGATCACCGACCTCAATCGCGCCGGCGTGCTCGGCATCCCATCCGCCATCCTGGCCTTCGCCGCCATCTTCGCCCTGGCCTGGGTGGTGCTGCACCAGACCGCCTTCGGCCGGCAGATCTACGCGGTGGGCGAGGATGCGGAAGCAGCCCGCAAGGCCGGCATCCCGGCCAAGCGCATCACCTTCGCGTGTTTCGTAATCTGCGCGCTTTGTGCCGGGGTGGGCGGCTTCGTGACCGTGACCCAGATCGGCGCCGTCGGCCCGAAATACGGTGACCAGGTCGAGTTTGCGGCCGTTGCCGCCGCCGTGCTGGGCGGCGTATCGCTGTTCGGCGGCAGGGGCAGCGTGGCAGGCACCGTGTTCGGCGCCATCCTTATCAAGACGGTGCAGAACGGCCTCAACATCGTCAACGCCGACCCCTACATCTATCCGCTGGTGACCGGCAGTATCATCTTTCTGGCAGTCGCGGTCGACGGGCTCAGGACCCGCATCCTCGACACACTCAACCGCCGCACGATCCGACCGCTGCAGGCGAACTGAGGCAGGCGGCGGCGCATTACGCCTCCTGCGCAACCGGCGCATCGGTTCCGGCCTGCGTCACCGGACCCGCGCGGCGGCGCATTCCCGAGGCGCCGGCGAGCGCCAGGACGCCGATTACCACGATGCCCTGGACGATGTCCTGCGTGCCGGCGGGGAGGCCGGCCACCTGCATGGTGGTGACGATGAGGATCAGCAGCATGCCGCCGAACAACGTTCCAACGGCCGTCGACGCGCCACCAAAGATGAGCGAGCCGCCAAGCACGACGGCGCCGAGCGATTGCAGAAGATAGGGCGCGCCGATCTCAAGAAAGGCGCCACCCACATAGGCGCCGATCAGCAGGCCGTCGACGGCGGCCAGAATGGCGCTGATCAGGAACGCGATCGTCACGACCCGGTCGACTTTGACGCCCGCGAGCCGAGCCGCGCGCATGTTCTGGCCGACCGCGGAAAGCAGCCGGCCGAAGACCGTGCGGTTCAGCACGACGGCCGCGAAGGTCGTCAGGACCGCTGCCACGATGACGATGGCTGGAACCCCGCCGACTCGCCCCGACGTGAGTGCTCGCAGCACCGGGCTGATGATGAAGCCCGACACGACCCGGTTGGCCTGCAGGGTCGCGGTTGCGAGGATGTAGCCGGTCGCCAGCGTGGCGATGATGGCCGGGATTCGGCAGCGGACCACCAGAAAGGCGTTCACGCTCCCGACCACGAGGCCGATGCCGAGCACGGCCGCAAGGCCGAGGACCACGCG
Organism: uncultured Alphaproteobacteria bacterium; assembly: GCA_937871825.1. GTDB lineage: Bacteria > Pseudomonadota > Alphaproteobacteria > Rhizobiales > Beijerinckiaceae > Lichenihabitans. Next base: position 8,459 of record CALMOK010000107.1, read on the forward strand.
CCCGTCCTGTCCCGCCACCACGATGAGGCCCACATAGGCGCTGAGCGCGATGACGTTGGCGATCGACAAATCAATGTTGCCCCGGCCGGTGGTGATCACCGCCATCTGCCCGAGCGCCGCGATGACCAGGAATGACGACGACATGGCGACGCCTGACAAGCTCGATAGGCTGAAGCGGCTCGTGACCAGTGACAGGATAGCCCAGAGCATGAGCACACCCGCGAGCGCCCAAATCCAGCGGTGCCGCTGCGTCCATTCGCGAATGGAAATCGGGGAGCGGATCGGTCCCGGCATCACGCGTCCTCCGTCCGGCTCATGTTGGTTCGCAGCACCAGCAGCAGCAGCAGCAAGGCACCCTGGACCGCGGCATTGTAATCGGAACTCACCGACAACGTGCCGAGCAGCGCGCCGATCAACGCCAGCGTGACGGCGCCAGCCACCACACCAAGCGGCGCGATGCGACCGCCCATGAGGCTGCACCCTCCCATCACAACGGCGGCGACGCTGAGCAGCGTGAACGACGAGCCGGCGTTGATGTCGCTCGCCGTGTTGATGGCCGTGAGCGACAGGCCGGCCACCGTCGCGAAGGAACCGGCAATGAGGTAACGCACCACCGCATAGGGCAGCGTGCGCCATCCCGAGCGCTCCATCGCGGCGGGGTTGTCGCCAAAGGCCCGAAGCGTGACGCCGAGCGGCGCGCGGTCGAGGATCCAGGCGATGGCGCCCGCAAGAACGATCAACACCAACGTGGTCGGCACGTGCGGCACCGACCACGTGAACAAGGCCGCGAGCCAGTCGGGGCTGGCGCCGCCGGGCGTCGGCTGCAACGTGAAGCCGAGGCCGAGCCAGATAAAGGACGCGCCGAGCGTCACCACGATGGCTGGTATCTTTCGCGCCTGGATAACCGCGCCGAGCAGCCCATAGACACCAAGCCCCGCCACCAGCGCCAGCATGCCCAGCGCCGGGCTGTCGTGAAGCCAAGTGGCACTCAGGACGTTGACGAGACCCGCGAAGGCCCCAACCCCGAGGTCGACCTCGCTGCCACCGATCACGAACATCTGGGCGAGCGCCACCAGCACGAGCGCCACGGCCGAACCGAGCAGAAGGTCGAGCCCGAAGGCGGACGCAGCCGAAGGATTGACGACCGTCATGATGCCCAGCACCATCAGGCAGGCCAGATAGGGCGCGAATCGGAATACGGCCCCGCCGAAGCGGCTCCAGCCACGGTCCAACTCGCTCCCGGCGCTTGCCGCTCCCCCGGCGAAGGACGCCTGCACGATCGCGTCTTCGGACACGGTCGCGCCCGCGAGATCGGCGACAACGCGGCCCTGGGCGAAAACCAGCACACGGTCGCAATTCAGGAACTCACCGTCCTCGGTGGAATGCCAGACGACCAGGCGGCCGCCGTCCGCAACGGCCCGGATCAGACCGTAGAAGTCGGCCTTGGCGCCGACATCGACGCCGCGCGTCGGATCGTCGAGCAGGATCGTCGGCTCGTTGCCGACGAGGGCGCGGGCCATCAGCGCCTTCTGCTGGTTGCCGCCGCTGAGCGTCAATATGTCGGAGTCGAGCCGCCTCGGATCGAGCCTGAGTCGTTCAACTGGGCCGATCGCGGCCGCCCGCTCGACTTTTGGCGACACGATGCCGGTGAGGACCCGCTTGGTGATCCGCCCGAGCGCAACGTTGTCGAGCACGCTCCACAAAGGGAAGACGCCTTCACGCTGCCGGTCGCCCGACACGAAGCTCGCCGGACCCGTCGGCAACACCGCGGCGT
>CALMOK010000107.1:10242-10560 GCA_937871825.1 uncultured Alphaproteobacteria bacterium
GGATGGGGGCGTAAAGATCGCGTGCAGCAGATCCTTCTGGCCGCTGCCTTCCAGGCCCGCCAAACCGACCACCTCGCCGGCCCGAAGCTCGATGTCCCGACCGAGCGCCTCTGTTAGCGGACCGCGGATCCGCACCCGCACCGCGCCGCCGGCCGCCGCCGCTCGGCCATCGTGGCGGACCGGCATCCCAATCCGGCCGCCCATCATGCCAACCAGAGCGTCGACGCTTGTGTTCTCGATGTCGCCGGTCCAGGCAACCCGTCAGTTGCGCAGCACAACCACATGGCTCGCGACGTCGACGATCTCGTGTAGCTTGTG
>CALMOK010000108.1 GCA_937871825.1 uncultured Alphaproteobacteria bacterium
CGACATGGGAGCGGCGCTGACCACGCGGCTCGGCTACGTGATCACCGGCGACGGCACGGTGGACGAGGCGAGCCGCCTCGGGCTCACCGCCCTGTCGAACGCCTTGGCGGACCGCACTTCGTTGGCGCCCGGCGAGCCAGTGGGGCTCGACCCCAACAAGGACGAGCTCGCCTTCTATCCCCTGCTGTATTGGCCCGTGGTGGCGACGCAGCCGCAGCCGAGCCCGGCGGCGGTGGACCGGGTCGCAGCTTTCATGAAGGGCGGCGGCACGGTTGTGTTCGACACGCGCGACGCGCTGACGAGCCGCCCCGACGCGGCCCCGACGGCGGAAGCCGCGTGGCTGCGCCAACTGTTGCGCGGCGTCGACGTGCCCGAACTCGAGCCGGTTCCGGCCGACCACGTGGTCACCAAGACCTTCTATCTCCTGTCGGGGTTCGTCGGCCGCTACGCCAGCGGCCAGACCTGGATCGAGGCGCTGCCGCCCGCCTCGAAGGAGACCGCCAACCGTCCCGTCCGGGCGGGGGACAGCGTGTCGCCCATCGTGATCACGGCCAATGATCTCGCGGCCGGCTGGGCCACCGACCCGCAGGGCGAACCCTTGTATCCCCTGGTTCCCGGCGGCGCGCGGCAGCGCGAACTCAGCCTGCGGAGCGGCATCAACCTCGTGATCTACACGCTGACCGGCAACTACAAGGCCGACCAGGTCCATGTTCGCGACCTCCTGGAACGGCTGGCCCATTGATGAACCGGTTTTCGGTCGAGTTCTCGCCCCTGCTGCCGCTGTCCCTGCTGGCCGCCCTCGCCGTCGGGGCGTTGGCCGCCGTGGCGCTCGGCTACTGGGGGGGGCGGCGCGGCACGACCTTGCGGGCGGTGGCGCTCGCCCTGATCCTGCTCGCGCTCGGCGATCCGTCCTTCGTGCGCGAAGAGCGGGACGGCCTCAAGGACGTGGTGGCTGTGGTTCTGGACCAAAGCGGCAGCCAGACGGTCGGCGAGCGGGCGGCGCAAACCGCCCATGCGCGCGCCGCGGTCGAGAAAAGCCTCGCCGCCCTGCCCAACGTCGAGCCGCGCTTCATCGAAAGCGGGCGAACCGACGTCGACAACAACGGCACGCGGCTGTTCGGGGCCTTGAGCGCCGGCCTTGCCGACGTGCCGCCCGAGCGCATCGGCGGGGTCCTCATGGTGACGGACGGGCTCGTGGACGACGCGCCGCCCGGCGTTGAGGGGCTCGGCTTCAAGGCGCCGCTGCACGTGCTTGTGACGGGGCACGAAGGGGAGCGCGACCGCCGGATCGAACTCATCGAGGCGCCCCGCTTCGGCATCGTGGGCAAAAGCCAGACCATCCAGGCGCGGGTTCTCGACACCGCCAACAAGGGCGAACCCGTGGTGGTCAACGTCCGCCGGGACGGTGTGACCATCGAGACCATGCGGGCCCAGGTGGGAACCGACATCGCGGTTCCGGTTCCGGTCGAGCACGCGGGACCCAATGTCGTGGAACTGGAGGTGCCCACCCTGCCGGGCGAGCTCACGGGGCTCAACAACAAGGCCGTGGTGACGATCGACGGGGTGCGGGACAAGCTCAAGGTGCTGCTGGTTTCGGGCGAGCCGCATTCGGGCGAGCGGATGTGGCGCAACATCCTGAAGTCCGACGCCAATGTGGACCTAGTGCATTTCACAATCCTGCGGCCACCCGAGAAGCAGGACGGCACGCCCATCAACGAACTGGCGTTGATCGCCTTTCCGACCAACGAGTTGTTCGGCAACAAGATCGGCGACTTCGACCTGATCATCTTCGACCGTTATTCCAACCAGTCGATCCTTCCCTATGTGTACTTCGACAACATCGCCCGCTACGTGCAGGGCGGCGGCGCGCTGCTGATCGCCGTCGGCCCCGACTACGCCAGTCCCGACGGCCTCTTCTATTCCCCCCTCGGGGCGATCGCCCCGGCGCGGCCGACCGGCACGGTAACGGAGCAACCCTTCCGCGCCGCGGTCACGGCCGAGGGCGAAAAGCACCCCGTCACGCGCGGGCTGGCCGGAAGCGGCGCGACCACCCCGACAGCCGCCCCGACCTGGGGACCCTGGTTCCGCGAGATCGACGCCGATGTCGTCAAGGGCACCACGGTGATGACGGGCGCCGCTTCGCACCCCTTGCTGGTCCTGTCGCGGGAGGACAAGGGCCGGGTCGCCCTCATGCTCAGCGACCAGATCTGGCTGTGGGCGCGCGGCTACGCGGGGGGCGGGCCCTACCTCGACCTCACGCGCCGGCTCGCCCACTGGCTCATGAAGGAGCCCGACCTCGAGGAAGAAGCGCTGCGGGCGAGCGTGCGAGGCCACGACCTGCTGGTCGAGCGGCAAAGCGTAAAGGGATCGGTCGCGCCCGTCACCGTCACCCTTCCCTCGGGCGCGACCCGGACCGTCACGCTGACGGCCGCCGAACCCGGCCTGTCGCGCGGCTCATTGGGCGTCGAGGAATTGGGCCTGTACCGCCTGACCGACGGCACCCTGACGGTGCTGGCCAACGTCGGCCCGGAAAACCCCCGCGAGTTCCAGGACGTGGTGTCGACGCCCGACCGGCTTCGCGCGATCGCCGAGGCGACCGGCGGCTCGGTGCGGCGGATCTCCACCGGCGACGGCGACGGCGTCACCCTGCCGCGCCTCGTGGCCATGCGCGACGGTTCGCGCTACGCGGGATCGGATTACGTGGGGGTTCGACGCACCGAAGCGAGCGTCGTCCGGAGCGTCGGCATCGTGCCGCTGGCCATCGGGCTGTCGGGCCTGCTGCTGCTCCTCGGCAGCACCGTTCTGGCTTGGCTTTACGAAGGACGGGGCTTCCGGCGAAGCGCGCCTTGAGGGTTCGATCGGCGATCGCGACAGCTTCCAAGATGGAACGCCGGATCCGCCATCGGGTGTTTTTCAAGGTGCTCAAGCCGATCGCCCCTCGTTTACCAAGCGGAAGTCGATAAAGTGAAGATAAGTTTGTTAGTGCTCGCGTAACCAGTCCGTTAAAGTCTATTTTTCCATTCGAACTTTTAACCCATAGGCAAGCCGAAGCGACGAAGCTTGCGCATCTGATGGGGAGTTCGATGGCGCATTTTGTTGACTCACTGACCAATGAAGAAGCGCGGTTGAACGCGCTCCGTGATCTCCGCCTGCTCGACACACCGCCGAGTGAAACCTTCGATCGATTGACGCGGCTTGCCAGCCAGCTTCTCTCGGCACCCGTTTCCACGGTTTCGCTGACCGATCGGGATCGACAATGGTTCAAGTCAAAGGTTGGCGTCGATCTGACGGAAATCCCGCGTGAGCAGGCCCCCTGCAACTACGCCATCCAGGGCAGTAACGTCTTCGTTGTTCCCGATCTACAGGCAGATCCGCGCTTCGTCGGGTCGCCCCTCGCCCAGGCGGGCATCAGGTTCTACGCCGGTGCGCCGCTCATAACGCGGTCAGGGCATGGTCTCGGGACTATTTGCGTCGTCGACGACAAGTGTCGCACCCTTGCGGATGGCGAAAGGCGTATTTTGCAGGATCTCGCCGGCCTGGTAATGAGCCAGATCGAGTTGCAGAACACGATCGGCCGCGTCGATGCCACGAGCGGCTACGCGAACCAGCATCAATTCTTTGAAGATCTGGAGGACCAAACGCGTTGCTGCGCCGGGTTGCCCAGCGCCGCGGTGATCGTCGAATTCTCATCCTCGGCCGAGGTCACGCACGCCCTTCGGGTTCTTGGCAGTGCCCATGCGGATCTGCTGACCAAGCGAGCCATGCAGGTCATGCAGCATCAGATCGGCAACAGCGCACGCCTTTATCATGTCGGGCAGATGCGTTGCGTCGTGCTGTGCGAGGCCGGATCGCCAACGACGGCCCCGGCGCTGTCCGCTCGGATCATGGCCGCGCTGGCCCAGCCGATTTTCTGCGACGGCGTTCCTGTCACGCTCAGTCCCGCCATCGGTTGCTACGATTTCGTGGCGAGCGAAGTGATGCCTCAGGACGTGTTGCGGCATCTGCTCAGTGCGGGAGACGACGCCCGCAACGCTGTTGATGGCTGCGCGTCCTATGATCCGACGCACGATCAACAAAAAACCCGCAGCTTCGCCTTGCTCAACGATTTCCGGGCGGCGCTCGCCGCCGACGACCAGCTTCACGTCGTCTTCCAGCCGCGTGTCGAACTCGCGACAGGTCAGATGCCCGGCGTCGAAGCCTTGTTGCGTTGGCAACACCCGAGCCTCGGCAACGTGCCGCCGGGCGAGTTCATTCCGCTCATCGAGCAAACGGCCCTCATCCGCCCCCTGACGGATTGGGTCCTGGTCAAATCGATCGCCCAGGCCCGCGCATGGAATCTGGAAGGGCTTGATATCCGTGTCTCGGTCAATGCCTCGGCCCTGAACCTCGACGAGAAGGACTTCGCTGAACGGTTGTTGCAAAAAGTCCGCGAAGCGGGCCTTTCGCCGCAACATCTTGAGTTGGAATTCACCGAAAGCGCCGTCGCCCGAAACCCGACGCGGGTGGTGGAACAGTTAAGGGCCTTAAAGGAAGCGGGGATCGCCATCGCGATCGACGATTTCGGCACCGGCTACAGCAACCTGGCCTATATCCGGCAACTCCCGATCTCGATTTTGAAAATCGACCGCTCCTTTGTGATGGACCTTCCCACCTCGCAAACGAACAAGACCCTGGTGCGCACCATCATCACCATGGCACACGACCTTGGATACCGCGTCGTGGCCGAAGGCATCGAGGATCGCCAAACCTATGACTTGCTGACGGCATGGGGTTGCGATGAGGGACAAGGCTATCACATGGCGAAACCCATGCCGGCGCGCCGCTTGTCCAGTTGGATGCTGACCGCGACGCACCGTGCGGCCGCTTGATGATCGTCAGGCGCTAGGGTTCGACACCTCGCGGAGCGGATCGAGGGTCGATCCACATCCGCCTCGGCCAAATAAGCGCCGCTGCCCGATGCACGTGGTGTTCTCGTCGCCACGAGACGACACACCGATGGTCCAACCACCCTCAATCCGCGCTGCGCACCGCCCCCTGCACGCCCTCGAACGCGCCCGGCTCGAGTTCGCGGTACAAGAAGCGCGCCGGGTCGACCGGACCGGGCATCGTGAGCCGGCCATTGGGAACCCGGGCGAAGTCGTAGCGGCGGTAATAGGCCTCGTCGCCGACCAGCACCACCAGCCGGTGTCCGGCCGCCCCGGCGGCCTCCAGCGACAAATCCATGAGGGCGCGGGCGACGCCGCGGGAGCGAAAGGCCGGGTCGACCGTCAAGGGACCGAGCAGCAGCGCCGGCGCGTCGCCGCAGCTGATGGGCGTCAACTGGTTGGCGCCCACCAGCAGCGTGCTGACCCGCGCCACGAAGCAGAGCGCGGCTTGCGGGGGCGTGCCCTCGCGCAGCCGGTAGGCGGTGCGCGCGAAACGGCCGGGGCCGAAGACGCGCTCCGTCAGGCGCTCCACGGCGGCGGTGTCCGACCCGTTCTGCGGCGCGACGACGATTGAAAGGCTGAGCGTCGGATCGGTCATGCTGGGGGAACTCGGGAGCCGGGAAAGCCGCGTCGCCCTACCACATTTCACCCACCGGCACAGCGTCGAGGATTTCGGCCAGCCTGGCGCGGGTGGCGGGCGTGGTGGCGTCCGGCAAGGCGTCGGGGTGGTGAAAGCCGGATTCGGCGATCTCCCAATCGGCGGTTCCGCCCGCCTCGCCCTGAACCGAGCGCGACACGAAAACCACCACGTGGTCGCGCCTGGTCATGTGGCGGTTGAGGAAGATGCCGTGCAGGATGGGTTCGTCGACGATGACCAGGCCGGTTTCTTCCCTGGTTTCGCGACGGGCCGCTTCCCGCACGGTTTCGCCGGGTTCGACCGCGCCGCCTGGAAAATGCCAGCCCGGAACGTAGGTGTGCCGCACCAGGAAGACGCGCCCGTCACGATCGAAGATCACGATCCTCACCCCCATGGTCAGGGGACGCGAGAACCGGGCCACGGCGTGGATGGCCCATTGCACGGGAAGGCGGGTCAGCCTCGGCAGTGTCGGACGGGTCATCGGATCGGGTGGGTCATGCTGCAGCTCGTCGGAACCATTGCGATCGGCACTGGACGCAGCCAGAGGTTGTGAGGGCTTTCCCGAAATCCCGCAATCCCCCGTTCGCGCGGCGGTGGGCTTGACGGGGGGAAGGGGCGTGGGCGACAGAGCATCGCGTGTCCTTTGTGCTCGCCCACCTGTCCGACGCCCATATCGGCCCGCTTCCGCGCCCGCGCCTGCGCGAGTTGGCCGGCAAGCGGCTGACCGGCTTCATCAACTGGAACCGCCGCGGGCGCCTGCACGACATGGCGGTGCTGAACAGCCTGGTGACCGACCTCCGGGCCGCCGCGCCCGACCACATCGCCATGACGGGCGACATCCTCAACCTCGGGCTGGCGGCGGAGTTTCCGGTCGCCGAAGCCTGGCTGCGAACGCTCGGGGTCCCCCATGACGTGAGCTTCGTGCCGGGCAACCACGACGCCTACGTGCGGGCGTCATTGGGGCCGCTGGCCACCACCTTCGTGCCCTGGCTCGCCGATCCCGGCGGGTTGGCGGCGCCCGCTTTCCCGTATCGGCGTCGACGCGGCCCGGTCGCCCTGATCGGGTTGTCGTCGGCCATTCCCACCGCCCCTTTCCTGGCGTCCGGCGCGCTCGGGGCCGTTCAGCGCGCCGCGCTCGGCCCCTTGCTGGCCGAGGCCAAGCGCGAGGGCCTCGCCCGGGTGGTGATGATCCACCACCCTCCCTACCGGGCCGGGGCCAGCGCGGGACGCGGGCTGCGCGACACGAGCGCCTTTGCAGCCATCATCGCCGCCCATGGCGCCGAGTTGATCCTGCATGGGCATAACCACCGGGCCATGCTGGCCCACCTGCCGGGGCCGGACGGCGCCGTTCCGGTCCTCGGGGTGCCATCCGCTTCCGCCATTCCCGGAAGCCCGAACCATCGCGCGGCCTACCACCTCGTCGCCATCGAGAAACAGGGAAAAGGCTGGTTGGTCACGGCGCGGCGGCGCGGCCTTTTGCCGGACCTGAGCGGCATCGGCGACCTCGGCACGGTGGACCTCGCGGGCGACGCCGGCGAGCCGATTGGGATTTGAGCGATCGTCCGGGGCGTGGCAGGGGCTCGGCGGGGATCACGCCGCTTGCCGGCCGGCCGGGCCGTTCACCGAGGCGGAACCGGCCAGCCGGCATAGCCGGCGCGCACCAGCACCCAGGCCAGAACGCAAAGCGCCAGGATGCCGGCATAGTCGAGCAGCAGCCGGACGGCCCGCTCGGCCCAGCGCGCCCGTTCGCCGCGCGGCGGCGGGCGGTGGTCGACGGGCGGGGGCGGCGGACCCGCGACGGGTGCTTCGCGGAAAACCTCGCGAGCCGGCTCGGCGTCGAGCGCCTTTTCCCGGTCGACGAGGCGGCGCGCGATATAGGCCGTGATGGCCTCGGCCATCGCCTCGGCCTGCTCGGTTTCGGCCAGGACGACCCGTCCGTGCCGCGTGGTCCGCACGAAGCGGTACACCCGCTTGTCGTGCCCCATCTCGACAAAGGCCAGCATGTCGATGAACAGGCGGGGATGGAGGCCCGGCAGGATGGCCGCGTCGAACAGGTCGATGTCGGACGGGACCTGCGCCAGAACCGGCTCGATCTCGTCGCGCAACATTTCGAGCCGGGCAAGCTCCATGCCCCGCAAACCGTCGGCCCCTTGGGCGCGCTCCGCCTCCTCCACCCGCGCGCCGCGCAAGGCGAGCTTGAGGTTGGGGACATGTTTGGCGGGATCTACGGGGTCGACCATGGGCGTGGGTTCGTCGAAGCGTGCCAACGGGGCGGACGGCTCGATTTCCGGTGGCGGCGCGGACGTTTTGCCGGGATCGGCCTGGTTCATCGCCATCTCACCACACTCGACGCGGAACGGGGAGTGCGCGAGCGCTTGTCCGGATCGGCCTCCCGCCGAATTTTGAGGCCGGGCCATATCCAAAACGTGTTTGCCGACCACCCATCCGGTTTGACCAAGTCATGACCGATAATACCATCGACCGGGCGGGCCATGACAACCTACCAATTGGCGCAAGTACCCAGCATGACGATCGGGGCTGGGGCGCGGCGACAAGTCGGCATCCTTGCGGCCTCGTTGGTTCCGGCTGGGGCGCGCGTGCTGCTCACCGCCGACCCGGGCCTGAAGGCGACCGGCATGACCGACGAGGTTCTGGGGATCCTCGAGGAGGCGGGCTTCTCCGTCGAGGTGTTTTCCGACATCAAGAGCGACCCGACGCTCGCGCAGGCCGACGCCGCGGCCGCGCGCGCCCGGGCCGGCCGCACCGCCC